>CAMUNZ010000113.1 GCA_947090385.1 uncultured Campylobacter sp. | reverse complement strand
GAAGAAGTTTTACAGAATGCATTAAAATAAAAATTTAAAATATAAATTTTATATGCAAAAATTTAGAAATTCATAATAAAATCAAAAATTTAACCAAAAACTCAAAAATCTATCTAACTAAAATTTTAACGTTTTTGTGACAGAAAACTAAAAAAATTTAAATTTTATTTTCATCAATATCTTTGATTTTTTCATTTGACTTATCAAATTTATAATGGTATAAAATTTAAAAATTATACCATTTTTATGTTGAAAACTACAAAAATCATTTGCAGTTTTCAGTAAAAATAATTTTAAAATTATTTTTTTGGTGGATTATTTCCACGTCCTTTACCACTTGGATTACCAGTGGTACTTGGTCCATTTGGTGGTCTTACACCATCTTTTGACATTGAAGCATATTGTTTCATTTTAGCCTCCTTTCTAAAAAATATCTCTATAGGAATAATTTCTATAGAGATTTGAGAAAGTATTTTATAACAAATAAACTTATGGAAAACTTTTGTATGGAGATATTAATGTTAAATTTGCCACAAATTACAACACCAGAAGAAGATGAAGAATTTTTAAATTTAATCGCTTATAATGTAAAAAGGATAAGAAAAGAAAGGGAAATTAGCCAACTAGAAACTGCGTTAAATATAGGTCATGCATCTGGTGGATTTTATGCAAATATGGAAAATAACTCTCACGGAAAACACTTCAAAATTTTACATCTTTTTAAGCTTTCAAAGTTTTTTAAATGTGATATTTGCGAATTTTTTAAAGAAAAAATCTAAAATTTTTCAAAAAATCTTTGCAAAATTATCATCGCAGATAAGCTATCTAACTTGCCATCTTTTTTGCGAGTATTTGCCACTTTTAACTCATTTGCCTCAAAACTAGAAAAACTTTCATCGACAAAAACGATCTCGCCGCCAAAATCCAAAAGCGAAACAAAATGTTTTATTCTTCTTTCCATTTCATCTTGCGAACTTCCGCCAATAGGTAACCCAACAACTAAAATTTTGCAAGAATTTTCTTTTAAAATTTTTGAAATTTCTGATGCTGCTTGATTTCTATTTTTTCTTAAAACTGCATTTTGTGGAATTGCGATTTTGTTTTCATAGCCAAAAGCTACGCCTATTCTTTTAAGTCCAATATCAAGTGCCACAATCATTATAAAATCCTTATAAAAAGCCCGTCAATTGCGATTTTGCCTTCGATTTCATACTCATAAATTTTATCGCCAAATTTATTAAAACAATCATCAAAATTTGGATTTTTTTGTATAAATTCTAAAATTTCATCTTTTTTTATAGAAATTTTTCCAAATTTATTTGCAAAATTTTCGATATTGTCTATTAAATTTGCCCTATTTTGTGTGATTAAAAAATTTGTTCCTTCGCTTTCGTTTATTCTTTGAGGAAAAACAAAAAGCGGAATTTTGGCTTCATTTGCCATTCTTGCACTTTGGATTGACCCACTTTTAAAATCGGCTTGTGCCACAACAACAGCGTCACAAAGCCCTACAACTATGCGATTTCTTTGCAAAAAATTCCAGTTTTTTGGACTTTGTCCATCTTCGTATTCGCTTAAAACTAACGATTCTTGTTCTATTTGCTTAATTAATTTTGAATTTTGTGATGGATAAATTATATCAAGACCATTTGCAAAAACTCCGATCGTATGCGGAAAAGCCCCAAAATGCGCCGTTATATCAGTGCCGATAGCTCCGCCACTTACAACGCAAATATTTCGTTTTTTTAGCTCAGCCGATAACGATAAAACTAAATTTTTTGTATAAACAGATATTTTTCTAGAACCGACAATTGCCACTTTTTTATAGTTTAAAAGATCCAAATTTCCTCTGTAAAATAGCCTTTTTGGAGGATTTTTCAATCTATTTAAAGATTGCGGGATAAATGGCAGCTCATTTGTAATACTCATAAATATCTTCCAAATATATCACTTCGACATCTTTTAAAATTTCAAAACTATCACTCAAAGTTTTTAGAGTAATTTCTCTAGCGTGTCCTATCGCTACCGCAAAACCTCGATCTTTTGCGATATTTACGGCTTTTTGTAACTCTTTTTGTATGTTTTCTTTTTTGTTTATATTATCCAAAAAAACATCTCGCCAAATATATCTATGATTTGCATTTTTCATAGCAATATTTGCTTTTGTTGAGGCTATTGTTCTAGAATCTAAAAAATAAAACCCAAGCTCATCTAAAACCAAAACAAGCCTTTGCATAGCTTCTAAATCGCTCGTAAATTTACTTCCTGTGTGATTGTTTATAAATTTTGCTTTTGGAAAATCTTTTCGAATTTGAGTTAAAATTTCTCTAATTTGATTAGTATCATAATTTGTTAAAATTGTGTTTTTTTCAGCATTTTTATAATGTAAAGCTTCAAGCGGCAAATGTATCATATAAGTTTTAAAAATCTTTGCAAATTTTGCAGTATTTGGGTAATTCTTGCTTACAGGAAAAATAGAAGGAGTTAATTTTAAATTTACAGATTTTAT
>CAMUNZ010000112.1 GCA_947090385.1 uncultured Campylobacter sp. | reverse complement strand
CCAAATGCTTTTAATAAAATTTTCGTAGGAGTTTTTTTTGTTACAACTCCTTCAATTGCTTTTATCATCGATTTTAACTACCTTATTTTTTTCAAAGTGGCAATTATAACTTCTTAAGCTTATTTTATTTATAAATTTTCAAATGTTTTTTATACAATTTTCATTACAATACAAAATTTTTAAGAGTTTTTATGATTAAAGCATTTTTTTCAAATAGTATTGGAATTTTAGTTAGTAGAATTTTGGGTCTGATTCGCGATTTGATGACGGCTAATATACTTGGTGCTAGCATTTGGAGTGATATTTTTTTTCTTGCATTTAAATTGCCAAATTTATTTAGAAGATTGTTTGCTGAAGGGGCTTTTACACAAGCATTTTTGCCAAGTTTTATAAAAGCTAGAAAAAAAGGTATTTTTGCGGCGCAAATTTTAACTAGATTTTTGGGAATTATTTTAGTTTTAATGCTTTGTGTGATGCTTTTTACGCCACTTTTTACGAAGGCTTTAGCTTTTGGTTTTAATGATGAATTAATACAAAACGCAGTGCCTTTTGTAAGGATAAATTTTTTATATTTAATTTTTATTTTTATAGTTACTTTTATGGCTTCTATGCTTCAATATAAAGGGCATTTTGCTACAACTGCTTTTTCAACTGCGATTTTAAATTTATCTATGATTACGGCTTTGATTTTGGCAAGAAATTTAGATCAAAAAACGGCTGTTTATTATATGAGTTTTGGCGTAGTTGTCGGCGGATTTTTGCAATTTTTAGTTCATTTAATAGCCATGCAATATAAAAAAATTTTACGAGTTTTAAATGGTGGATTTGTAAGATTTTTTAAAGGGCAAAAAACAGAAACAAAAGGCTTTTATTCCTTGTTTTTTAGCGGAGTAATTGGAAGTAGTGCGGTTCAAATTACTAGTTTTATAAATACTTGGTTTGCTAGTTTTTTAGGGGCTGGAGCGATTAGTTATTTATATTATGCTGATAGAATTTTTCAACTTCCGTTAGCGCTTTTTGCAATCGCACTTTCAACTGCACTTTTTCCAAAAATAGCAAAACTTATAAAACAAAATGATTATGAAAAAGCAAAAAAAAATCTTTCAAATTGTTTTAATTTTCTTTTATTGATGTTACTTTGTGCAACAATTGGCGGGATTATTTTAAGCGAGATTATTATAAAAATAATTTTCGAAAGAGGAAATTTCACATCCACAAACTCAAAAGAGTGCGCTTTAGTTTTATGTATGTATCTTATAGGGCTTGTTCCTTACGGAATTTCTAGACTTTTTTCGCTTTGGCTATATTCAAAAATGCAACAAAAATTGGCAGCAAAAATTACCGTTAAGATTTTATTTGTAAATCTATTTTTTTGTGCGATTTTGTTTTATCCATTTGGTGTAAATGGATTAGCACTTGCCGGATCTTTATCTGCTTATGTTTTGTTATTTTTAAGCATTAAAGCTTTTGGGTTTAGAAATTTTTTAGATATAATCAGCGCAAAAAAAATTGCTTTTATTATTTTTATTTCTTTAGTTTTCATGATATTTTTGATATTTATAAAGGATTTTTTATATGTTTATTTACTCTAGTGATATTAGAAAAAAAGTGAAATTCGAGCCAGAATTTGATGAGGTGAGAATTTATGTTTGTGGTCCGACTGTGTATGACGATGCGCATCTTGGACATGCAAAAAGCGCTGTTAGTTTTGATCTTTTAAGAAGAGTTTTAAAGGCTTTAAATTATAAAGTAAAATTTGTAAAAAATTTCACAGATATAGATGACAAAATTTTAAAGAAAATGCAAAATTCTGGTAAAAAACTAGAAGAAATAACTGAGTTTTATATAAAAAGATATTTGCAAGATATGGATAGTTTAAATGTTTTAAGGGCCGATATTGAGCCAAAAGCAACACAAACTTTAAAAGAAATTTTAGAATACATAAAAATTTTGTTTGAAAAAAATATCGCTTATAAACTAGATGATGGAATTTATTTTGATACAAGTAAAGATGAAAAATATCTTACTTTAAGCGGACAAAATAGCGACGATGTCGAGCATCGCGTAAAAAATAATGAAAATAAAATCAACGAAAGAGATTTTGTTCTTTGGAAATTTGATGAAAATTGGTATGAAAGCAAATTTGGGAAAGGAAGACCTGGCTGGCATACAGAATGCGTTGCAATGATAAAAAAATATTTTAAAAATGGCAATTTTAATCTAGATATCCACGCAGGAGGTTTAGATCTTCTTTTTCCTCATCATGAAAATGAAGCCACTCAATGCAGATGTGTAAATAAAAATGAGCTTAGTAAATATTGGATGCATAATGGATTTGTGCAAGTTGATAATGAAAAAATGAGCAAAAGTCTTGGAAATAGCTTTTTTATAAAAGATGCTTTAAAAATAGTTCCAGGCGAAGCTTTAAGATTTTATCTTTTAAGTTCGCATTATAGGGCGAATTCTAATTATAATATTGACGATCTTTTATCAAGCAAAAAAAGACTTGATAAAATTTATCGTTT
>CAMUNZ010000111.1 GCA_947090385.1 uncultured Campylobacter sp. | reverse complement strand
GAAAATCAATCACAAATGTGTAAAAACAGCAGTTTTTAATGTGAATATATCTATAAAACTTTTCACATTTATTCACTGGTTTTCTCCTTTGAATTTTAAAATTCTGTTTTTTAACTCTTCAACTTTTGTTTTTAAATATTCATTATCTAAAATTACTTGATTTATTTTTTTTATGTTGTGACTTATTGCGCTATGATCTTTCATCCCAAAATAATTTGCTATTTGAGAAGTTGAATTTGTTGTTAAATTTTTTATTAAAAATATTGAAATTCTTCTAGCACTTACTATATTTTTCGAACGCAATTTACTTCTTATATCGCTTGGTTTTATATTAAAATCTTTTGAAACGATATCGATGATTTCTTCTATAGTAATGTTTTCTTTTTTCTTTTCTTTTACGTAATCTTGCAAACTTGATTTTGCAAAATCTAAATTTACATCTGTTTTTATGATATAAGAAAGTGCATTTAATGTATTTATCGCACCTTCAATTTCTCTTATATTATCTCCCATATTTGTAGCAATATAATTTATAACTTCTCTATCTAAATTTATATTATTTAATTTGCATTTTTGTTTTATAATCAAAATTTTTGTGTCAAATTCTGGTGGAGTTATATTTGCTACAAGTCCCATTTCAAAACGAGATTTAAGTCTTTCTTCAAAACCTTTTAAATTTTTTGGTGGAACATCTGAAGTAAAAACAATCTGTTTTTGTTTATTCGTGAGTTCGTTAAAAGTGTGAAAAAGTTCATCTTGCGTTTTTTCGGCATTACCGATAACTTGTATATCATCAATCAACAAAAGATCACAATTTCGGTATTTTTCTGTAAATTTTAACATAGAATTATTTTTTGTATGAAATACAAAATCACTTATAAATTGATCACTTGTCACACAAATAACACTATAATTTTTATCTATACAATAATTTCCTATAGATTGTAAAAGATGCGTTTTTCCAAGTCCACTCGGTCCGTGTATAAAAAAAGGATTAAAAGAAATTCCTGGACTTTGTGCAACTATTTTTGCATAATTAAATGCAAATTGATTAGATTCACCGACTATAAAATTATCGAAATTAAAATTTATATTTAAAATAGTGTTTTTTGGTTTTTGTTCTATTTTTTTAATATTTGAAATGCTATTTCTATTTTTTGAAGTTATTAAAATTTGAGGTTTTATACCTGTTAAAAGTTTAAAAATATCAGATATTCTTCCAGAATAAGTAGTTTGTATAAATTTTGATATAATTTCACTAGTTGTGTTAAAAACTATATAGTCTGGTTTTGAAAGTTTGTCATTAAATTTAATTTGTGTGATATATCTTTCAAATTCAATATCTTTTATCTCTTTTTTTAATTGTTCGATTACTTGATCGACTTGATCTTTCAAAATTTTCCTTTTTAATTTTAATAAACTTGCGATTTTATCAAAAAATTTTTAAAAATATGATAAACTCAAACATTTTTGATTTAAAAATGTGAATTTAATGTGAATAAAAATTGAAAAGATTGTGAATGAAAATTTTAGGAATTGACCCTGGAACTCGAAATTTAGGGTATGCGATTATAGAAAAACATGGTGTGAATAAAAATTTAATAGAAGCCGGACTTGTGAAAATAAAACCAGATGATTTGCAATATCAAATTTCACAAATGTGCGAAGCTATGGATCAAATTTTTGAAAAGAAAATTGATTTTGTAGCTGTTGAAAGTATGTTTTATGCATATAATCCGCAAAGTGTTTTAAAACTTGCTCAATTTCGAGGTGCTTTAAGTTTAAAAATTTTACAAATTCACGGAAATTTTGCAGAATATACGCCACTTCAAATTAAAAAATGTGTCACAAGCAAAGCAAAAGCATCAAAAGAACAAGTCGCTTTCATGGTAAAAAAAATGTTAAATATAAAACAAGAAATAAAACCACTTGACGTAACTGACGCGATTGCAATCGCTTTAACTCACGCAAATAATTTAAAATTTTAATTATACATTTTTATAAACTCATCGTTTATAACTTTTGGGCGAAATGTTTTGTTGTCTAATAAAACAAAAAGTGTTTTTGCTTTAACTAAAATTTTGTTATTGCTTTTTCTTTTGAATTCATATTCTCTAAAGTCACAAGTTTTTTAAAAACTTTCAGTCCAAGTTGTGACTTCTATCTCATCTCCTAAAAAATCCTTGTGCTAAATATTCAATTTCATGTTTTTTAATCACCCAAATAACGTCATTTTTTTCTTGAAAATCAATCGTATCGCCGACTGCATTTGAATGAATATAAGCTACTTTTTGCATAATTTCGACGTATTTTACATTATTTGCGTGATTATTTATATCTATTCTATCATGTTTTTATCTATCACATAATCAAATTTATACGTTTTCATTTTCTCTTCTTAAATTTATTTCAAATTTTTGTAAAGCACATTATTATGAAAAGTTAGTTAAATTTATTTTTTAAAATAATTTATAAATTTCTAATTTTTCTGCTTAAAGTTTTGTTTTTTAATAAAACTTTAAGCATCCC
>CAMUNZ010000110.1 GCA_947090385.1 uncultured Campylobacter sp. | reverse complement strand
ATAATAAGACTCAATAATCTTTTAAATAAAAATAAAAATAGACTAAATAGACTTGAAAAGGTAAAAGATATAATATCACTTAAAGAGTATGATGATCTTCAAAAAGAGGTGTATGATTTAACTTCTAAATTAAATATCGCCAAAAACAATAAAACAGCAGCTATAAACAAACTAAATGCCACAAAAGAAGAGCTTGAAGTTTTTAAACAAAACTCAAAAAGTAAGTTTTTAGATGAATTAATCACAAAAGAAAAAGAAGCAAATTTAATAAAAGCTGAGATTAATGCATATCTTTTTCAAAGCAAACAACAACTTATTAAAAGCCCAGTAGATGGATATGTAGGAAAACTTTTAGTAAATACTGAAAATGGAGTTGTAAATAATGGGGAGGCTTTAATAACTATAATTCCAGCAAATGAGCCACTTATAATAAAAGCAACAACACTCAATAAAGATATAGGATTTTTAAAAAAAGGACAAAAAGTAGCTATTAAAATAGATACTTTTAACTTTCAAAAATATGGAAAACTTGATGGTGAGTTAATACACATTGCAAATGATGCTATAGAAAATGAAAAGCTTGGAATAGTTTATGAGATAAAAGTAAAACCTTTAAAAACAACTCTAAACATAGATGGAGAGATAAAAAACATTGAGCCTGGAATGAGTGTGATAGCTGAAGTAAAAGTAGGCAAAAGAAGAGTAATTGAACTATTTATCTACCCAATAATAAAATACCTTGATGAGGGATTGAGTGTGAGGTAGGGGTTATGAAACTAAATTAGATTTTTTATAATTTTGTAAAATTAAGTCATTATAAATTAGCAAATTTAATATATTGAATAATTATCCCGAATATAGTATAACATTTGGGAGAAAGATGGTATAAAATGATTTCATATTTAGATCAAATCAAAAATAGAATTAAAAAGTTTAATGATGGAAAGTCTTTATAAACAATGATTTTTTAGACATAGCTAAAAATGAAACTGTTCGTAGAACCTTAAATTAACTTGTTGATAAAAATAGAATAAAAAGAGTAATTAATGGGTTTTATTACAATCCTAAATATAGTGAGCTTATAGGAGAATATGAGGAAGTATCAATTCACAAATTAGCACTAGCTATAGCAAGAAAATATAATTGGAATATCGCTTCATATAGTAGCACTGCCTTAAATTTACTAAGACTTTCAACACAAGTTTCAATACACTATAAATATATTTCAAGTGGAAGATACAAAAAATATAAAATCGGTAATACTACTTTAGAATTTAAAAAAGTAAATCCTGAAGAAATTGCAAATATGTCTTTAAAGTCTGCAACGGTCATTCAAGCCATTAAGTCCTTAGGAAAAGATAGAATATCAAATGAAGTGTTACAAAAAAATAAGAGAGAATTTAACAAAAGAAGAAAAATCAGATTTAATGCAAGAATCAAAATCTGTCCCATCATGTGTATATGAAGCAATAAGAGAAATTTGTAAGGATACAAATGAATAAGTTTTATGTGCGCAATAAAGATGATTTAAGGGTTTTAATCATAAATACTGCAAGAAAGAAAAATATTTCTGAAGCGGTTATTGAAAAAGATTATTGGGTTACTTTCATTTTGGATTATCTATTTAATGAAAATAGATGGAAAGAATATTTTACTTTTAAGGGAAGGAACATCGCTTTCAAAATGTTTTGGTTTTATAGAGAGATTTTCTGAAGATATAGATTTGATTTTAGATTGGCAAGTATTAGGATATGACAAGGAAGAACCGTGGATAGAAAGGTCAAATACCAAACAAGATAAATTCAATAAGCAAGTTAATGAAAAAACAGAAAAATTTTTAAAAGATGAACTTTTGCCAGCTTTAGAAAAAGATTTTAAAGATTTATACTTTGAATTTTTTATTGATACAATTGATACACAAACAATTCTTTGTAAATATCCAAAAATATTTGACTCAAATTATTTAACTCAAACAATTAGGCTTGAAATAGGAAGTCTTGCAGCATGAACTCCTGCTTTAAATATAGAAATATTGCCAATAATTGCAGAGACTTATTCAAATGTATTTAAAAAAAGTCAGGCATAAGAACAGTATCAGCGGAAAGGACTTTTTGGGAAAAAGCAACAATTTTACATCACGAAGCAAATAGACCAGAAAATTCTCCAATGCCACACAGATATGCGAGGCATTTTTATGATTTATATAAAATAGCAAATTCAAAATTTAAATATAAAGCCTTAAAAGATAAAAATTTGCTAAAAAAAGTTGTTGAATTTAAAATGAAGTTTTATCCAAGAAAATGGGCAAGATATGAAGATATTTTAAATGCTAAATTAAAGTTAGCACCAAGCCAATATAGATTTGCTGAAATAAAAAAAAGACTATCAAGATATGGCAGAGATGATTTATGGTGATTATCCAATTTTTGATGAAATTATTAATAGTTTGCAAACTTTAGAAAAAGAAATTAATAAATAAAGATTCTAATCAAAACGCCATAACTGATAAAGGTGAGTTAATAAAACTAAAAG
>CAMUNZ010000109.1 GCA_947090385.1 uncultured Campylobacter sp. | reverse complement strand
GAATTTACAGAATTTTTATAGGAACTATTTTTTTAGCGATGGTTTTATAATGCAAAAAAATAATAAATTTTTAAGAACAAAATTCATAAGAAGTTTAGAGAAATTTTTTAAATCTGTTATAAATGTTGCTAAAAAAGATGATTTTGATGAGGTTAAATTTCGCGAATTTATAGCAAAAAAAGGAGAAATTTTAGAAAAAGTTGAACCGATTTTTTTAGATAGTTTATATACAAAATCGCTTGTAGAATTTGCAAATTTAGCCCTTAATGGCGCTGAAAAACTAGAAATCATAAAAAAAGCAAATTCTATAGAAAAGATAAAAAACGCAAAATATAAAAAACAAAAGCATAAAGGAAAATTTGATGAGTTTTAAACGTGCGATTTTGGTGATGAAATTTTTGGCGAAAATCTACAAAAAATGAAAATAAAGTTAAGAATTTTTTAACTTCATTTTAAAAAAAGTTTTTTTTGTTATAATCACACGATTTTTATTTATTTAGGAAAAAGCTTGGATATTGATATTTTTGAAAGCGACCCAAAGACAAAATTTTTTGAAATAATTTTTAATGCAAATAAAAATTTAGTTGAAAATGAGATCGAAAAAGTTTTTAGTGAGCTTGTTTGTTTGCGAGAAATTTGTGAAGAAAAAGGAGTTTCGCAAGGCGAAGTTTTGAGTTTTTTAGCCTTAAATCCTGAAAAAATTGAAAACGGATTAAATGATATTTATATTGAAAAAATGGGCGATATTTTAAGTCAAAATGAGTAAAAATGGATAAAATTGACGAAATAATGACAAATTTTATATCTGATTTAAAATCAGATTATGCAAGTTTAATGTTTTCTCATATAAAAAGTGGAAAAAAACTTCGTTCTAAACTTATTTTAAATATAACTGGAAACAGCGAGTTATCACTTAAACTTTGCGCGATTATTGAACTTATTCAGATTGCTTCTTTATTGCACGATGATGTGATAGATGATGCAAAAATTCGTCGTGGAAATCCTAGCATAAATGCCCAATTTGGCGCAAAAGATGCGATTATGCTTGGTGATATTTTGTATGCAAAAGCTTTTTATGAATTAAGTAAATTTGACGAGTTTATCGCAAAAACCGTTTCGAATGCTGTTTATGAAATAAGTATTGGCGAACTTCTTGATATAAATTTAAGCAAAAATTTCAATTTAGATGAAAAAAAATATTTTGATATGATTTACAAAAAAACAGCTGTTTTTATAGAGGCTTGTGCTGTAAGTGCTGCATTTTTAGCGAATTTGCCAGTTGAGGATTTTAAAATTTATGGTAAAAATTTAGGCTTAGCTTTTCAATTGATAGATGATATTTTAGATATAACGCAAGATAGTAAAACTCTTGGAAAGCCAAATTTACATGATTTTAAAGAGGGCAAAACTACAATTGCTTATATGAGACTTTTTGAAAAATTATCAAAAACGCAGCAAGAAATTTTAAAGAGTTATTTTAAAAAAGATTTAAAAGATACAGAAATTTTTTGGATAAAAGAAAAAATGAATGAGTTTGAAATAATAAAAAATTGTTTAGATGAAGCAAAATTATATGCAAATTTAGCCATTAATTCTATAAAAAAGTTTAAAAATATCGAACTTGAAAATGTTGCTTTAAGTATGATAAATAGGAAATTTTGATGCATTATTTAAGTGTAAGTTTTACTCATAAAAATACAGATATAACTCTTCGCGAGAGATTATCTTTTTCTGACAACGATAAAAAATTCGCAATTTTAAAATCACTTTGCTTAAAAGAACCGATATCTGAATGCATGGTTTTAAGCACTTGCAATAGAGTAGAAATTTTGACTTTTTGCAATGAAAATTTTAAATGCGAAAAGCTAATCATAGAATCAATCGCAAAATTTTGCGATGTAGATTTTAATGAATTAAATCAAAGAGCCGATATTTACGAGGATAGCGGAGCGATACATCATCTTTTTAGCGTTGCTAGTTCGCTTGATAGTTTGGTTATTGGCGAGACGCAAATTGTCGGACAGTTAAAAGACGCCTATAATTTTGCACATAAAAATGGTTTTGCTAAGATAAATTTAGATAGAGCCTTGCATCAAGCTTTTCATTGCGCTGCAAAAGTTAGAAATGAAACAGAAATTTCTAAAAATCAAATTTCTGTGGCTTCAATTGCTGTTTGCAAAGCAAAAGAAATTTTTGGGAATCTTGGCGGGATAAGTGCTGTTATAATAGGTGCTGGAGAAATGAGTCAAAATGCTGCAAAATATTTAGTCGCAAATGCTGCAAACGTGATAATAATAAACAGAGATTTAAATAAAGCAAAAAAAATTTGTGAAGAGATCGGTAGTGGGGCAAAATTTGATCATTTTAGCAATTTAAAAGAGTATTTAAATTATCATAGATTGTTTTTTTCTGCTACATCGGCGCAAGAAGCGATAATTACAGATGATTTGATAGAGCAAAAAGATTTTGATAGATATTTTTTTGATATAGCAGTTCCTCGTGATATAAATTTGACAAAAACTAATAGAATTAAAGTTTTTGCCG
>CAMUNZ010000108.1 GCA_947090385.1 uncultured Campylobacter sp. | reverse complement strand
TGATTTTGTTGTTTATTATGTTGTGTATTGCAAGACCTGAACAAGTCAATTATTTAAAGATTATGGCGGTTATGGTGACAATTCCTTATATTAAGAGGTTTTTGTGAAAAAATTACTTTGTTTTAAATAATATTATGATTAGTCAAATTCGCAATAATCAATCATTTCAATTTATCCAAACGAAAGACATTAAAAAAGTCAAATTTAGTGTCGATTTTCGTGATGGAGATGAGCAAACTCCACTAGTCGGTAAAATTTTACTTTTGATTATAGTATCAATATATATATGCAGTTTTTGCATTTAATGAACCGATTATTTTATTTGCAATTATTGCTGTTTTTGTATGTTTTGCAATTCCAAAAATCATTATACACGCCATAAATAGTGGAAAATTTAAAGGTAGCATTTATGACTGCCTTACGATTTATGATAAAAATCGCAAGGTAATGAATATCTTAATCCCAAATGATGAAATTTTATAAAATAATAAAAAATATATTTTTTTAAAAAATGCAAAACTAAATATCTCAAATGCTAAAACTAGTTTTGGGATTTGAGATAAAATTTAAAGGTAACTTATGAAGAGTTTTAAGTGTGAAATTTGCAAAAATAATATAAATCAAAAAGGCTTTTTAAAAGAAGCCTTTGATATAGATAATTTTTTCTTAAATAAAAACTTAATATGCAATAAATGTGAAAACGAATATAAAATCACAACTTTTTATAAAGTTTTGATAATTTCTCTTAGGCTTTTGATTTTGCTACCATTATCGCTTTTTATAGTGTTGTTTTTATTTTTCTTTTTTCTTGGCTTAACTGATAAAGAAATAATGCACCCAGTTGTGTTGGCTAAGCTTTTACTTCTTATTTTTGCAACGCTTTTTGTTTATTTGGCGGTATTTTTTATCATAACTAAAATAAGAAAATTTACAAAAACCAAGAAAACAAAAATAGCCAAACAAAAAATCATCTATCCAAAACCGCCCAAAAATTTATCCAAATTTCAAATTTATATAAAAAATAAATTTAATAAAAATGTTACTGATTTTGAGATAAATATGCTGTTTTTATGCTGTTTTGGCTGGTGTTTTTATACTGATTTTATCGTGCAGTTTTGTTGGCAAATCACTAGTGTCTCATAAATTTGTAAAATTTATGAGTTTTATACCAGCTGTTGAGTTTGCACACCAAAATATTTCACTGCAAAAAAGCATTTTTTGTGGCATTATCGTTTGTAAATACTGGAATTTATCTGTTTTTAGTATTTAAAAAACTATTTATTGTCTCTTTGTTTAAAAGAGGATTTTTTAATATATATGAGATAGAAGATAAAGATTTTTATGAAAAAGTGGAAAAATTGAGCCATTGTTAGCTTTTTTCATAATTCCTATTTCGATTTTTATAGCGTTTTTTCAATGTATTATTTTTTCTTTGATGGAATTTTTTTGACCAAAAACATTGTTTTTTATTTATTGTTTATATTTTAGGATTTTTGGCTTGTGGATATGAAGTAATGGTTGTTTGCTTTGAGGCATATTTAGCAGTAAAAAAATAAAATAATTTTAATTTTTATTAAAAAACCGCAAATTAAATTTGACTTTAATATATATAATTCTTGTGCTAAAGATGTAGCAAAAATGAAACTAAAGGAGTTTTATGAGAAAAGTATTAATTTTATTGTTGTGCTTTGTTGCACTAAATGCAAAAGATAAGATCGAAAAATGGGGTGATATTGTGCAAATCGTAGTCCCAGTAAGTGCTGCGACTTATTCTTATGTCAAACAGGATTATGAGGGTATAGCCCTTGAAGCAGGGACTATTTTGGCAACACAACTTGTAGTTGAAGGCTTAAAGAATGCTGTCAAAGAAAAACGCCCAAATTACAAATCAGGTGATTTAAAAAAATCTTTTCCTAGCGGACACGCAGCTGGTGCATTTATCGGTGCTAGTTATATCCATGCAAGATATTCTTTTAAAGAGGCGATACCATTTTATATCCTTGCAAGTTATGTTGGATATTCTAGGGTTCATGCTAAAAAACACTATGTTCATGATGTTTTAGCAGGTGCTGCAATCGCTGTTGGGGGGGGGGTTATTATTAGTTAATAAACACATTAGTATAACTTCAACTGAAGATGGCGCGACAATAAATTTCAATCGTAAATTTTAGCTTAACGTTTTATAAAATCCAGTTGTCTAATTTATGATTTTGCTGGATTTTTAAATTATAAATAAAACTTTTTCTACCAACGATAGCATCAAAAAGTTTATAATCTGTAATCAAACCACCATTTTTAAAATGAAGGCAAAATCTTGGTACAAAAATGCAAAAAGACATACCGCCAAAAACAAATAAATTTTTTTCAAAATCATAAGTTATTAAGCTATAAATAAAGATTAAAGATAGCACAAAAAAACAGATAAAATATTGCGATTTTGTTATAAACTACACCGCCATATCTTTCATACTTTAAACTCCAAATTCTTTTGATACTTTTTATCTTTTTGAGTTTTATCTCTTTTCTCGGGTAGTGATAAATTATAGCTTCATTTGTAAAAGAGATATATCTTAAATTTTAACTTTTAAAATATTTGAGAAATCTACCTGCCAGCAGGATCCCTCCAC
>CAMUNZ010000107.1 GCA_947090385.1 uncultured Campylobacter sp. | reverse complement strand
AATTTAATATTTTTTATTCTACTAGTGACAATAAAATTTCAGATAATTCGGATTTTTCCTATTTATATTTTTTAGTTTCGCTTAAAATCGTAATATCTTGCCAATATTTAAAAATGTCAAAGAATGTTTTTTTTACCGCTTTTAGTTTTAACGATTTTATTAAATAAATCGTAAAGATTGTTTTTTGATTTTTTATTAAAATTAAGCTTTAATTTTTTATTTTTCTCATAAAGCAAAAATCATCTCTATCTGATTTTTTGCTTTCTCCTATAAATTCTATGGCATATACAAAATTTTTATTTTTTATATCATAGCAAAAAACTATATCGCCTTTTGCTGTTTTATCGTTTTTTATATTTTTTCTTTTTATGTAGTGCCAATATTTTTTATCATCAAAATCGTCGTTATTTACTTTTGATATAAAAATAATTCATACTGAAAATAAAAATTCTTTGCTTAAATTTAATTAAAATAAAAAAGCCCTGAGATTATCTCAGGACTTAAAGCTTATTGTAAGCTAAAATTAGAACTCTATTGAGTTGCCGCCAACTTTATAAGTGCCTATTAATTTTGGAATAGCTTTTTTAACACCTTCAACTATGCTAGCACTTCCGCAACCATCTGGTGCAGCAACAGTTATTACATCAGTACCAGAGTACCAGCAGCGGCAGTTATTGCAACGCAATTTTATCCTTTTGCTTGGACATTGCCACCATTTGTCGTATTTGTCATCTCATCAACATTAGCAGCAAATCCATCTTTGTGTGCTGTGTAATATGCTGATATATCAGCAACTGCTGTTGCAACATTAGTAGAAACTTTTGAAATCTCTGCATCATCTCTAGTAGCTGCTAGTCTTGGGATAGCAACTGCTGCTAAGATACCTAAAATAACGATCACAAAGATCAACTCTATCATAGTAAAACCTCTTCTCATGGTTTTCTCCTTAAAATTTATTTCACCTTATTATGTAAAAAAAATAAATTTTAAAAATTTCAAAAAAATAAATAATTTTTCGTTGAGTTGTTATAAAAAATTTTGTTTTAAATAAAAAATAATTTAGAATTTTATAAATAATCGTAGTTTTTATTAATCTTTAAAAATACAATCCTTAAAAATAAATTTGTGATCTTGTGGCAAAATTTCGTAAATTTTATTTGCCAATTCTCGAATTTCCCAAAGTGCAGATTTACTACTTCGTAAAGATAAAAAATTTTGCAAACTTCTTGCGTTTATACTCCAAGAAAGTTCAGTTTTGTAAGATGCTGGAAGGCAATATTTTGCGATGTCTAAACTTTTTTTGTTTTGCAAAATTTCTATTAAATTATTTAGTGCATTCATAGAAGCATTATCTACGATTTCATCGCCTGTTAAAACTATGTATTTTTTCGCTTTTTGTAAATCGTCAAATTTATTTTCATCTTTTAACTCTTTTAAAGTGTAACGAGTAGATTTTACGCTTAAACTTGCCATTCTGTGTCTTGCTAATTCTTGTAAAAGCGCCCTTGATACGCCTTTTATATAAAAATTATAAAAAAGATGTTCTAAAGTCGAAGCGTGTTTAAATTTGTTGCCGACTCGATCGATTAATTCTCTATCTTTTTGCCCACAATTATCGCTTTTATCGAAACTTTGCCAGCAAGTGCGAATCGCATTTACACAAATTTCAAGCGGCGTATAATTTAAAAGTAATATTTGCATTTTTGTCCTTTATAAATTTGCTATCATTTTTTGAATTTCGTCATTATACCAACGACTTCCAAAATCATTTTTGCTATTTAAAATTTCTAGAAATTTAACATTTAACTCACGAAAAGTTAAATTTGATTTTAAAATTTTAATTAAATCTTGTGAGTTTAGTGGTAAAATTTTCATACCTTTTACAAATTTTTCATCATTTTCAAAATAGCAATAAATTCTACTTCTGAAATCATTTATAACATTTTTATCTAAATATAGAGCAATGAAAATTGCATAAGTTTTTTCTCGTTTTTGTTCTTTGATTCGTAAAAGTAAATTTCCTAAATGCCTTGAAACACTTTCCATTTCAGCTCTTCGTTGATTTGTTTTTTCTGTAAGTGTAGCTTCTATCATTAAAAAATGTGAAAAATAATCATATAAAAAATCTGCTTCTCCACCAACAGCATGACTTTTTGGAAGTAAATTATTGTCTAGGCTAAGTCCTGCCGATAAAATTCTTTCTGTTTTTTGTTCATCGATATAATACCAAACAAGCGAAATTATATATTCGTAAATTGTGGCAATACTTGCATCTTTTGTAGTTTGTTCTTGAATTTTGTCATCGTTTTTTCTATTATCAAAAAGTGATAAAATTTCTATAACTTTTTCTTTACTAAATTTCTCTTTTATTAAATTTTCAAGTCTATTTTTTGTTATATTTAAATTATAATTTTGTAAATCTTTTGCGTTTTTAATGCCAAATTTTTGAAATATTTGTATAAATTCTTTATCGTCAAAAAATTCATTAAGCAAATTTTTACTTGTTTTATTTTCTTTAATAATATTTAAAATTTCATAAAATTTACTATGATTTAAAATATTTTGAAATATTAAATTTATCTCGATAAAATCAGCATTAAACTCAAAAATTCCGCTAAGTTTTAAATATCTTTTATTTAAATCCGCATAG
>CAMUNZ010000106.1 GCA_947090385.1 uncultured Campylobacter sp. | reverse complement strand
AAAATTTTTTATATCAATTGATGTGATTTGATTTATATCTTTTTCGTTAAAAATAAAAAGTCTATTTTTAACTATGCCTAAATTCTTGCAATAGGTAGAATATTTCCATTCTTTCTTTCCAAATTCTAAATATAAATTTGAATAATAAGAAAATTTCATTATGCTATATCCACGGCTTTATATGTTTCTTGGATTACTTTATATGCATAACTTTCTTTATAGTCTTTTTTATTTAAATAGATATTTTCAAATAAGATTATAAATTTATGTAAGAAGTAAAGCCTTAGATAGTTTTCTTCTGATTTATGAATATTGTGCAATCTTTTTTCTTTTGTGAAGTAGTTTAATCCACGTCTAAATAGTTCGTTTTCAACAAAAGCTAATAGTAAAGGGTTAGAAATCATTAAGGCTGAAGGCAGTCCTTCTTGATAATATTCTATTAGCTTATAATCTTTCATCTTTTTAATAGCTTTAATAGTAGAATTAAATTGATTTTTTTGTTGTAGTTTGAGCAAGTCGAAATTTTCTAAGCTTTGTTCATCTTTAGCTTCAGATTTTGGATTAGTAAATAAATGAATTTTTATTTTAGTGCTTCTTTCATATGCTAGTTTATAATATTCTCCACCATCTTCTTTATCTATTGTCCTTATAAAGATAGTGCATATCTTATAATCATTTGCATATAGTTTAGGCGCTCCATTTAAAAGCTTTAAGTTATTTGCTAAAACTTCTATTTCAAAGTGTTTTTTTTTATATTTATATGTCATATCTTTTAATTTTCTAAATTCTTCATCGTGGTTTATCTTTCTATAGATTTTTAAGGATAATAAATTCCTACTCATAGAAAATCTTCTTATGTTATAAAAGATATACCAATAAGCTGTGTCATTTAATTCGTTAGTTTTTGAGTTTTTGAATGTTTTTAAAGCATATTTTAATAAATATGCAACTACTCCACCTATATCACCTTTGAATTTTGTTTTTACATCTGTTCTTGTTTTAAAATATTTTTTTACTAAATTAACAAATCTATCTTTAAAGTCTATTGGCAAAAAGCATAATATATGACAATGTGCTGTTCCATCTAAAAATGGTTCAAATACTTTTAGATACATAACATTTTGACCATATTTAGTTTTTATATCTTTAAATACTCTTTGATTTAAAAATCTCCTCCAATTTTCGCTTATATAATCTCTTGATTGTTTTACATAATCAACACTACCATTAAATTTTGGATTATCAACTAATTTGTAAATATTGTTTTTTAATTTAATCTGTTTTAATGGTTTTAACTCAGTTGGAGGTGTTAAGGTAATAAAAACAGGTTCAGTAAATTTTTGTTCAAAAGCATATTGTCTTAATGTTTCTACTCTATTCCACAACTCTGCTTTAAATTGTTCGGGCGTTAGGTTTGCACCAATTGTCAAATCAATTAATGGAATTTTTAATTTATTGTTTCCAACTTCTATATAGGATTTTTCTAAAAAATCTAAACTATCTTGCATTTTTTTATCTATGAATTTTTTTATATCTTTATTTATCGCATAAGGATTATTAAAAAACTCATTTTTTGATTTAAAAATGTAAATATTGCTATCTTTTTTTAATATTTTATCCATTATAAAGCCTCCAATGTTATCGTTAAAACGTTATTTATTTTTTTCTTGCTTTCAAATCCAAAAATATATTTAAGCAAAAATATATCTTTTAAAAAAGGTATGCCGCTTTTATAAGTTATCTCGCTTTCTTGATTGATACCACTTAAAACTAATATTTCACCTCTTTTTAATGTGTAATTTGATTTTAATTCTTTCTTTTTTGTTATAGGAGTTAAAGAATTGCCATCAACTAAATTATCATAAATTAAATGTAAATCTAAATCAATGAAATCTTTAAAAATTACTGGTTTAATAGATAGTTTTAATCCGACATCTTTATATTCATAAGAGTTTTGCGAACTTATGCCGTTTGAATTGTAAGAACTTTTATTAACTAAATAAGGCACATTTTCAACAACAGAAAAGAATGATTTTTTATTTGATTTAGCCATAATAAAAGGTGCTGATTTTATAGATGATATGTTATTAGTATCTAAAAAATTAAGTATCGAATAAAATCTATCTTTTTTATCTTTTATTAAATTTGATGTTACTCTATAAGGTGCAGAAATTAAATTTATAAAATATCCAGCGTCAGTTCTATCAACTATTTTTAATAACGAATTTATTTGAGATCCTAAATCTCTTATATTATTTAAATCAGTTTCAATTATTGTAACTTTAAAAGTTATCTGATCTAAATTCTTATCATCTAATTTATCTACAATTTCTAAAATCTGAGAATATAATTCATCATTTGCGCGAAAGCTTATAGCATTATCTTTAGCTACAAAAGTTGCATTTTTATCATAAGTATTTAGAATCTGATTTATTTCATCGAAAGAGTTATTTTTTAATCTTATATATCTTAACCTTTCAGGCAAATCGAAATAACCGTTTTCTTTAAATTTTGGTTTATTGCCTGATTTTAAGAAATCATCGAAATCTATATAATCACCTTTAATATCTGTTTTATATGGATTATATATAAAGTAAAAATTATCAGCTTTTAATAATTTAAGTCCCTTTAACTCTATCATTTTTCTAAATATCTCAATAGTAGGAACTG
>CAMUNZ010000105.1 GCA_947090385.1 uncultured Campylobacter sp. | reverse complement strand
AAATTTACAAAAAGATGGAAGAATGACAGCTTTAAACCGTGGTGCAAATGTAATAATGCCAAATTTCACAACGCCAAATGAAAAAAAGCTATATCAAATTTATCCAAAAAATTTAATTGACGATAGTGATTTAAACTCAAAATTATTATCTTATAATCGCTATGTTTCAAAAGAAAACGGCGATAGCAAAAGATTTATAAAAAGGCATTAAAATGCAAAATACACCAAATGCATTAAGGCAGCAAATCGCCATTTTTGGGCAGACAAATGTTGGGAAATCAACCCTTTTTAACCTTTTAAACGAACACGAAATTTCAATTGTATCAAATGTGGCTGGAACTACGGCAAACAGCGTAAAAGCTTCTATGGAGTTTAAAAATTTAGGTCCAACTACGGTAATAGATACAGCAGGGTTTAATGATACTGGTGAACTTGGAGAAAAAAGAGTAAAAAAAGCATTGGAAGAGATAAATAAAACAAATTTTGCGATTTTAGTTGTAAAAAATCCAAATTTAAATGAGATCGAAAAAGAATTAATTAATAAATTTAATACTTTTAAAATTTCATATTTTATAGTTTGTAATATTTTCAATAATGAAAAAACTAGTTTTATTGAGAATGAAAAAATGATTTTTTTAAATTTGAAAGATAAAAAAAATATTGAAATTTTAAAAAATCATATAGAAAAAACTTTTATTATACAAGAAGAAAAAAAGCTACTTTGTGGCATCGTAAAACCGTCTCAAATCGTGCTTTTAATAAGCCCAATAGATAAAGGCGCTCCAAAGGGAAGATTAATTTTGCCAGTATCTCAGTGTTTAAGAGAAATTTTAGAATTAAACGCTTTTTCTATTTTAACGACGCCTTTAAATTTAGATAAAATTTTGCAAAGCTTTAAGCCTGATTTAGTAATTTGTGATTCACAATGCATAAAAGATGTGATAGATAAATTTGATAAAAATCAAAAAATCACAACATTTTCAATGCTTTTTGCAAATTTTAAAGGCGATTTCAAAGAGCTTTTAAATGGTGCTTATGCTATTAACAATTTAAATAAAAATAGCAAAATTTTAATCTCTGAAGCGTGCTTACATCCTAAAAATGATGAAGATATAGCAAGGGTTAAAATTCCTAAAATGCTTGAAAACTATTTAAAATTTAGACCAAAAATTTTTTATGATAATGGTAAGGATTTTTTTGACAGTAAAGATAATAATTTTGATTTGATAATACATTGTGGTGGTTGTATGATCAATGAAAAAGAGATGATAAATAGAATAAAATTGGCAAGAGATAGTAATATTTCGATAACAAATTATGGGATGACAATTTCGCTTTGTAACGGAGTTTTAGAAAGAACTTCAGAAATTTTTCATGATTTATGTTAAATTTACAAAAGATTTAACATAAATCGAAACATTTTATGAATTGTTTTTAATATTTATACTCAAAACTTAAAACCATAGTTCTGCCTTTTGCGTAGTTATTAAAATGACTTGTTTCTCCTTCAAGCATACTATAAGTTCTTTGAGAAGCTGCATCGTTATTAGTATCAAGTGGATCAACATATTGTTTATCAAATGCGTTTTGGATCTCGGCTTTTATGGTTAAATTTTTAATTGGTTCATAACCTACATAGAAGTCAAATATAAGTGGTTGTTTTTCTATATCTTCTGTTAATCTTGTAGCTTTCCATAGCTTCTTATCAAATTTTGGATCTACAACTGCTCCACCATCATTAACAAAATTTTTTTCTTCATTTTTATAGCCATAGATAGCCTTTTTGCTTTTACCAAAATATTTTACTCTACTGCCTAACACAAATTTTTCATTCATAAGTCTAACACCAGTATCTAAGCTACCATAATCTTTTGGAAGCATTGTAACCTTACTTATGCCATGAGAATATGTAAAATACTCGCTTGGACTTGGATTCGGTTGTGAAGCGACTCCTGCATCAGATTTGTCTTTTGTCTAGCATAAGCCAAATTTATATAAAACAATCCCATATCATAGCTAAGTTCTAATTCCATGCCTTTTTTTAAAACTTTTTTAGCGTAATTGTCATATTCTATATATGGGGTATCATTATTGTATCTTGGATCACTACTACCACCATGATGACCTAAGAGATTGTATGGAAATCTTTCAACAGTATGTATATAGTTTTTTATATCACTATTATAATAAACAACTTTAAAGCCAAAAATATCTTTATTTGTAATTAAATTTTCCTTAAAGCTATTAAAACCTATTTGCCAAGTTTTAGCTTCTTCATTTTTTAAATCGTTTCTAAAAGTTTTTGTATAAATATTTCCTGTTCTTTGTGAAAAATAAAGCTCTTGTATTGTCGGAAATCTTGAACTTTTTGAGTAAGATACAAAAGGTGTAAAAAGATCATCTACAAAAGCTGATAAAGTAGCTGAGTAGTTAAATGCTCTTCTTTGACCATAATCATCAAATAAAAACTCATTATTTTCATAATCATCTTTTGTTTTATTGACTCTATCAAAATACTTTCCACTGTAATCATATTTAACTAAATTTGTACCTAAATTAAAAGTAAAAATTCCATATTCTAGTTTATTATCAGCATAGATTGTAAAAAATTTTTGTTTCCCAGATGGTTGAAAAGTATTTGCTCTATAGCCATCTATTTGTGGATTATCTTTATTAAAACCTAATTGATATGCATCCCCAAACATATTATCAGGTCCTTTTATAAAAAAATTACCGCTTATCATTTTTTGATAAATTTCTCTTTTTGATAAATTTGCATATTCTGGATATTGCTTTACCCAATTATCAT
>CAMUNZ010000104.1 GCA_947090385.1 uncultured Campylobacter sp. | reverse complement strand
TTAAATATCTTAGAAGAAAAACAAAACAAAAAAGAAGAAAACAATATATCTAAGCAAAATTTTATAAAAAGTAATTTGCAAAATCCGTATGAAATTTTTGTAGATAATCTTGCAAAAAAAGATTTTGAAATAGCTGAAATTTTTAAAACTTGTGTTGAATTTGTATCTTATGAAAATGGCGTTATGACACTTATCACACATGCAAAAGATCAAAATAGAGATAGATTAAATAAAGTTTATAAATCTATAAAAAATATTTTTTTCGAATCTTTAAAAGATGCAAAAAAGTTGGATATCAAAAAAACAACTAAAGAAGAAAGTTTAAAACGTGATATAAATAAATTAACTAAAATTTCTGAAAAACAAGATATAGATATAAATGATTCTTTGCGAGAACTTACACAAATGACAAATAAAATCGATAAAAAACAATTAATAACTCAAGAATGTGATAAACTTTTTGGCAAAGGCGAAGTTGAAAAAATAAAGTTATAGGTTAAATTTTGTAATAATTACTCTATAATTTTTATTTTTATTAAGTTTTTTTATATTTTAATGTTTTTTATTTGATAATGTAGAAATTAAGTAAAAAATATTAAAATTTAAGCTTATTTTAATTGACAAAGATTTTTAATTTATATATAATCTCAACTCGTTTTTAAGTTTTGAGCGATAGACGCACTCGACGGAGCGTAGCGCAGTCTGGTAGCGCATCTGGTTTGGGACCAGAGGGTCGAAGGTTCGAATCCTTTCGCTCCGACCATTATGGTGAGTTTAGCTCAGTTGGTTAGAGCATCAGATTGTGGTCCTGAGGGTCGTGGGTTCGATTCCCACAATTCACCCCACTATTTGCGCTCGTGGCTTAATTGGATAGAGCAACAGACTTCGGATCTGTAGGTTGAAGGTTCGACTCCTTTCGGGCGTACCATTTTTTGCGCTCATAGCTCAGCTGGATAGAGCAACGGCCTTCTAAGCCGTAGGTCTCAGGTTCGAATCCTGATGGGTGTACCATTTGATATGTTAAGTGCGGATGTGGTGAAATTTGGCAGACACGCCAGACTTAGGATCTGGTGCCTTACGGTGTGAAGGTTCAAGTCCTTTCATCCGCACCACAAAATTTTACTACTTTATTCCGGATTAGCTCAGCGGTAGAGTAGGCGGCTGTTAACCGCTTGGTCGTAGGTTCGAATCCTACATCCGGAGCCATTACATTATTTTTTAAGCTTTTTTTATTTTACTTTTTTATAAAATCCCTTGAAACGGTCTTTTTGTGTGTTTATCTATGCAAATAAAATTAAAAATGTTATAATCTATGCAAATAATTTGGTGACCCAATAAGTAACCCAGTAAGCCATTAGGTAACCCAGCAAAAATATCATAAAATACCATCTTGTTTGTGATAGTTTTGCTGAAATATTCTATAAAAAGGAAATAAAATGGCAAATATATCAACTGCAAACTTACAAGATAAAGACATTAGAGCTTTAGAAATTAAGCAAAATAAATATATAAAGTGCATAGGTAACCCAGCTGAGCTTTATATAAGAGTTTATCCATCTAACAAAAAAACTTTTTTGTTAGATATGGCGATGATAGAAAAATGATTAAATTAAAAGAATTTAGACAAGGAATTTACTCAGTAGCCGAGGCAAGAATAGATGCGGTAAAAATTTTGAAACAATTAGAACAAGGCAAAAGCATAGATGATATAAAATGCAAAAATGAAAAATATAGATTTGATATACTTACAGAGCAGTTTTTAAAAATGCTTGAAATAAAAGGTAGAAAAGAAAGATATATTTTAAAGATAAGACAACGAATTGAAAAGCATTTATATCCAAAATTAAAAACAAGAGATGTAAAGATATAAAACATTCTGAGCTTATGGTGATACTTTCATCAGTTTTTAATCCATCTACAATAAATAAAAGCAATCTAGAGACAACTCATAGGCTAATCAGTCATTTAAAAGAAATTTTTAATATTGCAATGCTAGATGGATATTTAGATACAAATCTAGCAGATTATTTAAGTAGAAATTTTCAAAATATAACTGAATTTAAAGTTAAAAATGGCTTAGATGGTAGGAGAAAAGCACTTTTAGAAAAAGATGATATAAAAGATTTTATAATCGACTTAAAAGAAGCTAAAAACATAGAAAATCAAACTAAATACGCTATTTTTTTAATTATTTTAACAGGCTTTAGACCAGCAAATATTTTTAATGCAAGGTGGAGTGAGATTGATTTTAAAGAAAAATTATGGAGCATAGAAGCAAAGAATATGAAAGGAAGCATTAAACCACACCAAATTCCATTAACAAAGCAAATGATGCATATTTTAAAACTCCGAGAGACATATAGTAAAAATTATGAATTTATTTTTACTGGCAAAAGAAATAAAAGCAAATCAATGAGTGATAACACTATGGCAAAAGCTACAAATTCTATAAAAAATGGAAAATGGAAAGATAAAGTAGAGCCATACGGATTTAGAGCTACATTTAAAACACTTTGCACTTTAAACTTAGCCACTTTGTAAAGCAAAGGTTTAAGTGAGGCAACAATAGAAGATGCGATGCACCATCAAACAAATGGCATAGCGTGGCACTACTTAAGACAAAAAAGTAAAATAGAACAAAAAGAAAAACTTTTTAAATGGTATAATGATTATCTTTTTGAGATAGAGCCACTATATTAAATTTTAGATATAATGCAAAAAAGTGCAAATCAAGGATAACTATGGCAGAACTAGAAAAAGAAAATGAAGATTTTATAATAGAATTTTTGCAAGAGCAAAATTTTAACTTGAGTGAATAT
>CAMUNZ010000103.1 GCA_947090385.1 uncultured Campylobacter sp. | reverse complement strand
ATCATCTAAATTGTTTAATTTTAACAAAACTATATTTTTTACTTTTTTGCCTTTTATAGTTTTGTGCATAAGTTTTATAATCTCACTTCTGTTAAAAACTTTGCTTACTTCATCTAAAACAGATCTTTTAAAACCTATATAAATAAGATAAATTACGTAATAAACATAACATAAAACTAATATCGAAAATAAAATTATATCATCGCTGGCTAAATTTTCATTTTTATAAAAAATAAAAATCAATAAAAAAACAACTAAAATAAAAGGAATTGCAATTTTTAATGAGAGAAAAAATCTAAATTCTCTCTCTTTAAGTTCTGGATAAATCATTATATATCCAAATGTTTTACATCTTTTGCATGTTTTTCTATATAAGCACGACGAGGCTCAACTTCATCGCCCATAAACAATTCAAAAGTTCCGTCAGCATTTTCAAAATTTTCAAGCCCAACTCGTAAAAGTCTTCTATTTTCTGGATTCATAGTAGTTTCCCAAAGTTGTTCTGGATTCATTTCTCCAAGACCTTTATATCTTTGTATGTAAGCGCCTTTTTTAGCATCATTTTCTACATTTTCTAAAACTTCTAAAAAGTCATTTTCAAAAAATAAATCTCTGTCTTTTATTTGTTTAAAAATTTTTACTCCATCTTCAAAAAGTGGATGTTTAAATAAATTTTCATTTACAAGAAATTCTTCAAAACCATTTTCAGTTTGAACATAAATTTTTATTTCATCTTCACTTAAATATGAATTTAAAATATTATGATTTTTTGATTTTAAATAATTTGCGATAATTTCAAAAATTTCACTATATTTTTTATTATTTATTTTGTCGTAATTTTCAATCAAAAATCTAATCGCACTTAAAACATTAAATCGTTTTTTTAATTGATTTAAAATAGCTCTATAATTTGCTACGAGTTTTAAAAATTGCATTAAATCGTTATTTCCAACGCCTTCAAATTCGCCATTTTCAATGCCAGTTTCGATCAAAAATTCATTTAAAGCTTTTTCGTCTTTTAAATAAATCTCTTTTTTACCTTTTTTATATCTATAAAGTGGAGGTTGAGCTATGTAAATATGTCCATCTTCTAAAAGCGGTTTTAAATGTCTAAAAACAAATGTTAAAAGCAATGTTTGAATATGACTTCCATCAACATCAGCATCTGTCATAAAAATAATTTTTCCATAACGAAGTTTTTGTAAATCAAATTCATCGCCGATACCGCAACCAAAAGCTGTTATCATATTTTTAATTTCTTCTGATTTTAAAATTTTATCAAGTCTTGATTTTTCGACATTTAAAATTTTTCCTCTTAAAGGTAAAATCGCTTGAAAAACTTTATCGCGTCCTTGTTTTGCAGAACCTCCAGCACTATCTCCCTCAACTAAATAAATTTCACAAATTTCACTATCTTTACTTTGACAATCAGCAAGTTTTCCAGGAAGTGTGCCAACTCCAAAACTCTCTTTTTTTCTTGTAAGATCTCTTGCTTTTTTAGCCGCTTCTCGTCCACGTGCTGCTAAAAGTGCTTTTGCCATTATAGCTTTTGCTTCAACTGGATTTTCTTCAAAAAATTTAGTTAAATTATCAAAAGTTGCTTTTTGTACAATCGGTTTTACATAAGAATTTCCTAATTTTCCTTTTGTTTGTCCTTCAAATTGAGGCTCTGGCACTTTTACGCTAACAATTGCAATTAAACCTTCTCTTACATCATCGCCTGTTATTTTTGTATCTTTTTCGCGTGCTGCTGCATTTGCACTTATATAATTTGTAATTACTTTTGTAAGTCCAGTTCTAAAACCAGCTTCATGTGTTCCACCTTCTGGCGTATGAATATTATTTACAAAACTAAGAAGTTTTTCAGAATACGTTTCATTATACATTAAAGCTATTTCAATATTTACATCGTCAACAATATCATTAAAATTTATTATTTTTGATACTGGATTAGTTTTATTTAAATCATTTACAAAACTTGTAATTCCACCATCAAAGTGAAAAATTTCTTTTACTCCAGTTCTATTATCACTAAAATTTATAGAAATTTTTGGATTTAAATAAGCTAGTTCTTTAAATCTCTCTTTTAAAATTTCAAAATTAAAATCTGTTACTTCAAAAATTTCATCATCCGGCCAAAATTCTACTTTTGTTCCTGTTTTTTTTGTTTCTCCGATTATTTCTAAATCTGTTGTTGGAATTCCTTTTGAAAATTCTTGTCTGTGAATTTTTTCATCTCTACAAATTTCTACAACTAATTTTTTTGATAAAGCATTTACAACGCTTACTCCAACTCCATGAAGTCCGCCTGAAACCTTATAAGTATCTTTGTCAAATTTTCCACCTGCATGTAAAACTGTCAAAACAACAGTTGCTGCTGAAATTTTTTCTGTCGGATGAATTCCAACTGGAATTCCACGACCATTATCTTTGATAATAGCGCTTCCTTCGTCTGTTAAAGTTACTTCAATTTTATCACAAAAACCAGCCATTGATTCGTCAATTGAATTATCGACTACTTCATAAATCATATGATGAAGTCCGTTTATATTTGTATCGCCGATATACATTCCAGGGCGTTTTCTTACTGCTTCTAATCCTTTTAAAACTTTGATATTTTCTTCGCCATAATTTGTTTTTAATTCCATATTTTCTCCATTAATTTAAAGGCATAATTACTGTTATTAAATCGTCACATTCAAAATAAACAGCCATTCCAGAATTTTGATATTTAAATGTAAATTCACTGTTTTCTATAGATGTTAAAAAATCTATAATAGCACGATTTTTAAGTTTTACACTAAATTCTTCTTCGATAGGTAAATTTATATCATTTTCTGTTTTTGCTTCGCTATTATCATCATTTATGCTTTCAAAAACTATTTCTGTAGGTTTAAATGTAATTTTAGTTTGTTCTCCGATAGATATAG
>CAMUNZ010000102.1 GCA_947090385.1 uncultured Campylobacter sp. | reverse complement strand
ATAAACTACATTTTTAAAATCCATCAAAAAGCCACCATTTAGGCATTTGCTACATATAAAAAAATAAAAATAAAATGATTTAAAAAAGCGAAATGGTGACCCCTACGGTATTTGTTTTATAAATTAAGAATATTTTAAAAAATGTTTTAAACAATAATGTTTGTTTTTTATATATATTTAATTTTAACTTGTATAAAATGGTTTTTATTCAAAGATTTATGATGAGATTTTTGGTCTTTATTTTATCTATGTTTGTTTTATCTTCTGCTAGGGAAAATACTAAGTTATTTACTAGCTGCTTTGGTTGCTCATACGATGAAACGGATAAAATAGTAAAAAATAAAGCCAAAGAAAATAATAAATTTAAAAACTTAAACTATGAAAATTTTAGAGATTTATCTTTAAATGAATTAAACAATAAATTTAGTAGCACAAATTATAAAAATAGTTATTTTATAAATGAAAAATTTAATAAAACAAATTTTAAAAATAGTAACTCATCAAATTCAAAGTATAGCTTTAATGAGCTATTAAATTACACTTTAATTAACTCTCCTACTTTAAATTTAGCCAAGCAAGATATTATGAGTGCTATTAATGAGTATGATTACTCAAAAGCTAGTTATTACCCTGAAATTGGAATAAGTGCAAATAGTGAGTATTCAAAAAGATTTAATGATGGGTATAGCTCTTTATATGTTGGTAAAGATAATCTTGTCTCAAACACATCTTATTCTAACTCTGTCTCATTTGTGATAAATTATGATTTATATACTTTTGGAAAAGATAGTTTTAAAGTAAAAGCCGCAAAAGAAAACATTAATGCAAGTAAATATAAAAGGTGCATGAGTAACTACGAAGTTTCATTAAAATTATTAGATAATTACTATGAAGCTTTAAGATATAAAAATCAAATAAGATATTATGAGATATTAAAGCTTATTTATCAAAAGCTTTATACTTATCAAAAAAGATTATCTAGTGTTGGAGAGATTGATAAATTAGTTCTTGGAGAAAGTGCAATTATTTTAGCAGATACAGATTATGAATTATCTAGTATTAGGTTAAATGCAAATAATTCACTAAATACAATTAATCAAATAGTTGGATCTAAAATAGATGATATCTCTAAATTAGAAGATTTTAATGTTTTTAATAAAGAGTTTAGATTTATTAAATTTGAAGATACTTTTATAGCAAAAGAATTTGATTATGAGTTAAAAACAAATGAATATGAGTTAAAGTCTGAACAAAGATCTTACTATCCAACTATTTCTTTATATGCAAAGTATGATTTATATGGAAATGACAGAAATGATTATTTTGATTCTACAAAAGATTTAAAAAGACATGGATATAGAGTTGGATTATCATTTTATTTAAGTTTATTTGATGGTGGAAAGAAAAAAGCACAAGTAAAAGATAAAGAAATAAACCATCAAAAAATACTTCTTAGAAAAGAAGAAGCAAGACTGAAATATGAAAAAGATATAGCTGATTTAGAGCTATTTTTAAGTAAAGAAGATAGTTTTAATAAAATACTAAACGAATTAACAAAAATTTCAAACCAAACCTATAAAATGCAAGAAAATTTAAATAAAGCAAAAGAAAGTTCAAAAATAGAAGTATTAAACTCATATGTTGTTTTACTTAAAAAAGAGATGAGTTATAAAGAGCATCTATTAAAAGCAAGTTATTATGCAAATAAAGCAAATATAATGAGTGGGATTAATGAGTGTGAAAGTTGGTGAGGGGATAGTATTTTATATTATTTAACATGTTGGAAAATATAAAACACTATTAAATTGATGATAAAACATTATCGGTTTATAAAATACCTAATAATATTTCAATTAAAATACTCTGTAATCACGACAAGATTCTTTTTTTAAGTGCTCTTCTTTTACTGTTTTTATATCTTTTGTGATTGGATGATAGTAGGATATATTTAGTTTAACTTCAGTATTGGAACCAAAAATATATTTAAACACCAAAGCGTTAAGAAGTAGATTTAGTTGGAAATTCAAATATAAATTTTCAGAAACCTGTTTGATTAAATTATCACTTTTGTATTTAAACCCACCGTGTAAAAGTTGATTCCTTTTTTTTTATTATTCTTTCATCATTTTTAGAAAGTTTTATATTTAAAAGTTTAAAAGTACCTGTAAGTTTATCTTGGTTTGTATCAAAAAGACTGACTATTTTACTATCTAATATATTTTTATTGTTTTGATTTTCGAATTCAACTAAACGAGATATTTTACCAAATATCTCTTTAATTAGCTCTTTTTTACTTTCATCTTCACCACTAACAGCTTCTTTAGATAATTTTTCTTTTAACTTTCCTTGCAAAAAGCGGTTAAACTTTCAAGTGCAACAGCGTATAAACAAGCTGAATTTATACCCTTTGGAATTTGATGAGCTAACATCATAGTAAAGATCGTATTATTAAATAGATAATTATTAGTATCTTTTGACATTATCATGCTTTCTATCATTTTTTTAAAAGCTTGGCTTGTTATCTGTGGATTACCATAATAAAGTGGAGTGGGGTTTTTATAAGAATTAATCATATTTGCACTATATTTAAATTCACAAAATTTGCCATTTTTAAAAGTGTCTTTGTCTGAGTACTTAAAAAAATATCCTTTATCCATTGGAACTTCCCCATTAATAAACCCATATGCTATTAATGCTGTTGTAGCATATTCATCAAAAATATCAAAATCTATTTCATTCATACATTCAACTGCTATAAAATTATTATAAAATGAAATCGCAAAATTTGAACTAAATATATTAAAATTTAAATATTCAAAAACACAATTATTTCGTTTTCTTGTGCTATAAAAATTCACATCTTTTTTATCAAAAAGCAATATGTTATGACGATGGTTTAAATGTGGAATAATTAGCCTATAATATCCTTTACCTTTTAAATCAGAGCTTCCAAATTCATAAATTTGAAACAAATTATAGCGTAGATCGGCGCTTCTTATCATGTAGCTTAAAAATTTTATTTTTCCTTTTTCTGTTTCATATATAGTATTTCTTAATTTAATTTTAGTCATATTATTTATATCATAAGAATTTTTTTGCTTAATGTAAAAAAATTTGTCTTCTTTGCATAATACACCACATTGCATCT
>CAMUNZ010000101.1 GCA_947090385.1 uncultured Campylobacter sp. | reverse complement strand
GAAAATAAATTTTAAATTAGCAATTGTTGGCTTTTTAGCTTTTAGTAGTTTGATTTTTGGCGAAAAAATCGTAGTTGGAGCTACTCCTGTTCCACATGCTGAAATTTTAGAAATCGTAAAATCAGAGCTTGCAAAAAAAGGTTTTGAATTAGAAATAAAAGTTTTCAATGATTATGTCATTCCAAATTTGGCCACAAATGATGGCGAACTTGATGCAAATTTTTTTCAGCATATTCCATATTTAAATGAATTTAATGCCAACAAAGGCACAAAATTGATAAAAACAGTCGGCGTTCATTTAGAACCAATGGGAATTTATAGCAAAAAAATAAAAAATTTAGATCAGCTTAAAGATGGTGCTAAAATTTCTCTTCCAAATGATCCCACAAATGAAAGTAGGGCATTGGATCTTTTAGCAACTACTGGGCTTATAAAGTTAAGTGAAGATACTTTAAAAACTCCGCTTGATATAATAGAAAATAGCAAAAATTTAGAATTTGTTGAAATCGATGCAGCTTCTCTCCCTAGAACTTTGGATGATGTAGAAATTTCTATCATAAATACAAATTTTGCATTAAATGCTGGTTTTAATCCTATAAAAGATGCACTTGTCATAGAAGGAAAAGAAAGTCCTTATGTAAATATAATAGCCGTTAAAGAAGGTAATGAAAATAGTGAAAAAATAAAGGCTTTAAATGAAGTTTTAAATAGTGAAATTGTTAGAAATTTTATAAATAAAAAATATAACGGAGCTATTATTCCAGCGTTTTAATCATGGCTTTGATTGCTTTGCAATCAAAGCTTGTTTTATAAAATATTTTAAATTTATCACAAAAACTTTATTTTTAAAATATTTTTTTAAAAAAAATCTTGATTTTTTCTTAAAATAAAAGTAAAATCACAGCTAATTTTCTTTTAAAGGATTTATTATGAAAAAATCTGAATTTATTCAGGCAGTGGCTGAAAAAGCAGAACTTACAAAAAAAGATACAGCAAATGTTGTTGATTCTATGCTTGAAGTTATTGAAGAAGTATTGATTAAAGGTGATGATATTAGCTTTATTGGTTTTGGTTCTTTTAGTGTTGTAAAAAGAGCTGCTAGAGAGGGCAAAGTACCTGGCACTGATAAAACTTATACTACTCCTGAAACAAGAGCTGTTAAATTCAAAGTTGGCAAGAAATTAAAAGATGCAGTTGCTGCTAGTGGTTGCAAAAGTGGCAAATGTTGCACTAAAAAGAAATAAAAAATTATTTACAGGCGGTAATATCTATAAAATTTATCGCCCGTTTTTTTATTATAATAAAAATTTAAGTTTGTTTAGATAAAATCCGCTTTCTTTTTTGCCCAGGTGGTGAAATTGGTAGACGCACTAGACTCAAAATCTAGCGGAGGCAACTCCGTGCCGGTTCGATTCCGGCTCTGGGCACCATCTAATTTATATATTCTGGCAAAACTGGTTTTGCCAATATAAATCCTTGTATGTATTTTATACCTAATTCTTTAACTTTATCGTAAATTTCTGGTTCGCTTACGTGTTCTGCTATTACGTTATAATCTTGTTTATTTGCAAATTCGACTATTGTTTGAGTAACAGCTAATGCATTTTTATCTTTTACGATTCTTCTTATTATGTTTCCATCTATTTTGATATTATTTACATCAAGCTCTAAAATTCTAAAATAATTTGAATATCCACTTCCAAAATCATCTATGCTAACTTTGCAACCAAATCTTTTAATTTCCGTTATAAATGGTAACATATCTTCATAATTATCAATTTTTTCGCTTTCCAAAATTTCTACACATAAATTTTTTGTTTGATTTGTAGTTTTAAGTTTTTCCATAAAAAAATCTTTTATTTTTTTATTTGCGATGTCTATGCTAGAAAGATTTATGGAAAAATGTCTATGCGGAAATTCATTTAAAAGCAAAAATGTTTTTTCTATCACGGCTTTTGTTATTGGCAAATATAAAAAAGTATGTTTTGCAACATCTAAAAATTCGCTTGGATAATGCGTTTTATTATTTTGATCTAAAATTCTAACTAGTATTTCATAAGAATATATCGCAAATTTATTTCCTTCCATTTTTGTTATATCGTATATCGCTTGGCATTCTATAATTATTTTATTATTTGCTAAAGCATATTGTATTAAATTTGAAATAGTTTGATTTTTAGCATAAAATTTTTCAAATTCATTATCTTGCGTATATATTATTAATTTTTCGCTTTTATCTTTTGCTTCATTGTTTGCAAAAATTGCCTGATAAAGCTTATCATTGTTTGGTAAATTTTCATTTGAACTAATTCCAAAAGTTACACCAAGTGGCGGGATTAAAAGAGTTGGACTAAGATAAAAAGCTTTATCTTTGAAATAAGAATCTATGCAAAGTGCCACTTTTTGCGGATCTTTTCCATTATACCAAATGCAAAATTCATCGAGCTGCAATCTAAAAACTTTTGCATCTATTTTGTAAGTTTGTATGCATAATTCTATGGTTTTACTAAATTCGCTAATAATTTGATTTATGATATCTGTTTTATAAAAATATCTTAAATTTGAAAAATTATTTATATTTATATATATGACGACGCCTTGCTCTTCTGAGTGAATTATCTCGTTTAGCATAGTAAGATTATAAAATCCTGTCAATCTATCTGTATATGCATGTTTTAGGATAGTTTGATTTTTTTCTTGCAACTCTTTAAAAATTTCTTTTTCTTTTGTGCTATCAAATTTTATGGCACAATAATTTTTGATTTTTTGATTGGAGATTATCGGGAAAATTATACTTTTTTCATAAATTAAATTTCCATCTTTTTTTCTGCTTATAAACTCATCGCAAGACCAAATTTCACCTTTTGTTATTTTTTCAAAAATTTCTACATAAAATTTGTTTGAATGTTCATTTGATTTTAAAATTTTCACATTTTTCATAAAAATCTCACTAAATTTATATCCAGTTGTTTTTTCAAAATTTTTATTTACATAAATTATTTCGCCTTTTAAATTTGTGATTATTATCGAAGATATCGAGTTATCAACTATTTGATTTAATTGTTCGACTTCAAAAATTTTTACTTTTGCGATTTTTAATGAAAAATATTGAAATAAAATAAATATCAAAAATATTATGAAAAATATCGATAAATTCAGCAA
>CAMUNZ010000100.1 GCA_947090385.1 uncultured Campylobacter sp. | reverse complement strand
GCAAAATGAGGCTAAAGATAGGATTATAAATGCTTTAAATGAGTTTAAATTGACTTATGATTTTGATGGCGAAATTTTAGCTGTTGCAACCGAAGCTTTTAGAATTGCGAAAAATTCTAAAGAATTTTTTGATGAAATTAAAAATAAATTTGGGATAAATTTTAAGATTATAACTGGCGAAGATGAAGCAAAATTTACAAAAATTGCAATAGATTTTGCCTTGCAAAGACTTAAAATTTCAAATCAAAATATGCTTTATATCGATATGGGCGGCGCAAGTACAGAGATTATTTTTAAAAATTTTAAAAAAAGTTTTAAATTTGGTATTGTTAAATTTTGCGAATTTTGCAAAAACGATATAAAAATTATGCAAAAAAATGCATCAAAAGAGATTTTAGAAGCAAAAAATTTTTTAAATAATTTTGATTTTAAAAAAATTGCATTAAATTCTGGCGTTCCAACGACAATTGCGGCTTTAAAAATTGGATTAAATTACGAAAATTATGATGCAAATTTGATAAACGGCACGAAACTTGAAATTAATGATTTTAAAAATTGGGCGAAAAAACTTGAAAACGAAAAAAATGCCAATTTTTTAGTTGGCAAAAATAGAAAATTTCTTATAATTGCCGGAAGTTTGTTATTTATAGAACTTCTTAAGGGCGTAAAAAGTGAAATTTATGCCATTGATGATGGTTTAAGAGAAGGCGTTATAATAGATTGTTTACTAAAAAATGTATAATTTTAAAAAAATTTTTTAAAGGATGAAAATTGAAAAAAGTATTTTTGATTTTATTTATTTTAACTGTGCAAATTTTTGCAAATGAGCTTAAATTTGATGAAAAAATAATACGAGGCGAGCTTGGTAATGGAATTAAATATTTTGTTATGAAAAATAAAACTCCGAAAAATACGGCTTTTGCTTATCTTTATGTTAAAACAGGAAGTATAAACGAAGAAGAAAACGAAAAAGGATTAGCACATTTTACAGAACATATGGTTTTTAACGGAAGCGAAGATTTTAACGATTTAGAAATAGTTAATGTTTTAGAAAGCTTGGGTGTTAAATTCGGCGCTGATTTAAATGCTGCGACTAGTTTTACAAGCACAGTTTATAATCTTGAAATTGATGCTAAAAAGTTAGAAACCGGATTAAAAGTTTTAGCAAATATGGCGTATAAAGCCACTTTTGACGAAAAACAAATCGAAAAAGAAAAAGGCGTTATAATCGAAGAAGATAGATTAAGAAATGGTGCTTTTATGAGAATTTTTAAACAAGAGTTGCCGTTATTTTATTATAAAAGTGATTTTATAAATCGCTTGCCGATCGGCGACATGGAAATTGTAAAATCTGCAAATAAAAAGATTTTTCAAAATTTTTATGCTAAAAATTATGCGCCAGAGCTTTTAAACGTCGTCGTTGTCGGCGATGTAGATGAAAATCAAACTATAAATTTAATAAAACAAAATTTTTCATCTCATAAAAAAAGCAAAATTTCAAGAAAAGATGAATATAAAAAAATCGAAAAATGGGGCGAATTTTTATATTTAAATAGTTTTGATAAAGAAATTTCGCAAGAAGAAATTAGATTATTTTTCGAAGATGATTTTAAAGCTTTAAAAACAACGCAAGATTTAAAACAAAAAATTATAAAAGCTGCGATATCTTACATAGTTTCGCTCGAAAATTCTAAATTTTTGCAAGAAAATTTAATGAAAAATGAAGTTGGTTTTGGAAATTTTGATTTTTTCAATCAAAAACAAATAAATTATTTTGGAATGGAAGTTAATGGCGAATTTGATAAAAATTTAGAAGAATTTTTTAAATTTATTGGATATTTAAAAAAAATAGAAATTTCAGATGAAATGCTTGAATTGGTTAAAAATGAACTTTTAGCAAAAAATCAAGAAATTTTCGATAAGAAAAATAGTAAAAATTCAAGTTATTTAATCGATAAAATTTTGGATTTTATATCCGATGGACACATCGTAATTAGCGAAAATGACAGTTATAATTTGACAAAAGAAATTTTGCAAAATCTAAGCAAACAAGACATAAAAAATGAAATGAATAAAATTTTTTCTCAAAACGGATCTTTACTTGAAATTGTTTCAAAAGAAGAGTTAAAATTTAGCAAAAAACAGATTGAAGATTTTAGAAATGTAAAATCTTTTGATAATTTTAAAATACAAAAATTGCCAAAATCTTTGATTACAAATGAACCAAAAAGCAAAAAATTTATTAGTAAAAAATTTGATGAAAAAACTGGATTTTATAAGTACGAATTTGAAAATGGTGCGAAAATTTCGCTTAAAATTTTAAAAACAAGAGAAAATTCTGTAAATTATGATATTTTTGCGAAAGGTGGTTATACAAATTTAACAGACAATAAAACTGCACAAATGGCGTTAATTTTATCGAATTCTAGCGGTCTTGGTGATTTTAATGCTTATGAAACTCAAAAAATAACTCAAGGTCAAATTTTTTCTTTAAGTAGATATATGGATAAAATTTCTCGTGGCATAAGCGGCAAAAGCATTTCAAAGGATTTAAAACACCTTTTTGAGGCGATTTATGTCAGTTTTCAAAATCCAAAAATTGATAAAAAATATGCTAAAAATATCATAGAAAAAAACATTAAAATGTTAAAATCAAATGAAAAAAATCCGCAAACTATATTTTTGCAAAAAACAAACTCAGCGCTTTATGATAATAACGAAAAATATGCGTATTTAAAAGCGAAAGATTGGGAAGGATTAAATTTAAAAAATGCAAGTGAAATTTTAAAAAATCTTTATGGAAATATCGGCGAATTTGAAGGGATTTTTGTCGGAGATTTGGATTTAAATGAATTTGAAAATTTGATTTGTAAATTTATCGGAAGTCTTGAAAATTCTAAAAAAATAGAAAATGAAATAAAAGATGATAGTGTAAATTACACACAAAAACCAGTTTTGTTGGAGAATTTTTTGGACACTCAAAATAAACTTACGGCGTTTATTTATATCGTTTCAAATCCAAAAATCGCAGATTATAAAAATAATATAAAATTAATCGCCGCAAATTCTATATTTTCTGTTTTATTGCGCGAAAATATAAGAGAAGAAAATTCACAAGTTTATTCGATTTATTCTCATACAAAATTAAATAAACTCCCAAATTCTTATGCTTTGAC
>CAMUNZ010000099.1 GCA_947090385.1 uncultured Campylobacter sp. | reverse complement strand
AAAAACAATAGTTTCAATGCTTTTGCAAATGCAAAAAAACCAACTTTTGATTATCTTTTTAAAAATAGCGCAAATTCTCTTTTAAAAACTTCTGGCCTTGCTGTTGGACTTCCTGAAGGACAAATGGGAAATAGCGAAGTCGGGCATATGACTATCGGAAGTGGGCGAATTTTATATCAAAATTTAGTTAAAATTGATAAATCTATAAAAAAAAATACATTAAAAAATAATGAAATTTTACAAGATTTATTTAAGAAATGCAAAAGAATTCATGCAATTGGGCTTTATAGCGATGGTGGAGTGCATTCGCATTTTAGGCATTTTGATGCTATTTGCGATTTAGCTAAAAAATTTGATTGTGATGTTTTTGCTCATGCGATAACGGATGGGCGAGATGTTTTGCCAACAAGCGGAAAAGATTTTATAAAACATCTGCAAGAAAGAAATAATCTAGCTACTATTTGTGGAAGATTTTATGCCATGGATAGAGATAAAAGGTGGGAGCGTATAAAAGAGGCTTATGAAGTTATGGTAAATAATGCAAATTTGCTTAGTTTATCGCCTTTTGAATATATGAAAAATTCTTATGAAAATAATATAACAGATGAGTTTATAAAGCCTGCTAGTTTTATTGATTTTGGTGGGATAAAAAAAGACGATGGAATTATATTTATAAACTTTAGAAATGACAGGGCAAGAGAAATTTGTGATGCCTTGAGTAGTGCAAATTTTAATGAATTTTTTAGAAAAGATTTTTGTAAAAATTTAGTTACAATGACAAAATATGATGATAAATTTAATTTTCCAGTAATTTTTAAAAATGATGATATAAAAAATACCTTAAGCGATATAATTGCAAATGCTGGATTAAAACAGCTTCATACGGCTGAAACTGAAAAATATGCTCATGTTACATTTTTTTTTAATGGCGGAAAAGAGGAGCCAAATTTAAATGAAACTAGAATTTTGATACCAAGTCCAAATGTGAAAACTTATGATGAAATGCCACAAATGTCAGCTTATGAGGTAAAAGATGTGGTGATAAATGCTATAAACAACGGATTTGATTTTATAGTTGTAAATTTTGCAAATGGCGATATGGTTGGGCATACTGGAAATTATAATGCTGCTTTAAAAGCAGTTGAATGTTTAGATGAATGTTTGGGTGAAATTTTAAATGTTGCAAAAAAACAAAATTATGCTTACATACAAATTTCAGATCATGGGAATTGTGAAGCCATGAAAAACGAAAATGGCGAAATTTTAACAAATCATACTACTTTTGATGTTTTTTGTTTTGTTGTAGCTAATGAAATAAAAAAGATCTCAAATGGTGGATTAAGTAATGTTGCACCAACTATTTTAAAATTAATGGATTTAGAAATTCCAAAAGAAATGGATAAAGCACTTTTTTGATTTTTAAAAATCTTTTAGCCCAAAAGGGCTAGAAGATTAAGAGATTAGATTTGCAGCGTCGTTTATTTTTTGATTTAAATCTTTTTCAAACACCGGCTTTGTGATGAAATCATAAGCGCCTTTGTTAAACGCTTCTCTTTTTGCTGTTTCATCCGTAGTTAAAACTATCACAGGAATTGAAGAAAGATTTTCTTTCATCTGCATATTGTCTAAAAATTCAAGACCATTCATAACAGGCATAACAATATCAAGAAGAATAAGATTTATATCTGTTCTTCTATCTAAAATATCTAACGCTTCAAGACCATTGTTTGCTTTTACGATCTCACCTATGTTGCTATTTTTTTTCAACATAACCTCAATTAATTTCAAATTAACCAAATCGTCATCGACTGCTAAAATATTAATTTTTGCCATTTAATTTATCCTATATATGGTTGAACCATTGTTTCAAGCTGGGATTTATTTATTCCAGATTTAACAACTTCATCAAATTTGTTTTTCAAAATATTAATATCATCCTTACTTGGATCAACAAAAAGAATGATCTTAGTATCAACACCAGTTCTAATTCTTGAGTCATCAACTGCTTCTCTTACACTTATAGTATCAAATCCAGGTGATCTATAATCTACAAAAATAGCTTTATAAGCATTGTTATGTATAGCATTTATAAGCTCGGAAGCATTTGAAACTATATCTAATTTTTGTGTCATTTGAGATAAAATTCCACCAAAAATTTTGTTTTCGATTATACTTTTTTTACATAAAAGTATATCTTTAACATTTCCTAAATTTTGTGGTTGTGCTTGATAAGCTTGTCCTGCAAATTGTTGTTGTGCAAAATTTTGTTGTATAGGTTGCACAGTTGGTTGAACTGCTTGAACTTGTGGTTGATTAACAAAATTCTGTTGATTTGCAGGTCTAGCTTTTGGAACTCTTTTAATAACCTTTTTTAATACTTTAACAATTTTTGGTTTTGCTCCAACTCTTTTATCTGGCAAGAATGTGTTTAACATACCAGCCAAAATATCTTTTTTAATCGGTTTTGTACAATATTCGTCAAGACCTTGACTCATAAATTTCTCTCTATCACCTTTTAAAGCATTTGCTGTAACTGCAACGATAGGAACATGTGGAAGATTATTTTCTTCTTCATAAATCTTAATTTGTTTTGTTGCCTCAACACCATCCATAACAGGCATAGCGATATCCATAAATATAAGATCATAATTGTTTGCTTTTCTTTGTTCAAAAGCTAAAAGACCATTTTCTACAACCATCAAATTCATACCAAAACTACTCAATGTGTGTTTTATAAGCTTTTGGTTTATTTCATTATCTTCTGCGATTAGTATGTTTGCATTATATTTTGCATGCAACAAATCTACATCATCACCATCGCTATCTCCAGGAACTTCCTCTTCAACTTCCTCTTCAACTTCTATTTCTTCATATTCATCTTCATATTGCATTTGAGGTTGAACAAATTCTTGTTGTTGAATAATAGGCTGTTCTATTACCTCTTCTACAATAGGTTGTGGTGTTACAATATCTTCTACAGGTTGAATTGGTTTTAGAATTTCATTTTGTTCTATTTGAATTGGACGAATTTCTTCTACTTGTACCACTGCTGGTTGCACTGGTGGCATAACAGGTCTTGGAGCAACAGGTGGAACAACTGGTCTAACTGGTTGTTGCATAACTTGTGGCTGAACTGCTGGTTGCACTGGTGGCATAACAGGTCTTGGAGCAACAGGTGGAACAACTG
>CAMUNZ010000098.1 GCA_947090385.1 uncultured Campylobacter sp. | reverse complement strand
ATAGCGAAATTTCATCGCTTAAAAGATAGTTTTTATTATAAAAAATTCCATTTTTAAAACTTAACTTTTTAGCCTTTAATAGGCTTTTTGCTTTTAAAATTTCTTTTTCATTTAAAAGTGAATTTTTTATTCCAATCTTGCTTCTTAAACCTAAAAAAATTCTTTCAAATTTCACATCATTTTTTGTTAAAATTTCATATTTTTTAAAAAGTGGATTTTTTTTATTATCTTTTAAATTTTTTTGTGAATAAATTCTTGCAAATTTAGCATTTTTTGCATCTTGAATTTTAAAAAAATTTACGTATTTTTCTAAATTTTTTTTACTCAAAAAACCAACTCCAAAAGCACCAAAACCAAGATAATTTTTTCCTTGCCAATAGGAAAGATTATGTTTGCAAATTTTGCCGAAATTTGAAATTTCATATTGTTTAAAACCTAATTTCTCAAGCTCTTTAAAAATAAATTTTGCCGAATTTAGATTTTCTTTTTTATATTCAAATTTTGATTCAAAAGGTGTGTTTTCTTCCAACGTCAATGAATAACAAGATACATGATTTATAGGCAAATTTTGCAAATTTGATAACTCTTCTTTTACGAATTTTAAATCATCAAATTTTGTATCATAAATCAAATCTAAATTTATGTTTTTAAATCCTACTTTTTTTGCTAGCAAAATCGCATTTATCGCTTCGTTTTTTGTGTGAATTCTTCCTAAAAATTTTAATTTTTTTTCATCAAAACTTTGCACTCCGAAACTTATGCGATTTACCCCAAATTTCTTTAAATTCTCTAACCAAATTTCGTTTATTGAGTTTGGATTTGCTTCTATTGAGATTTCACAAGATTTCGCAAATTTTGGTCTTAAAATCTCGAAAATTTCTTTATAAAATTTGCTTTCTACTACGCTTGGAGTTCCGCCTCCTATAAAAATCGTAGAAATTTTTTCTTCAAAAATCGGCAAAATTTCTGAAATTTCATATTTTAAAGCTTCAAAATAATCGTTTATCAATTTTAAATTTGTAACTGAATCAAATCCGCAATATGGGCATTTTGAATTGCAAAATGGAATGTGTATATAAATATGCAAATTTTTATCCTAAAAATATAAAATCTAAATTATTTTATTATAATTTTGTTAATTTTTCTTTTTATTTAAACTCAGATTAGTTAAAATCTCGCAAAAATTTGTGAGTAAAAATATGAAAAATTATAGACCAAATGTCGCTGGAATCATACTTGATCCTTTGTATCCTTTTTGTTGTAAAATTTTAATTGCACAAAGAAGCGATTTGAAAAATGCTTGGCAGTTTCCACAAGGCGGAATTGACAAAGGTGAAACACCAAAAGAGGCGATTTTTAGAGAATTAAAAGAAGAAATAGGCACAAACGAAGTTGAAGTTATAGCTGAATTTCCAGAATGGATAAGCTATGATTTTCCTGTAAATGTCACAAAAAAAATGCAACCATTTGATGGGCAAATTCAAAAGTATTTTTTATTGCGTTTAAAAAATGGTGCAAAAATCGATTTACACACAAAAGAGCCCGAATTTAATGATTATAAATTTGTCGATGGAAATGAAGTTTTAAAATATGTAAATCATTTTAAAAAAAGTGTTTATGAAAAAGTTTTGAAATACTTTAAAGAGAAAGGATATCTATAATGCTAGTTGTTCAAAAATATGGTGGAACAAGCGTCGGAAGTGTAGAGCGAATAGATAAGGTTTGCGAACGCGTTATAAAAACAAAAAATGCCGGCAATAATGTAGTTGTGATTGTCTCGGCAATGTGTGGCGTCACAAATAAATTAATCGAATATGCTGAACATTTTGAAAAGCATCCAAATCCTGCTGATATGGATATTTTATTAAGTGCGGGAGAGAGGATAACTTCTGCGCTTTTAGCGATAGCACTTGAAGCAAAAGGTTACAAATCAGTAGCTTTTAGCGGAAGAAAAGCCGGAGTTGTAACAGACGATGTGCATACAAAAGCACGTATTGATTTTATTGATCCTTCAAATATGAAAAAGGCGGTAAAGGAAGGTAGAATTGTCGTTGTCGCTGGTTTTCAAGGGATTACGAAAGACGGAGAAGTGACAACTCTTGGACGAGGTGGAAGTGATCTTAGTGCTGTGGCTATTGCTGGAGCTTTAAATGCTGATTTGTGTGAAATTTACACAGATGTTGATGGCGTTTATACAACAGATCCAAGAATTGAACCAAAAGCTAAAAAACTTGAAAAAATTAGTTATGATGAGATGCTTGAACTTGCGTCTCTTGGGGCGAAAGTTTTACAAAATCGCTCTGTTGAGCTTGCAAAAAAATTGAATGTAAATTTGGTAACTAGAAGTAGTTTTAATTATAATGAAGGGACAATGATAACAGGAGAAGAAGGCATGGAAGAAGCTATTATAAGTGGAATTGCATTAGATAAAAATCAAGCAAGAGTTACTATTAGAGAAGTTGAAGATAAGCCAGGAGTTGTTGCTGAAATTTTTTCAAAACTTGCAGATAAAAATATAAATGTAGATATGATAATTCAAAATAGTGCAAAAAACGATACTACATCTCTTAGCTTTACAGTTCCTCAAAACGAGCTTGATCTCGCTTATGATGTTATAAAAGCTGAAAAATTTACAAAAATTGAAAGCGATAGCGATATCGTAAAAGTCTCAGTTGTAGGTGTTGGTATGAAAAGTCATAGCGGGGTTGCAAGCACGGCTTTTAAAACTTTGGCAAATGAAGGTATAAATATCCAAATGATTTCAACTAGTGAGATAAAAATTTCGATGATTGTCGATGCTAAATATGGTGAATTAGCAGTTCGGGTACTTCACAAATCTTATAAATTAGAGGCGTAATGCAAGATTTATTTAAATATACACTAGACATTATAAGACACGATAAAAATATGACTTGGATAGAAGATAGAAGGGACGATTTTGTGCCACTTTTATCTTCGAATTTGCAAAATTTGTTTGATGGAAAGGCTTTTATCGTTTTATGCGATGAAGAAAGAGAATGGTTTGAAGATTATATAATTTCAAAAATAAATTCTTCAAATCGTCCGTTTTTGTTACCATTTTATAAACTTCGCTCTCTTTATCCAAATTTTAAAAATGTAAAAAAAGAAAATTTTTCGTATATTGATGATTTGCTAAATTTAACATTTCAAAACGGTTTTTGCTATTTTTATATAGGAAAAGGTAGCTCAAATT
>CAMUNZ010000097.1 GCA_947090385.1 uncultured Campylobacter sp. | reverse complement strand
AATAGCGTATAACACTCCACCAATACCAGTTAAAATAGCTGGAAATCCCATTTAAAACATCCTTAAAAATAAAGCTAAAATAATTCTAAAAAATAAGACACTAAAAAACAAAAAGAAGAATAAATAAGTCATATTGTTAATTTTGCAAATGAACTCACAAAAATCAATCTCTATTTTTATATTTTTATTTATATATTTTAAATATTTCGTATATTTGCAAGTGCATCCATAACCTGCATTAATATCTTTTATAGGTTCTTTTACAGATTTAGAAACTTCATTATAAGTTTTTTTAATATCTTCTAAAACTTTTTTTAAACTATCTAAGAAATTAATAGAGTTATCTTCGATTTTTTTAGAATATTCATTTAATGAATTTATTGTATCCTTGTCGAAATTAGAAGGGTCACCGAAATTTAAACTTTCTAAACCTTTGTTATTATTTTCGTTACCTTCTACTTTACCATTTTCAGAACCTTGATTGTTGTTACCCTCATTATTATTATTGCCTCCACCGTTACCAGTACTACCTTCATTATTGTTATTGCCTTCACCGTTATTTGTACCGCCTTCATTATTGTTATTGCCAGTGCCTTCGTTGCCCGGCTTATTTGTATTTGTATTGCTAGAATTACCAGCACCAGCACCGACGTCACCAAATGAACCGCTTATAATTTCGTTATTAGGTCCAGAAGCAACCAAAGGGATTTTAGATTTTATTGAGTTGTAAAATTTCTGCAATAAAATATCTTGTTTATCTACAGAACAGAGTTTATCAACATTTGGATCGTCTGAAGATATAGGGATAACTTGCCTACTTAGATTACTACATTTATAAAAACAATCGTAAATTAATTCGAATTCTCTGTCACCTTCTTCGTTTTTAGTCTCTTTGCAATATGTAAAATTTTTACCATTAATATTAATATTGCAATGATCGTCAATTACTTCTATAGTATCTAAGATAATATTGCCAGATTCATCTTTGTGAGAAGAACCAAAAACATATTTATTGTTATTTGGAGGGATAACTATTTTAGATTCTGTAAAGTTACCTTTAAATTCATTATTACAATAGCAATAAGTTCTTAAAGCAGTGTATTGCTCGGCAAATTCACCAACACTTTCTAAATCGCAAATTGATGGTGATTTTAAAGCATAACCTTGTAAAGTGCGGTAAAATATCCCGTAATAATTTTTAAATTTAAATGAATATTCTGGTAAAACCTCTAAGAAATTAATCCCATAAGAATTTAAATTATAATTAACAAATCTTGAATTCACTAAATCATCGATATTTATATCTGGATTTAATTTTGTATCGATCATTTTATAACTAAAAAAAGGTGTATATACAACAGAATAAAAAGCTATTTCACCAGTCGTTAGAAGTCTTGCTAAAATGCCGATCATATTTTTAGAGATATAATTGCCTTCTGTTTTTTTTAAAATTTCTCTATCGCTTTCTGCTGTAATGGGTATAAAAAAATAATAAAATTTCAAATCCTCTGAAGGATGATCAAAAATTGCAAAACCTTTCTCGACGTCTGGAGTTTGAAATAAAAATTTTCTTATGCTTTCTTTTTCGTCGTCATCTAAAACGCTAAAATCTGGGTAAAATTTTTTATAAAGAACACGCTCAAAATATGTTTCGATTTTTTGAAATTTATAATCTTCTTTATCTTCTCCACGTTCTTTTAAATTTAAAAAATCAATGCCATAAACTAAAGAATTTCTATTATATTTAATAAATAAATTATCGGATTGAAAAGAATAGATAAAACCGATAAAAAGAAAAAATAAAAGTATTTTTCTCATGTTACCATTTCTTAGTAAAAAGTATAAAAACCACTAATAAAGGCATAATGGCGAAGGTCCAATAAACGAAAATTAGAAAGAAATAATCGAAACTTTTAACGCCAGTAATTGAAATAAGCTCAAACATAGAAAAAACCTCACTTTATATTTAAAACGACATTAAGCAAAATCCAAACAAACAAAAAACCGCATAAAATGCCACTTAAGCCCATTAAAAAATTATAATTTTCTAAAGATAACCCGGTCATTTGAAAAATTTCATTAGCATTCATTTAGGCATCCTTATTAAATAAATCTAAGAGAACAATGAAGGATTTAATAATAAAAACAAAAACAATTAAAACAGCAATGCAGGAGTTAGAAAAAACAATTAATCTAAAAAAATCTATAATCATTATTAACACTCTTTACAATGATAAAGAATAAATCATTTTAAAAAAGGGGAGATTATCCCCTTTTGTTATCTACTAAATAGTCCAATTAAACGTTTAACGCCCCACATTATCGCTAAAGCCGATACTAAAATAGCTGCACCACTTAAAAAAGGAGCTAAATCTAGAGTTCCACTCATTTTACCGGTGGCAGCATCAATAGTAATGTTTTCAGCAAAAGCAAAAGAAGCACCTAAAAATAAACCCATAATTGCTAAAAATTTAGTTTTAGCAGAATTTAGAAAATTTTTCATAGAAAAACCTTTTAAATAAATTAAAGTTTATAAAGCCTAGGATTACAAACTTAATCAAGTGCATTTATTTTAAATGCACTCTGTTAAATTTATTTTTTAGTGGGCTTTTGAATATCTAAAATGAAACTTTTTAGATCAAAATCTAAGCTAACATTAACTTGAGATTGGTTTTTTACAATTGTTTTATTGCTAGGATTTTTAGCATCAATCGAAAAAACAGGCATCTCTTCTGTTACTGGTAAGGTTAAAAACTTTTTACCTACATAAAAGTCGTTAAAAAACTTTCTTAATTGCTCGCCAGTAAAACCGGACTGTTGAATTAATTCATAAGAAAATTTTACAAAAAGCATTTTAATGGTTGCGTTATCTTCTCCAACTACACCATTTTCATCAACGCTCATAAATGAGTTTTTGTAATAACTTACAAGTTGAAACCAAGGACGTGAAACATTGTTACCAAGTAAATCTTTTATTTCTGAAATTCCAGAATTTGCTTGAATAGGTAAAAAACTTAAATATGAAAATCTTTTGTATTGATTTTCGAAACTAAAAGACAAATTTTCATTAGCTTCAATTAATTTAAAAACAGACATTTTAAATACTCCTTTATTTTTTTACTCCTTTAAATAAGATTAACGTCCGATTAAAAGAGTATTAACAAAAACGGACGAAATAGTTTATTGTCATATTTAGGACAATTTTGAAAAAAGCAAAATATAAAAATTTTGTT
>CAMUNZ010000096.1 GCA_947090385.1 uncultured Campylobacter sp. | reverse complement strand
GATTTTTTCTTACAAGATCTAGAAATAAAACGAAATTTATTTATTAACGAAGAAATTTTAAACAAAATTTCAAACATACAAGATAAAAAATCAAATTTTAAAAATTTAGTAGATGAAAGCGAAATTTTTGAATTAATTGAGCCAAAAATTGAGCTTGAAGATATAGTTTTAAATGATAAAATCAAAGAAATTTTTAAAACAATTACAAAAAAACTTGATAAACAAGTTCAAAATAAATTAAAAAATTGGGGCATAAAAAACGCAAATAGTGGTGCAAAAATTCTGCTTTACGGACCAGCTGGGACTGGAAAAAGCGTTTCTGCTTTTAGTTTAGCAAAATCTTTAAAAAAACCGATTTTAAGTTTTGATTGTTCTAAAATTCTTTCAAAATGGGTCGGTGAAAGCGAGCAAAATGTAAGAAAAATTTTTGATAATTTTGAAGAAATTTGCAAAAAATCAAAAATAAATCCAGTTTTACTTTTAAATGAAGCCGATCAATTTTTGACTTCAAGATTTGATGGCGGAGTAAGCGGAAGCGAACTTATGCATAATCAAATGCAAAATATTTTTTTAGATAGAATTGAAAATTTCAGCGGAATTTTAATCGCAACGACAAATTTCATCCAAAATTTGGATAAAGCTTTTTCAAGAAGATTTGATTACAAAATAGAATTTAAAAATCCGAGTTTTGAAGAAAGATTAAAAATTTGGGAGAAAAATTTGCCACGAAATGCAAAATTCGAACAAAATTTTGATTTAAAAGAGCTTGCAAAATTTGAATTAAGTGGAGCGCAAATCGTTTTAGTCGTAAAAAATACGGCGTTAAAAGTCGCGATAAAAGATGATTGTGAATTTTTAACAAAAGATTTTTTAAACGAAATTTCACTTGAATTATCAAGCGATTTTGATGATAATAAAAAAGTAGGCTTACTATAAAAAATAATTTTCTCGCAAAATCGCGAGAAAATTTCATTCGATATAAAATCCAGGAGCCGTTTTTTTGGTAGCTTTATCAAATTGCATTTGCAAAATTTCGCCAAATCCAACGACTAAAATTTTATCGTCTTTTACAAGAAGTCCGCTTCCTTCTGGCAAAGCAAGAATTTTTATGTTTTTATTTTCTATCATAAATTCATTTAATCTTTGTTCTCTGCTTTCACCATTGTGACCAGGAATTTTGCCACTTATAAAATGTGGATTTATATCATAATCAATCAAATTTAAAGCATCAAAACTAGACGGATAAACGATCGGCATATCGTTTGTCGTTTGGATATTTATCCCAGCGATATTTGAGCCAGCACTCCAGCCAAAATATAAAGCGCCGTTTTGGCAAGATTGTTTTAAAGCATCAAAAATTTTATTTTTATAAATTTCATTAATCAATTTAAAAGTATTTCCACCATTTACCATAAAAGCTTTTGCATTTTGCACGGCTTTTATCGGATTTTCATAATGATGAATAGATTTTATATTTAAATCAAAAAAATCTTTAACTCGTTTTTCTACTTCATCATAACTTTTTGTGACACTTGCGTAAGGTATATATAAAATTTCATCGTCATTTAAAACAGAATAAAACTCTTCTACCCAATCTTTACAATGGACTAAATACCCAGTATCTTTATAGCTTGATGCACTCAAAAGAAGTAAATTTTTCATATTTTTCTCTTTTTACAACATAAATAAAGCCAAATAAGTAGTAGCTACTATCATAGGCACGGCATTTCGTTTGAAAAGCTCAGTTGGGCTAACTCCAGCAAGTCCAGCACATACAATCGCAGCGCCAGCCAAAGGCGACATAGATCTACCTATCGCACCAGCATCGGCAGCAGCCATTCCAAGTTTAACAGTTTCGTATCCTAAAGTTGCAGCGTGTGGAGTTACAGCTTCATTGAAAGCAATCGCAGCCGCATCACCAGAACCAGTAATTACAGCCATTAAAAATGGTCCAAAAGTTGCACCCCATTTTACAACAGCGTCTGATTCTTGCAAATATGCAATCGCTACTTTTATAGCACCAAGAGCATCAAGTCCGCTTACAAAAACGCTAGCAGCGATAATAATACCCATAATGTCGGCATAAGCCATTCCCATTCCATTAAAAAATTCTTTTGAAATTTTTTCTGGATTTGTCATCGTTACTAAAATCGCTAAAATCGAGCCTATAAGCATAGCTTGCGCGACGCCCATATTTGTCCAAGCTATCCAAGATACATCTTTTAACAAAACTCCATCAATTGTCCAAACTTTACCATAAATTGAAACGATACCGCCAAAAATCAAAATCACAAGCGGGACAAGTGGCATCATGGCATAAAGAAAATTTAATTTTTCAATCTCTTTTTTTTCGCCTTTTGATTTAATTTCATAACTTTTATTTTTATCATAATCTTTAAAAACTAAAGCAACCAAAGAAACACCGATAATCGCTATAATACCGCTTACAAAAACGTATTCAGCATGTCCTGCGATATTTTGTGGCACAGAAACACCAGCCATTCCAGCGACAATTGCATTGTGTGAAGTTCCAGGACTTAGCATCGATCCAAAAGTTCCAGCTAAAACAGCGCTTGCCGCCATAGCTGGTTTAACACCAGAAGCCATCATAACAGGGATTAAAGTCGCACCGACTGCCGCAGAACAGCCTGCTGCTGAAGGTATTGCGATATTTATAAAAAATGTCAAAATAATCGCTATTGGGATTAGAAAAAATCCAACATTTTTTAAAGGAGCGGTTAAAAGTTTAACTAAATGTTGATCACACTTTGTATATCTCATAACATAAGCAAAACCCATAGAACTACAAATCGCCATTATAAGGCTTCCAGTTGTCATTTTGCTAGCAAATGAATTTAAAGCAGCCATAGGATTTAACGCAACAATTGCCATAATCACACCAGCGCCGACTAGAACGGTTTTAGTATCTCGTCTTTTTATAAGCAAATAAATGACAAAAAATATACTAAAAACAGCTATTAAAAGATTAGCTTTTTCCATAACACACCTTTCATTTAAAAATTATTTAATCGTAACATTCACAAATTGAATTAAAACTTAAAAAAAATATAAAAATTTTGCTATTTTAATTTTTTATCAAAAACTTCACAATTTTCTATCAAAATTAATAAATAATTTTATAAAAATTAAAATTTAAGTTTTATAAAAGTTTTTCCCAAGAATTTGTTTTTGCGATATTTAAAATATCTTCAATTTCTGGCTCTTTAATCACATCTTGCCAAATATTTG
>CAMUNZ010000095.1 GCA_947090385.1 uncultured Campylobacter sp. | reverse complement strand
TTTCATCAAAAAACCTTAATTCTAATCAAAAAGATTTGTAGAAAGATATCTTTCACCAGTATCACATAAAAACGTAACTATGTTTTTACCTTTGTATTTTTTAGCAATTTCGTTAGCCACAAAAACATTTGCTCCGCTTGAAATTCCTACTAAAAGCCCATCTTTTTGCGCTAATTGTTTTGCCGTATTAAAAGCATCATCGTCACTAACATCAACAAACTCGTCAATTATATCGACACATAAATTTTTTGGTATAAAATTTGCACCAATTCCTTGAATTTTATGAGATCCTGCATATTTTTTTGTTAAAAGTGGGCTTGAAAATGGCTCAACTGCGATTATTTTTATATTTTTATCTCTTTTTTTAAGCTCCAATCCAACTCCGCTAATCGTCCCGCCTGTACCAAAACCAGCAACCACAAAATCAATTTTTCCATCCATATCTTTATAAATTTCATCAGCCGTTGTAAGAGAATGAATTTCGGGATTTGCTGGATTTTCAAACTGACTAGGCACAAAAGAATTTGGCATATTTGAAGCTATTTTTAAAGCTTCATCAACAGCTCCTTGCATTCCTAATTTTGGATCTGTTAAAACAAGTTTTGCACCAAATGCACGAAGCAATTTTTGCCTTTCGATACTCATTGAAGACGGCATCGTCAAAATAATTTTAAATCCAAAATACGCACAAATCATAGCAAGACCAACACCCATATTTCCGCTAGTTGGCTCGATAACTGTTGAATTTTTATTTAAAAATCCATCCGCCATGGCGACTTTTATCATATTTAAAGCAGCACGATCTTTTATAGAATGACTAGGATTTAAATACTCAGCTTTTGCAAAAATATTTGCATTTTCACCAAAAGAATTTATCTTTACAAGCGGAGTTTTTCCTATCAATTCTGTTACATTTTTTGCAAATTTCATGACAATCCTTATAAAATAATTTAAAAATTTAACATTATTTTAACCAAATTTAGCAAATTCACCTTATAAAATTTTTAAAGATCGTTATCAAAATACAAATATATTTTACTCAAAATCTTCATTTTAATGCATTTTCCAAATCTTTAATCAAATCATCAACATTTTCAAGCCCGATACTAAGACGAATTAAACCTTCGCTAATTTTAGCATTTTTAAGTTCATCTTTTGTAAGTTGCTGATGAGTTGTGCTTGCTGGATGAGTGATTATCGATTTACTATCGCCGATATTTACAACAACTTTAAAAATTTTCGTAGAATTTGAAACTTTCAAGGCAGTTTCATAATCATCCACTTCAAAACTTAAAAGCCCACTACAAAGCCCGTCTGTAAAGTTTTCTTTTATAAAATCATGTTTAGGATGCGATTTTAATCCTGGATAATTTACATTTTTTACTTTAGGATGATTTTCTAAAAATTGCGCCACTTTTAAGGCATTTTCGCTTTGTCTTCTTACTCTAACATCAAGAGTTTCTAATCCTTGAATCAATTGCCAAGCTGAAAATGCGCTTAAAGTTACGCCGATATCTCTTAAAATTCCAAGTCTAATTCTAAGAGTAAAAATATCAAAATTTTCTACCAAATTTGCATAAATAAGCCCATGATAACTCTCATCTGGCTCGTTAAAATGAGAATATCTTGGGTTTTTTACAAGTTTTTGATTTAAATTTTTATTAGAAACTACCACGCCTGCGATACTTAAACCTTGACCGCTTATATATTTGCTCGCGCTATGGACTACAACATCGATATTTTTATCTAAAGGATTAAATAAAATAGGCGTCGCAACTGTATTATCGCATATCGAAACAACACCTGTTTTTTGTGAAATTTCAGCGATTTTGTCGATATTTGCAATTGCGATTTGAGGATTTGATAAAGTTTCAAAAATAATCGCTTTTGTTTTATCGTCAATCAAATTTTCTAAATCATCGTCGTTATCAAAAATTCTAGCTTCAATTCCAAATCTTTTTAAAGTGTGAGTTGTAAGGCTTATAGTTCCGCCATAAACTTTATTTGAAACGATGATATTATCACCAAATTGTGTCAAATTTACAATCGCGCTAAAAAGAGCCGCTTGTCCGCTAGAAACTGCGATTGCTGATTTACCATTTTCCAAAGCTGCCATTTTTGCTTCAAAAATATCAACAGTCGGATTTGTCAAACGACTATAAATTTGACCGATTTCTTGCAATGCAAATCTTGCAGCAGCTGTCTGGCTTGTACCAAAATCAAAAGCTGTCGTTATATATAAAGGTGCAGCAACCGAACCAACTCCTGTTTTACTATCATAGCCAACAACAATAGCTTGTGTTTGTTTATCCAATTTCAATCCTTTAAAAAATTTTAAAAAGTTTATCAAAAAATTATTTAAATTTATATAAACATCGTTTTTTAATAATAATTAATAAATTTTAAAATACAATTTCAATTTTTAAGGAGCTAAGTTTTGTTTAAAATTTTTGTAATATTATTTTTTTCATGTATTTTAAATGCTTTTGAACCAATGTTGCTTCAAGCTTATAAAGGCGATGAAAATTTAACAAATTATTTAATGAGCGAAAAACTTGACGGAGTAAGAGGAATTTGGGATGGAAAACATCTAAAATCAAGAAATGGCAAAATTTTAAATCCACCAAAAAATTGGCTTAAATGTTTTCCAAATTTTGCTTTAGATGGCGAAATTTATGCTAGAAATTTAAAATTTGAAGAGATTGTTTCGATTGCAAAATCATACGAAGATAAAGGCTGGAATGAATTAAAATATTTCGTTTTTGATGCGCCAAATTTTCAAGAATATTTTGTAAATAGAATTGCAAAAGTTAAAGATTTTTTAGATAAAAATCCTTGTGAAAATATAATAATTATCAAGCAAATTCCAGCTATTTTAAATCAAAATGCGACAGAATTTTTAGAAAAAATCACAAAACAAGGCGGAGAAGGCATAGTTTTACGAGATAAATTTGCATTTTACGAAAGCGGAAAAAGAAGTAATAAAATTTTAAAATTTAAAAAATTTCTAGACGATGAATGCGAAGTTTTGTCGATAAATAAAGGTAGCGGAAAATATAAAAATTTAATGGGAAGCCTTACTTGCAAAGATTTAAAAACTAAAAAAATTTTTAAAATTGGCTCCGGTTTTAGCGATAAAATGAGAAAAAATCCGCCAAAAATTGGAGAAATTTTAACTTACAAATATCAAAATTTAACAAAAACTGGACTTCCAAGATTTCCAGTTTTTTACGAAAAAAGGACGAATTATG
>CAMUNZ010000094.1 GCA_947090385.1 uncultured Campylobacter sp. | reverse complement strand
TATAATTTTTAAGTTATGAAAATAATGGTTAATTTTATTTTATAAACATATATTTAAGCTGATATGCAATTTTAAAAGATATAATTAAAGAATAAATTTTTAAAGGCAAAAAATGACAAGAGAACTGGTAATAATTAGCTTTTTAAGAGAGGTTATGTCCTTAAAAGATGTAAAAAACATTGATGAAATTTATAGATTTTTTAGTGAATTATCAAAAAAAGATGACTTTAATACGCTTTATATCTTAAATTATCTTCATAAATTTATTTGTAGTGATGAAGTAGCTAAAAGAAAAAGCAGTGCAAGAGAGTTTGAGGACTTAATGGCTGTGCTTTTTAATGGTATTGTAAGTGATAATGAGATAAGAAAAAACATAAATGCAGAAGTGCCAGAATACTTTAAAAATGCAAAAGATAAAATTGCTGGTAATAAAAGAGAAAAAGCCGATATTTTATTTAAAGATTTTGCTATTAGTATAAAAACACTAATTCCAAGCAACAAAGAGATTAATATGGGAAGCTTTGAAAAAAGTGTTTTATTTGATGATTTAGGATTAGAGACTTTTTTAACTGAAAGAAGAAGTCGCTCATCCATTGGGCTTGGCTCAGTTTCTCAGTTTAATAAGCTTTTAAATGTCATAAAAACAGCTGGAAAATTAGATGCATTTTATGATAAATTTAAAAATATGGCTAAATTTATTTACAGTGATGATTTGCTTGTTGCTATAAAAAGCAATGATTTATTAGAACTATATTTTTTTAATAATATTGAAATTTCTAATATTTTTAAAAATTATGCTAGTGATTTGAGCCTTACAACTTTAATAAATCGCTATGAAGGAAATAGCCTAAGGATTAACAGAGATACATTGCTTAAAAAGTGCAATAAGTTAGTAGTTTTAAAGTTTGATAGGTTAAATAATTCGGTTATGCAGTTAATAGATGAGTTTGATATAACGCTTCATAAGTCTTTTGGTAAATATTTCAACGGTGATTTTAGTGTAAAAAATGAAGTTTGCAAAGAACTTTCTATTTTATTTAATAAATTTGATGAAAGGCTTAAAAATGCCTAGTGTAGTTTCTTTATTTAGTGGTTGTGGTGGTCTTGATTTAGGCTTTTTAAAGGCTAAGTTTGAAATAGTTTTTGCAAATGACATCGATAAGGATGCTTGCTTTACTTATGAAAAAAATTTAAAACATAAAATTTCCTGCCTTGATATCTATGAATTAGATGAAAAAATTATCCCAAAAGCTGATATGCTAATTGGTGGTTTTCCTTGTCTTGGATTTACTATTGCAAATGGTAAAAATAGGGATTTAAATAGTCATTACAATGCTTTGTATCTAGAGTATGCAAGAGTGCTAAACTATTTGCAACCAAAATGTTTTTTAGTTGAAAATGTTACAGGTATAAAAGCTGGATATAAATTTAAAGATAACTTTGAAAATGAAATTTTAAAAAGCTTTGAAAATTGCGGTTATAGGGTTAAATTTAAGACTTTAAATGCAAGTGATTATTTAGTAGGTCAAAATAGGCGTAGGGTTATAATTTTAGGTGTTAGAAATGATATTAAAAAAGAAATTAATTTTCCAAAGCCAATAAAGCAAAAAATTACTCTTTTTGATGCAATAGGCGATTTACCAACTGATTTTGATGAAAGCATTGCAAACCACACAGGCTCATCACACAAAGTTAAAATTAACGGCTATGTTGGAAATAGAAAACTAAAATGGGACAAACCAAGTCCGACCATAACTGGGCGTGGCAGTAGAAGTGGTGGGGCAGTTATTCATCCACACCCAAACTTAACAAGACGTTTAAGCGTTAGAGAGTGTGCAAGGTGTCAAAGTTTTCCTGATGATTTTATATTTTATGGAAGCAATTCAGCAGCTTATGCTCATATTGGAAACGCAGTAGCCCCACTTTTTGCATTTTTTATAGCAAATGAGATAAGGGAGTTTTTTGATTTAAAAAAACTTGATGAAATTTCGTGGAATTTACCATATTTAAAAGATGAGCTTAAAAATGTAAGTGGATTTTAATTTTTCAAAGGTGGGCAAACAACTATTTGGCTTACCCTCGAATTTCACATGTGATTATATCATATCAATTCTTAATTTATACTAAGATTATAAAAATATATAATTAAATAAAAACTAAATAAGTAACCTTTTCGGTAATCTATATAATATAAAATCATTAAAAATACTATTTTATAGGTATTTAAAGTAGTTTTTAGCAAATCCTACATCCGGAGCCATAATTTTTTTTAACCAAATCCCCTAAAATGGTTTTTTGTATGTTTATCTATGCAAATAAATCATCAATTAATTTGGTAATCCAAAAGAGCTTTACATCCTAATAAAATGAAAACATTATAAAACTAGTAAGAAAAAGTATGAGCAACAACACTATGGCAAAAGCTATAAATCTTTTAAACAATGGCAAAATAAAGTAGTTCTTTATGGATTTAGAGCTACATTTAAAACACTTTGCACTTTAAATTTGGCAACTTTACAAGAAAAAGGCATAAAGCAAAACTACGATAGAAGATGGCGTGGTACTATTTGCGAGAAAAAAGTGATATACAACAAAAAATAGAATTATTTAAATGGTATAACGATTACATTTTTACAATAGAGCCATTTTATTGAGAATTTGTTATAATGCAAAAAGATGCAAATAAGGCTAATTATGGCAGAATTAAAAAAAAAGAAGATGAAGTATTTGTAAAGCAGTTTTTAATTTTGATGAGTATGATGATTTTATAGAATTTATGCAAATTCGCGGTATGTTTAATTACAAAGCAAAAATTTACAACAAAATTCTTCCTACAAAAGCTAATTTAAAAAAATTATACGATGAATACAATAATCCAATAAAAAAAGTTAGTAAAATTTTAAAAATAACATATAAAGAATTAGAAGAAAAAATTGGCTATAAAGAAAGTGCCATAAAAACAATTGCATCAAGCAATAAAATTAGTGAGCCAATTAAAAAACTCTTGATTTATTAGTGGAAAATATGAAGCTTGATAAAGCACTAGAAGAAGCAAATAATAAAATCAAAAGATATTGTAATAAATTTAAAAGATACAGAAACAAAGAATTAAATTCAAAAGTTTATATTATCAATTTTATATTAATATACTTGACTTTTAATACTCAAATTCATATAATTACACAACAAAAACTAAATCTAAAAGGCAAGTATTCTTATGCAAAATATAAATCTACAAGACTTTGATAAAAAAGTAAAATTCATAAATCAAAAAAGAGCTATGTT
>CAMUNZ010000093.1 GCA_947090385.1 uncultured Campylobacter sp. | reverse complement strand
TTATTGTACTAATTTTATCCATCGTGCCACTTGGAAAAGTAAAATCTATAATAAAAGCAATTATAAATAAATCCGAATCTCAAAATGCAACTATAATAACTTTTTATAATGAAGCATATAATGGAAATAAAATTATAAAAGCTTATGATCTTTATGAAAGTCAAAATAAAAAATTTTCATCACAGTTAGACAGTCTTTTTAAACTTAAAATAGAAATAACGAAAAAAACTGGTTTTATATCTCCGATAATGCATTTTATAATTTCTATAGGAATTGCGCTTACGATTGGTTTTGGTAGTGTTTTAGTGCAAAATAATACGATAACAACGGGAAATTTTGTATCTTTTATAGCTGCTTTAATGATGCTTTATACGCCAATTAAGGGACTTGGAAATAATATAAAAAGCATGCAAACTTCATTTTTAGCACTTGAAAGAGTAATGAAAAATTTAGAAGCAAAACCATATATAATAGACAAAGAAAACGCGATAAATTTTAATGGAATTAAGAAAAATATAGTTTTTAGAAATGTAAATTTTTCATATAAGAAGAATTCACCAATTTTAAAAAACATAAATTTTAGTGTCGAAAAGGGCGAAACTATAGCATTTGTCGGCAAAAGTGGTGGCGGTAAATCAACGATTGTAAATTTAATACCTCGTTTTTATAAGATAAATAGCGGAGAAATAAAAATTGATGATATAAAAATCGAAGATTATAAAATAAAATCATTAAGAGATAATATTTCTATCGTTTTGCAAGATAATTTTTTGTTTGCTGGGACAATAAGAGAAAATATTTTAATGGGAAAATTAAATGCTGATGAAAATGAGATTAAAAATGCTATAAAAAATGCATGTTTAGACGAATTTATCCAAAGCTTAAGTGACGGACTTGATACATATATAGGAGAAAGAGGGGTTATGCTTAGTGGCGGTCAAAAGCAAAGAATAGCCATAGCAAGAGCTTTTATAAAAAATTCTTCAATAATTATCCTTGATGAGGCCACTTCTGCGCTTGATAATAATTCAGAAGCAATTGTGCAAAAAGCTATAAATAATTTAATGCAAGATAAAACTGTTTTTGTTATAGCGCACAGACTTTCAACTATACAAAATGCAAATAAAATAGCCTTTATAGAAAATGGAAAAATAGTAGAATTCGGGACTAATGAAGAACTTTTAAATATCAATCAAGGTAAATATAAAAAATTATATGAGATGCAATTTAAATGAAATAATTTTTATTTTTTGCAAATTGTCTGCTTTTAAGTTGATAAACTAATAATAACTTTTATAATTTATTCATTGTGATTGCAAATTTTTTAATAAAAATTTTTCAAATTCATTCCAATTTTTAGTATGATTTTGTCCATTTCTTTGTTTTTTCCCCCACATGGATTCTGGAAAAAAACTATCGTCTTCAAATCTTGCCATGATATGAATATGAACTTTTGGTAGATAATTTGCAAAACTTGCCCAATTAATTTTTTTAGGTTTGTAAAATTCAAGCATAGATTTTTCTATTATCAAGCATGTTTTAAAAATTTCTTTTTTTAATTCGTCGTTACAATCGCTTATTTCGCAAAATTCACCTTTTGCAAAAACTTTTACCCAAGGAATTTCCGAAATTTCTCTTTCTATATAAATTAAATCGTTTTGAAATATCATATTTGTAGAAAAGCCATATTTAAAAATATGGCTGTATTTTATAAACCCTCGAAAGGATTTGTTATAACATTTTTTCTATCAACTATATAAGGGATTAAAGCTACTTGTCTTGCTCTTTTAATAGCTTTTTCAACCATCTCTTGATATTTTTTGCTAGTTCCTGTTAATCTTCTAGGCATAATCTTAAATCTCTCTGATAAACAATATTTTAGCAATGAAGTATCTTTATAATCGATAAATTCAATTTTTGCTTCTGTGAATTTGCAATATTTTTTAGTATATTTTCTTTTATCTGCCATAATTTTCTCCTAAAAAGGTATATTTTCATCGTTGTCGTAATCATCGACATTTATATCTGGAATTTTTTCTTCAAAACGTTCTTGTTGTTGTGGTTTTATTTTTGATTGATTGTAATTATTTTGATATCCAACGTTGCTATTTTGATATTGTTGATAATTGCCTTGTTGATTATTTTGATAATTTCCATAACCACCATTATAGTTTTGATTGTATCCACCTTCATTTTGATTGTTGCGATTATCTCCACCCAACATTTCAAGTGATTCTACATCAACTGTATGTTTTGATCGTTTCTGACCACTTTGTTGATCGTCCCATTGATTAAATTTTAATCTTCCTTCAATTAAAATTTTGCTTCCTTTTTTGAGATATTGATGCGCAACTTCTGCTGTACGTCCAAAGAAACTAACGTCAATAAAGCAAGTATCTTCGCGTTTTTCGCCATTTGTATTAAATTTACGAGTTACTGCTATGGCACTATTTCCGATGGCTGTGCCATTTTGCATATATCTTATTTCTATATCTCTTGTTAAATTTCCTACTAAAACAACTTTATTGAACATTGTTTATCCTTTGTTTATTTGTTTGTTTCTTCTTTATTTTCTTCTTCGTTCTCTACTTTTTCAGCTTTTTCCACTTTCTCAACTCTTGGTTTTTTTTGTTCTCTTGGTTTTGGAATAAATAATTTTTGCCCTTTACTTAGTTTTTCCCAAGCCGAAATTTCTAGTTTGCTTTCATATTTTACAACTAAAAATCTGATTATTTCTTCTGAAATTCTTACATTTCTAGTAAGCTCAGCAATTAAACTTGCAGGCGCTGTAAAATAAATTACAAAATAAGAACCTCTTTCGTATTTATCAATTTTATAAGCTAATTTGCGAGTTCCCATATCTGTAACTCCGGCAATTTCGCCACCATTTTTTGTAATAACTTCTTTTATGAAGTCAAATTTTGTTTTAACTTCTTCTTCTGTTAAAGTTGGTTTAAAGATAAGAAGTATCTCATAATGTTTCATTTTTTCTCCTTGTGGATTTTTTAGCTTAACTCAAAAAATGATTTAAGCAAGGATTTTGCAAAATGCAAGATCGGAATATACTAAAATTCTTCTTAATTTTTGCTTTTAAATTTTGAAATTATTATTTGAAGTTTTAAAATTTTTGATAGCAAAAATGTGTTTTTATCAAAATTTTTAGTTTTTAAATCAAATTCTAAATCATTTAAAAATATAAAAATTTCTTTATAATTATTTGTATTAAATTGCATAGCAAAACTTTTTAAACGATTTTGTATATGCACAGGCGGAATAAATCCGAAAATTTCTTTAAAATCAAGCATGGGATTTGTCCTAATATGCACATAAATTTGAAACAATTTATAAAATTC
>CAMUNZ010000092.1 GCA_947090385.1 uncultured Campylobacter sp. | reverse complement strand
ATTAAAAGCATTTGGTGTAAGTTATGAAGTAAATTTATCACTAAATTCGTCATCCAAAATAAATTTAGGTGATAGTGTAGAAATTTTAATAACACAAATTTTAAAAGAAGATAGTGATAATTTTTACGGATTTTTAGAAGAAAACGAACAAAAAATGTTTGAACTTTTAATAAAATTAAACGGCATAGGTGCAGTTAGCGCTATGGCAATTTGTAGTAATTTTAGTTTTGATGAATTTTTGACTTGCATACAAAGTGGAAATTTTAATGTTTTAACAAATGTTCCAGGAATTGGATTAAAAACAGCAAGAAGAATAGTAGCAGAACTTAGCGACGCAAAAATTGTAGATTCTCAAAGTTTGCCAGATTATAAAAAAGAGACGATTTTAGCACTTGAAAGTTTGGGTTTTAAAAAAGATAAGATTACAAAAATTTTAACAACTTGTGAAGGCAAAACTACACAAGATTTAATAAAAGAAGCATTAAAAAAATTAGCTTGATAAGGAGAATAAATGTTAATAGGGATAGTTTTTGGTGGGGAAAGTTTTGAACATGAAATTAGCATAATTTCTGCAATCGCTGTTAAAAATGTGATAAACGAAAATTTAAATTTTATTTTTTGTGATAAAGACAGAGAATTTTATTTAATTGAAGAAAAAAATATGTATGCAAAATTTTTCTCTTCAATGTCTTATAAAAAATCAAAAAAATTAACTCTTAAAAATGGTGGATTTACAATAAGTGGAATGTTCAGCGATGAATTTTTAAAATGCGAATGTTATATAAATTTAATCCACGGTGCAGATGGCGAGGATGGAAAACTTTCGGCGCTTTTTGATTTTTTTGAAGTTCCTTATATAGGTCCGAGATTAGAAGCATGCATTATGAGTTATAACAAAGAATTTACAAAACTTTTAGCGCAAAAAGCTCATGTAAAAGTTTTGCCTTACGAAGTTTTAAACAAGTCATCTTTACCAACTCTTCCTTATCCTTTTATATTAAAACCGCTTAGACTTGGAAGTAGCATAGGAATTAGCGTAGTAAGGGATCAAAGCGAATTAGAATACGCTATGGAAGTCGCTTTTGAATTTGATGATGGAGTTATAATAGAGCCTTATTACGAAAGCATAAAAGAGTTTAATTTAGCCGGCTGTATGGTTGATGGAGAGATAGAATATTCTATAATAGAAGAGCCAAAAAAGACAAAAATGTTGGATTTTGATCAAAAATATAAAAAAGATGGTGATGACAAAAGTCAAGTTGTAGAGGCAAATATCGGTTATTCATTAAAATCTGATATGAAAGACGCATTTTATAGAATTTATAATTGCGGATTTGAAGGTTCGCTTATAAGATGTGATTTTTTTGAGATAAATGGCGAAGTTTATTTAAATGAAATAAATCCAAATCCAGGAAGTCTTGCAAGTCATCTTTTTGATAGTTTTAGATTTAGTGAAATTATAAGAAAAATGGCAAAAAATCCGCTAAAACAAAGAAAAATAAACGTAGAATATCGCTTCATAGAACAAATCACTTCAAATAAATAAACTTAACGCAAAATTTAGTAAGAATATGCTAAGTTTTGCGTAAAATTTTACTAATAAAGAGTTATAAAAAATGGCAACATTTTCACAAGAAGAAGTTTTTACAGCCACAGAAATGGTTAGAAATTTCAGCGAAATTTTAAATAAAGTAAATCAAAACGAGATAAAAAAAGCAGTAATTGTTAAAAACAACAGATTTCAAGCAGTTGTTTTAAGCATGAAAGAATTTGAAAGATTAGAAAAAGCAGTTGAACTTTTAAATATAGTTTATTCTCAAAAAAAGGAAAAATAGTGGCTTTGTGTGAAATAAAATTTGATGATGAAATTTACAAAATCGCTTATGAGATAGTTGGCGATAGAAATTTAGAAAAAATTTTAATCTTACACGGTTGGGGCGCAAATAAAGAGCTTATGAAAAATTCATTTGCGAAATTCTTAAATAATTTTTGTCAAATTTATATAGATCTTGCAGGAATGGGAAAAAGTTCGATACAAAAACCATTAACTACGCAAGATTATGCAAAAATTGTAAAAATTTTTAGTGAAAAATTTGGCGAAATTTCTAATGTAATGGGGCACTCTTTTGGTGGAAAAGTAGGCATTTTATTAGAACCGAAAAATTTGATTTTATTGAGTTCTGCTGGAATTTTAGAAAAAAAGCCTTTAAAAGTAAGATTAAAAATAAAAACAACTAAGATGTTTAATTTTTTTGGATTTAGCAAATTTTCTAAATTATTTAGATCAAAAGATGTTTTAAATATGAATGAGATTATGTATAAAACTTTTAAAAATGTAGTAAATGAAAATTTTGAAGATGAATTTTTAAAAAGAAATTTAAATAATAATTTTAAAACACTAATTTTTTGGGGCAAAGAAGACAAAGCAACAAACATAAAAAGTGGAGAAAAAATACACAATTTGATAAAAAATAGCTATTTCTTCCCACTTGAAGGAGATCATTTTTTTTTCATAAAAAATTCAAAATTTATATCTGATGAAATAAACAAAATTTTAAAACATAATGCTATATAAATCATCTAAAATAAAATACTTTTTATCAAGCATTCCACGATAAAACGGCACGAAAGTTTCTTCGTATTTCTTTTTGAAAAATCCTTCTTTTGATAATTCCATAATTCCTTTGTTTATTTTTTCTATAAGACTGCTATTTCCTTTTTGAGTTACAACGCAATCCATATAAGCAAGTTGGCTAAATTTGATTGAATTTTCAAATTCTTGATCTATTACTGGAATTGTCGCTGTTGAAACTATATTATGCATAAATCCGACCGCTTCGTCATTTTTAACTTTTTCGTAACATTCTTTATTATCTTTACAATAAACTATTTCAAAACCATTTTGTTTTAAGTAAATATCTGAGTTTGTATTTTTAATCGTTGCTATTTTCTTACCTTTTATATCTCCTTGTGTTTTGATATTTGAAGATTTTTTAGAAGTTAAAGCCAAAATAATAGAAAAATACGGCATAGAAAAATCAACTTCTTTTGCTCTTTGTTCGTTTTGAGTATAAGCGGCGATCAAAATATCAACAGAATTACTTTTTACAGCATCCAACCTTTGAGATTGTTCTACCGGAATAAATTGAATTTTTATCCCTTGATTAAAAACTTTTTCGATAAGATGTTTTGCAAAATCTATTTCAAAACCTTCAAAATTATCATTTGAGAATTTTGAAAATGGTGGCATATTTGGTGAAACTCCGATTTTAATCACATTCTGTTTTAAAATTTCCGTATAATCCGAGCCAAAACAAAGGCTAAACAACATAAACCCAACGAATAAAATTTTTTTC
>CAMUNZ010000091.1 GCA_947090385.1 uncultured Campylobacter sp. | reverse complement strand
TATTTTCTATGTTATTTATGCCGATAATCCTAACAATCTCTTCGCAAATATCGTTCAAATTTTCTATATCATGACGAAAAATAGGCACTTTGATATTTAAATTTTCTTGTTCTGCATTTACTTCAAAAAATAGTTGTTTTAAAATTTTAACAGCTTCATTTAATTCTACTTTTTTGCCTATCATTTTTGATATTTGATCTATATTTACAGAGATTATTTTTTGCTCTTTTTCGTTTAAAATTTGTTGAAATCCAGAATGAAGTTTGATCGACGAATTTTTTAAAAAAAAGTTAAATATAAAATCGTTTCCAAGACTTAAATTCGGCTCACTTCCACGACTAGCTCTGTAATATTGATAATCTGATGTTGAAATTTTATTTTTCGAAACAACATCTGTAATTTTTACAACATCAAAATAACTTGCTTCTAAAATTACATTTTGACTTAAAGAATTTGCTTTGAATTCGTTATTTTGAGAAATTCCAGCTATAGCAAGAGTTTTGTCGTTGCAAGTAAGTTTTATTTCGCCGTTTTCTTCAGTTTTTATTTCTAATTTAATTTTTTCTAAATCACCGGCAATTTTCTCAAAATCATAAGCACGAAATAAAACCCCAGTGCTTAAAGTAGAGTAGTAAAGTATCTCTTCTAACGAATCTTGTTTAAGTTCGTCGCTAAAAGCTAATCTAATTTTTGTTAACAAATTTGATTTTATTTCGTCTGTTAAACAAAATGCGCGAAATTGGAAATTTGCATCGATTTTTTCGTCACAATGGACAGAAATTATACGACCAATTCCTAAAAGCCCATCTTTTTCTAAGTAATTTACATTTTTTAAACTTAAATTAAAATAACCAGCCAAATCTCTAGCTACACCTCTTACACTTAAACAATCACCTCTATTTGGAGTTAATTCTATCTCTATAATTTCATCGTTTAAACAATCAAATTCGCAAATTTCTTTTCCGATTTTTAATTCTCCAACACTATCATCAAAAATCAAAATTCCATCATTTGTTTTTGGAAGTCCAAGCTCTGTTGCCGAGCATATCATTCCGTTGCTTTCTACTCCACGAAGTTTTGCTGGTTTTATAACTAATCCATTTGGTAATTCACAACCGACAAGTGCAACTGCAACATATTGATTTGCAGCTACATTTTTTGCACCACAAACGATTTGCAAAATTTCGTTTCCGATATCAACTTCGCAAACACTAAGATGATCGGAATTTTCATGTGGAATTCTACTTTTTACATATCCGAGAACAACTTTTTTTGGTATAGAAAATTTTTTATAACTATCGACCTCTAATCCGACAGAATTTAAAGTTTCACAAATTTTTTCACTACTTATATCTTTTATGTCTATCCATTCTTGTAGCCAAGTTCTAGTAATTATCATTTAAATTGCTCCATTAATCTTAAATCTCCTTCAAAAAGACTTCTTAAATCTGGAATTTGATGAAGTAACATGGCAAATCTTTCAACACCTAATCCAAAAGCATAGCCACTTACATTACTCCATTTTATTGCTTTAAATACATTTGGATCTACAACTCCACTTCCCAAAACTTCAAGCCAACCTGTATGTGAACAAACTCTACAACCTTTTCCTTTGCAAAAAATGCAGCTTATATCGACTTCAGTCGAAGGCTCAGTAAAAGGAAAGAAACTAGGGCGAAATCTAACTTTAACATCACCAAACATGTATATCAAAAAATCTTCTAAAATGTATTTTAAATTTGCAAAACTTACACTATTTCCTTCTTCTACGACAAGTCCTTCTACTTGATGAAACATAGGAGTGTGTGTTAAATCCATATCTCTTCTAAAAACTGCACCTGGCGCTATCATGCGAATTGGTGGTTTTCCATTTTTTAGCATTGTGCGAATTTGAACAGGACTTGTATGGGTGCGAAGTAGGTGTTTATCATTTAAATAAAAAGTATCTTGCATAGCTCTTGCTGGGTGATTTGGTGGCAAATTTAAAGCTTCAAAATTATGAAAATCATCTTCTATGAGCGGTCCTGTTTCTATAGAAAAATTTTGAGCTACAAAATAATCAATAATCTTATCCATAGTTGCCATAACTGGATGCAAAGCACCGATTTGTAGTTTTTGATTAAAAAGAGTTACATCTATCGCATCTCTTTTCATCGTTTTATTTATCTCTTTTTTTTCTAATTCATTCTTCTTATCTGAAATCAAATTTTCAAAAAAATCTCTTTCTTGATTTAATTTTTGAGCAAATTCTTTTTTTTCTTGCGAAGGAATATTTTTAAGTTCTGCAAATTTTGCAGTGATTACTCCTTTTTTACCAAAAATTTCAAGACGAATTTTTTCTAAATCATCTAAATTTTCGCAATTTTGTATAGATTTTTCTAATTCTTGCATTTTTGTCCTTTTAAAATTAAAAAGATAGATTTTAATCTAAAAAAAATAAAAAAAAGGTAAATTAAAAAAAACAGGTTATAATTTCAATTTTAAATTAAAATTTATAGGAGAAAAAATGACTATTTTTGAAAAAATTGTAGCTGGCGAAATTCCTTGCAATAAAGTAATGGAAAGCGATAAATTTCTTGCTTTTCACGATATAAATCCAAAGGCGCCGATTCACATTTTAATTATCCCGAAAAAATGTTATGAAAATTTTCAAGTTATGGATCCAAAATTAATGGTCGATATGACAAAATTTATCCAAGAAGTGGCCATAAAATTAGGAATAGATCAAAGCGGTTATAGGCTTGTTTGCAACTGTGGCGAAAATGGCGGACAAGAAGTTATGCATTTGCATTTTCATATGCTAAGCGGCGTAAAACTTGACTGGGATCATTCAAGCGGAAACAATGCAAAGGATACTTTTTAAAGGTTTTTTATGAAAAAAATTTTTTTATTTTTGATTTTTTTAGGAATTTTAAATTTTTGTCAATCTGATATAAATTATAACGAAGCACAAAATAGATTTAAAAGTGGAGATTTTGAATTATCCATAAAACTTTTAGAAAAATCTTGCGAAAATAATTTTGCAAAAAGTTGCGCAACTCTTGGCTCTATATATTATGTTGGTTATATGATTGAAAAAGATGCAAATAAATCGATTACTTATTTTTTAAAAGCTTGCAAAAATGGTGAAAAAAGCAGTTGTTCTTTAGAAAATAATGTCAAATCTATAACCAAAAATTCATCAAAATAATATTTTTTCAAGCATAATTTTACATAAAATTATGCTTGAAATTTTAAATAAAAATTTAAAATTGAATAGGTTGTATTTTACAAAAATTGATGGTTATGGAAGTGATTAATGAAAATTCCACAAAAAGATGGAAAATATACAAAAACCGTTTGTTGCCATTCTTTTTAGTC
>CAMUNZ010000090.1 GCA_947090385.1 uncultured Campylobacter sp. | reverse complement strand
TGCATATTTTAGGAATTTTTAGTAGAGATGATTAAAAATTTTGCAGGTTTTCCTGCAAAATTTAACCAAAATTTATAAATTTTTATATACAATCTCGCTTTTATTTTTTAAATTTAAGGATAAAATTTTGACTACTTTTCTAATAATTTTACAATTTATTTTAGCGATAGTTATAACAGTCGCAGTTTTACTCCAAAAAAGCTCTTCTATCGGACTTGGCGCATATAGCGGTAGCAATGAAAGTCTTTTTGGCGCAAAGGGACCTATGGGTTTTTTAGCTAAATTTACATTTATCATGGGAATATTGTTTATCATAAATACTCTTTCAATCGGATATTTTTATTCTCAAAAATCTACAGCTTCAATAACAGATAAATTCCAATCTACTTTGCCAAAAGGAGAAGATAAAAACAGCATTGTGCCAGCTATCGTGATTCCAAATGCACAAAAAATAGAATCAAATGCCACAACAAAACAGTCAAATGAAGAAAATAAAACAATTATTTTAAATAAAACAATAGAAATTTCAGATTCAAACACAACAGCAGAAGATTTAAATTCAACCAAATAGGCAAAATTTTTTGCCTATTTTATAAAAAATATAGACAAGCTTAGCTATAATCCCAGAATTTTTTAAAAAGGAAAATTTTAATGTTAAGCAAAATTTATTCAGATCAAAAAGAATCTTCAAATAAATCTATAGAATCTTTAAAAAGAGATTTTCATACGATTAGGACAGGAAAAGTAAGCGTAAATATCTTAGACGAAATACAAGTTGATTATTATGGTTCAATGATGCCAGTAAATCAAGTGGCTACAGTTTTAGCTACAGATGCTACAACAATCACGATAACACCATGGGAAAAAACCATGTTAAAAGAGATAAATACAGCTATATCTGCAGCAAATATCGGAGTAAATCCAAACAATGATGGAGAAGTTATAAAATTATTTTTTCCACCTATGACGAAAGAGCAGCGAGAAGAAAATGCCAAAAAAGCAAAAGCTATGGGAGATAAGGCAAAAATTGCGATTAGAAACATAAGAAAAGATGCCAATGATGAAGTTAAAAAGATAGAAAAAGATAAAAGCGTATCAGAAGACGAAGCAAAAAAAGCTTACGACGAAGTGCAAAAAATTACAGATGAATTTATTTTTAAAATTGATAAATTAGTAAAAGATAAAGAAGCAGAACTTCTTAAAATTTAAGGTTTTACAATGGATTTAAAACAAATTTATACAAATTGTGGGGCGTATTTAAAAGGACATTTTTTATTATCTAGCGGGAATCATTCGGAATTTTATTTACAAAGTGCAAAAGTTTTGGAAGATCCTATTTTAGCTGGAAAGTTAGCAGACGAATTGGCAAAAATAATTTCAAATTATAAAATAGAATTTGATTGCGTTTGTTCGCCTGCAATTGGTGGAATTTTGGCTGGCTATGAGCTCGCAAGATCCACAAAAAAAAGATTTATTTTTACTGAAAGAGTCGAAGGAAAAATGTACTTAAGACGCGGTTTTGATGTAAAAAAAGGTGAAAAATTTATAATCTGCGAAGATATAATCACAACCGGCGGTTCCGCCATTGAAAGTGCAAAAATCATAGAAAATTTAGGTGGAAAAGTCGTAGCCTTTAGTGCTATTGCAAATCGTGGATTTTGCGAAGTAACAAACTTAAAAAATCAAAGAAAACAAAGCGCAAAATTACCAATCGATAAACCATTTTTTGCTATAGAAAATTTTGATTTTGAAATTTATGAACCAAAAAATTGTCCATTTTGCAAAGATGGTGGAGTAGCTATAAAACCTGGAAGTCGTGGAAATTGAAAGTAGTTTTCGCACAAATTTTACCTAGATTCAAGGCATTTGTGATAGATATATTTTTAATCGCAATGCCGCTTTTTTATATTACAACTTATATTATTTTGGGTAGCAAAGAAGCTCTTTGGCAAAATCAACTTGCAATATCAATAATTTGGTTAATTTATGGAATTATTAATTCATTTTTAATAGCAAAAAGCGCACAAACATTCGGACTTAGAGCATATTCTTTGTATCTTATAAATTCTAAAACTTCAAAAAAAATAGGATTTTTTATGGCTTTTTACAGATTTATAATATTTTTAATAGCCGGATTTAGCATTGTTGGATTATTATTATGTTTTTTTCGAAAAGATAAGCTAAATTTGCACGATTTAGTAACAAATACAGCCGTAGTAATCGCTAAACATAAAAAAAATTAGTTTCTTCATATTAATAAAATCATAATTTAAATTGTTTTAATAAAAATTGTTTTACAATAGTGATATTAATTTTTAAAAAGGTATCGCATGGAAAAAATTAGTTTTTTAAATTCTGTAAGTGAAACTTTACTTATAAATTTATATTTTAGAAGTTTAGAAAATCAAATGCCAAATCCAATCTTAAAAGATGAATTTTCTAGTGAAATTATAAAAAATATAGAATATGATTTTTCTAAATTTAATAAAAGCAAATTAAGCCGTGTTGGAACTGTGATAAGAAGCAAATTTTTTGACGATGAAATTTTAAATTTATCAAATGAAAACTACATAATAGTTCAAGTTGGAGCTGGACTTGACACAAGACCTTTGCGACTAGAAGACAAAATAAACAATGCTTATTTTTACGATGTTGATTTAGAAAATGTTATAAATTTGCGCCAAAAACTGATAAAAAAGTCTAAAAATAATTTTTATATTTCTACTTCAATGTTGGAGACTTCTTGGATGGATAACATTAGTAAAAAACATAAAAATTCTAAATTTATTTTTATATTAGAGGGCGTTAGTATGTATTTTAGTGAAGATGAATTAAAAGAATTTTTTAAAAATTTACTTGATAGATTTAACGGCTTTATAATGATTGATTTTTTAAATAAATTTACTGCAAATATTAATCAAAAAAAACATGATGTAATGAAATTTATGAAAAATGCTGAGTTTAAATTTGGCATTGATAGCGAGGATGAAGTTTTATCTTGGGATAAAAGGTTAAAATTTGTAAAAAAAGGCATAATGCTTGATATGTATAAAGACAGATGGGGATTTTTAGGTTTTATTTTTAGAAATTTTTTTCATTCTGCTAGAAATTCATGCAACATGTATATTTTTAAATTAAATAACTAAGTAATACAAATCTACTAAAATTTGTGATAATTATATAAATAGATGAGCAAAATCAAAGGGCAACCTTTTTGAGAGAAAGGTTGCTTCTATTTTAAAAGAGATTACAAAAGCAAATTGGCAACGCACTGCATACAGCGGTGCTGCTTTTTTAGGTAAAAGCAATAAAAGCCGTATAAACGATTTAGATAACAGCCAGATAGCATTTTAGATAACTCAATCTTAATAAATTTTAAAAATCATAAC
>CAMUNZ010000089.1 GCA_947090385.1 uncultured Campylobacter sp. | reverse complement strand
CAATAATTGCTATTATCTTTTTAAAATGAGCGAATTTAAAACAAAAAAATTAGTTGGTTTTGATCCTGGCATAAGGACTTTTTTGCAATTTTTATTTCTTGAAAAATTTATAAATAGCAAAATTTTTTATGAACTTTTAGGTGTCGAAGATTTGCCATTTTACAAACAAAAATTTGACACAATTTTTTGCCTTGGAGTGATATATCACAGAAGCGATCCGGTAAAAATGTTAAAAGAGCTTAAAATATCTTTAAATCCACAAGGAGAAGTTTTTTTAGATACGATGTTTTTGGATATGAATGGCGATTTCGCGTTGGTGCCAAAAAATAGATACTCGAAAATTTCAAATATATATTTTATTCCGACGATATCGGCTTTGCAAAATTGGTGTGAAAAAGCAAAATTTAAAAATTTTGAAATTTTAGCCACATCTAAAACAGATTTAAACGAACAAAGAAAAACAGAATGGATTGACGGAGAAAGTCTTGAAAATTTTTTAGATCCAAACGATAAAAATTTTACTATCGAAGGCTACCCTGCTCCAAAGCGAGTTTATGTAAAAATTACGATTTAAATAAAATAAAATTTTTAAGTTTTTTATCATAAAATAAAGCTTTTATCTATTTCCTGCAAAACGATTTTGACTAAGACAATGAAGAGAGCCATTTTGCTTTATAAATTCGCTAGCATTTACTTGCAAAATCAATCTATCTTTTATATTTTTTTTGAAAATTTCAACCGCGACTTTATCTGTTTTGCAATTATAAGTTGGCAAAACAATTGCGTTGTTAATAAAAATAAAATTTATATAAGTCGCTGCAAGCCTTCTTTCTCCGTCAAATTGTGGCTCAGGCAAAGGTACAGGAACGATTTTAAATTTTGTCTTTTTTAACTCATTTTCCATTTTTTTTAATTCAGTATAATGTGGATCTTTTGGATCATCACAGCTAGCATAAACGATTGTGGTCGGATCTATAAATCTAGCTAAAGTATCGACATGAGAATCTGTATCATCACCAAGCAAAAAACCATTTTCAAGCCAAATTACCGTATGAATTCCAAAAAGTTCCATCATTTTTTTTTCTATATCGGCTTTTTTATATTTTGGATTGCGATTTTTATTTAAAAGACATTTTGTTGTAGTTAGCATCGTCCCTCTTCCGTTAAAATCGATACTTCCACCCTCTAAAACAAAATCAATGTTTTTCAACTCGCCTTTAAAAAACTTAAAAAGTTCAGAATTTACATTATTATCAAGCTCATATGGATATTTTTTACCCCAAGCGTTAAATTTAAAATCGTAACTTAAAATTCGACCAAAATTCGCAACATCTATAGCACCATAATCTCTAATCCAAGTATCATTTGTATCAATTTTATAAAAAACGACATTATCAAATTTGCTAAAAAATGTTTTAAAATCCTCTTCGTTTGGTGATATCAAAATAACTTTTTGTTTTTGTGAAACTACACAAACAAACTCTTTATAAGCCTCAAAAACATTTAATAAATTAGAACACCAATCTGTATTATAATGCGGCAAAGCCAAAATTAAAGCATCTTGTAATTCCCATTCACCAAAAGCTCTCATAAATTCTTTCCTTTAAAAATATGATTTTTATTTTTTGTTAAAAAATGAAATGATATATAAACAATACTTTAAGTTTTATTAAAGTTTATTCATAATTAATTTTTACATTCATATAAAAACAAAAATTTTATTTTTAACTTTTGCTAAAAATTAAAATATTTTTATATTTTAAAGTTTTTTATTTGCAAAATCATAATACAATTTTGATTAATTTTATATTTCAAACATTTAAGGAAAAATTATGGAACTTTCTTATGATTTAGTTGTAATAGGAGGTGGACCCTGTGGAATTTCAACTGTTGTAGAGGCAAAAATAGCAGGAATTAGCAAAGTAGCCCTAATAGAAAAAGGCGATAATCATTCACAAACTATAAGAAATTTTTATAAAGATCAAAAAAGAGTAGATAAAATTTATAAAGGATTAGATAGTGAAACAAAAGGTAATGTTAATTTTAGCGATGGAACGAAAGAAAGCACTTTAAACTATTTTGATCAATTGTTGGATGATGAAAAAATAGACACATTTTTTAAAACAGAAGTTGAAAATATAAAAAAAGTAGATGATATTTTTTATGTAACAACATCAAAAATGGGTTTTGAAGCAAAAAATATTGTAATTGCTATTGGAAAAATGGGAAAACCAAACAAACCAGATTATAGAATTCCACCTTCACTTACGCAAGTTATAAATTTTAATCTTGATAAATGTTCAAAAGGAGAAACTATTTTGGTAGTTGGTGGAGGAAATAGTGCCGCAGAATACGCGACTGAATTAAACAAAATGAATTCTGTAACCCTAAGCTATCGCCAAAAAACCTTTTCTAGATTAAACGATATAAATTTAAAAGCCGTTATAGACGCACACAAGTACGATAATATGCGTTTAAAAATGAGTTCTAATATCGTAAGCATCGAAAATGAAAACGGAAGAGTTTTGGTAAATTTCGGCGATGAATTTCCTATTATTTTTGATCGTGTAATTTATGCAATCGGTGGCTCTACTCCGGTTGATTTTCTAAAAAGATGTGAAGTTCCATTAGATGCAAACAATCAACCAATAGTTGATGAACATTGTCAAACACCTATAAAAGGGCTTTTTGTAGGAGGCGATATAGCCACAAAAAATGGTGGCTCGATCGTAGTTTCGATAAATCATGCACACGAAATTATAACAACTATTTTAAAAGCGCAAAATTGAAAATTTTTCAATTAAAAAATAATTTTCGTTATAACACAGATTCGGTCTTGCTTTATAATTTTGCATCAAATTTTAATTTAAAAGGCGAAATTTTAGAAGTAGGATCGGGTTGTGGAATTATAGGAATTTTATTAAAAAGAGATTTTCCAAAAATAAATTTAACTTTACTTGAAATTTTAAATGAAAATTGCAAAATTTGCGAATTAAATTGCAAAGAAAATAACATTTTAGCAAATATTGTAAATTGCGATTTCGCAACTTTTAAAAATGAAAAAAAATTTGATTTTATAGTGTCAAATCCGCCTTTTTATAGAAAAAACATAACAAAAAGCAAAAATAAATTTTTAGATTATGCAAAAAATAGCGAAAATTTGCCACTTGAAACATTTATAAAAGTCGCGAATTCGCTTTTAAAACCACAAGGAGAATTAATTTTTTGTTACAAAGCTGAAAAAATTGATGAAATTTGCAAATTTTTAAATTGTTTTAAACTAAAAATAACAAATTTGCAATTTTGTCATACAAAAAGTGATAAAAATGCAAATTTAGTTTTAATAAGATCAAAAAAAAGCTCAAAATCTTTAATAGAAATTTTGCCACCTATTTTTG
>CAMUNZ010000088.1 GCA_947090385.1 uncultured Campylobacter sp. | reverse complement strand
AAAATTCTACCACAATGCGGACAAGTCACGATATCATCACTTCTTATGACTAAATTATAAGTTTTATCGTTTAATTTCATAAAACAACCATAACAAGCCTGTTTTTTAACTGGCACAACGGCAGTATTTTTTGCCCATTTTCTAATTTTGTCATAAAAAGAAAGAATTTTTGGATTCATATTTTTAGTTAAAATTTCTCTTTGAATTTTTATTTTATTTTCTTCATCTTCTAATTTTGTCACTTCAATTCCAGATTTTTTTTCTATTTCTTCTAATTCTTTTTGAAATTTTTTTAGATTTTCTTCGCTCTCTTTTAAAAAATTCTCTTTATTCATCACAATTTTTTCAAGTTTTACAATCTCTTCATTTGCTGTATCAAGCTTTTGTTTCGCAATCCCATCTTCAACATCTAAAGCTTTCATCTCTTTTTCTGTTTTAACTAAAGATGATTTTTTTTCACTATTTCTTATTTTTTTATTTTGCTCTGCTATATGCGCATTTGTCAAAGAAATTTGATTTTTTAATTCTTGTATGTCTTTTTTAAAACCGTCTATTTTTTCTTCTTCTAATTGAATTTGATGTTTTTTTGCTGATAAAACTTTTTCACTACTTTTTAATTTAGTTTCATAAACATCAATATCTTTGTCGTAACCGCAAAGTTCTACTAATTGCTCTAAATATTTATTCATTTATTTGTCCTTTTAAATTATTGAAAATGGATTAATGGAATTTGTGATTATAGCTTGGATTTTGTTTTTTTGCAATATCAATTTCAAACAATCACAAAAACAAATTTCGCTTACAAAATGAGTAATATCCATCAAATTTAAGCCGTTTTGTTTAGCTTCAAAAGCGGTGTGATATTTAATATCTCCGGTTAAAAAAGTATCAACATTTTTTAAATTTGAAATTAAATCAGCCCCGCTTCCACAGCAAATAGCTATATTTTCAACAAAATTTTTGCTTTTAACAACATTAATATGAGAAATTTGTAATTTTTCTTTTAAATTTTGTGCGAAATCGTCAAAATTTTGCCTATTTTTTACATAAATTAAAAACTCATCTTCTTTTAAAATTTCAAATCCAAGAATTTTTTCAACAAAAAATTTATTTAAGAATTTTTTGTCAAAATTTGTGTGCATCGAAATCAAAGATATATTTTTTTGAATCAATTGCGATATCAAATTTGCAGGATAAAATGATAAATTCATCTTTTTTAATCCTTTAAAAATCAAAGGATGATGAGTAATAATCAAAGAATTTTCATCCATTTGTTTGATTGAATTTAAATCTAAATCTAAACTTATATAAATTTTTTCAATTTCAAACTGTAAATTTCCTAATTGCAAACCGCTATTATCCCACTCTTCTTGCAAAGAAAATGGGCAAATTTGATCTAAAATTTCGTAAATTTTAGATAATTTCATTTGCTATTTTCCATATAAGATAAAGCGCAACTTTTTGCTAATTCTCTAATCTTTAAAATATAATCTTGCCTTTGAGTGACGCTAATCGCACCCCTTGCATCAAGAGTGTTAAAAGTATGAGCGCAAAGCATACAAAAATCATAAGCAGGAAGTGCTAAATTGTGATTTAAAGCGTTTTTGCATTCGCCAAAGAAATTTTCAAATTGAGAAAAAAGCATTTTTGTATCAGCAACTTCAAAATTATAAACGCTAAATTCATATTCGCTTCTTTTATGAACATCACCATAAGTGATGATTTCGTCATCTTTTTTATCCCAGATGATATCATAAACATTATCTATATTTTGAAGATACATGGCAAGTCTTTCAAGTCCGTAAGTAATTTCGCCGCTTATTAACTCACAAGGAATTCCGCCAACTTGTTGGAAATATGTAAATTGAGTAACTTCCATCCCATCAAGCCAAACTTCCCATCCAAGCCCCCAAGCACCAAGAGTAGGACTTTCCCAGTTATCTTCAACAAATCTAATATCATGATTTTTTACATCAAGTCCCAAATTTTCAAGACTTTTTAAATACAATTCTTGGATATTTTTTGGACTAGGTTTTAAAATCACTTGAAACTGATAATACGCTCCCAATCTATTTGGATTTTTTCCATATCTGCCATCTGTTGGACGGCGAGAAGGTGCCACATATGCGGCATTCCAAGGCTTTTTACCAAGACTTTTTAAAAAAGTCGCTTGATGATAAGTTCCTGCTCCAGCTGGCATATCATAAGGCTGTATTATTATGCAACCTTGTTCATGCCAAAAATTTTGTAATGATAAAATAATTTGCGAAAATGTCATATTTTTAATCTCACTTCTATATTTTTTGAATCTTCTTCGATTTTTTTAATATCGTTTTGTCTAATTTCAAGTAGTTTATTTGCTAAATTTTTGTCTTCTATCGCCAAAATTTGCACAGCCAAAAATCCGGCATTTTTAGCGCCTGATCGACCTATAGCAAGTGTTGCAACAGGCATGCCTGCTGGCATTTGCACAGTCGAATAAAGCGCATCAACTCCATTTAAACTACCACCGCCAACTGGAATTCCAATCACAGGTTTTATCGTATTTGCTGCAACAGCCCCAGCTAAATGTGCCGCCATGCCAGCTGCACAAATAAAAACAACTGCTCCATTTTTTTCAGCTTCTTTTACATAATCAACAGTTCTTTGCGGACTTCTGTGAGCTGAACTTACAATCATTTCATAAGGAATTTCTAAACTTTCTAAAATTTTAGCACACTCATTTACACACTCAAAATCGCTTTTACTTCCCATAATTATGCTTACAAATTTCATCATATTTCCTTTCGTAAAAAAATAAAATTTGGTAATTTAATAGGTAATTTTATCTCATTTTCATTTCCGCTGTGAATTTCGCTAAATTCTTTATTTTTGCGCGATATTAATTTGTTGAATTTTATAAATTTTTTGTTTTCAATCAAAAAAATTTTTCCAATTTCGTTATCAACTTCAAAAATTTCATCATTATTCGGTGAAAAAATTTCATAAATTTCATCTGTTTTTATGAGAAATTTACATTTAAAAAATTCACCATCTTCGCTAATAGCGCAAACCTGATGAGTGCCTTCTTCAAGGCTTGAAACTAAATTTTGAGTATCATACCTTTCAAAAGGTCTGTGAATTAAATAACCATCAGTAAAACCGCGATTTTTAAGAGTATTTAACTCTTTTTGATAAATTGTAAAATCAAATTTTTCATTTAAACTATCATCAATTGCCATTTTATAAACATTTGTAGTGCAAGCCACATAATATTCACTTTTTGTGCGACCTTCTATCTTAAAACTATCAATTGCGCCTGTTTGAATAATTTTATCTATATGATTTATCAAATTTAAATCTTTTGCATTCATTATATTTGTGCCATTTTCATTTTCTTCTAAACGAAATAAAGCACCATTTTGAGGACTTTTTGCATAAAGTTCATAAGAAAATCTGCAATCATTCGCGCAACTTCCACGATTGCTTAATCTTCCGCTTTGCACAGCTGAAATTAAACACCTGCCGCTATACGCAAAACACATTGATCCGTGAATAAAAATTTCAATCTCCAAATTTGGGACTTTTTCTTTTATCAAAACAGCATCTTTTAAACCAACTTCTCTTGCTAAAACTACCCTTTTTACGCCTAAATCATAATAAATTTTCGCATCTAAATAAT
>CAMUNZ010000087.1 GCA_947090385.1 uncultured Campylobacter sp. | reverse complement strand
GTTTGGATTTACAAAACTAAAAAGGATAGAAAATGAGTGCTTTAGTTTTGATAAATAGTATTGAAGTTGAGTTTTTAGAAAATAATGAAAGTATTTATATAAATAGCCTTGATTTAGGCAGGGTTTTTGAAAAAAGACACGACGCAATTTTAAGAGATATTGGAAACTTACCAAATGATGAGTTTAAATTTATCAACTTTGAAAAAACACAGTATTTAGACAAAAAAGGCGAGTTAAGACCTTGCTACAACCTCACAAAAGATGGCTTTTGCCTTTTGGTGATGGGTTTTACGGGCGAGAAAGCTTATAAATTTAAAGTTGAGTTTATAAAGGCGTTTAATAAAAGGCTAAATTTAGCAAAAATATTTTAATAAAATTTTGCTAGAATTGTTATAAAAAAACAAAGGTTAAAAGATGACAGCAGATGAAAATATAGTTAAAAAAGTTTGTAGGGAGCTTGGGATAACTCAGCGTGAGTTGGCGGAGAGAATAGGAATGAGTGCAGATAGCTTAAATAATGCTGTTAACCAAAATAAAATAAGCAAAATGGCAGAAAATTCTATAAACCTAATCTTAGAAAATGAGAGTTTAAAAAATGAGCTTAAAAAATATGAAATTTTAAAAGAAGCCCTTAAAAATGCTGTTTTATAGAAAACGAAAATTTCGTTTTCTATAAATTATTAGATTTTTTTAAATTTTATCTATTTTTTATTATAAAATTACTTGATAAATCAAATATATTATTATATAATACGCCTACAAATCTAATAAAGCATTAGATTTAAGTTCTTTAAAGTAGGATTGTTAAATTTTATAAGTTGTGATAAAATCATAAGATGAATGAGCTAATAAAAAACATAGGCTTAGGCTTATTTGTTAATGGAAGTTTCGCCCTTTTAAATGGCGTTTTTACAATACAAAGCTTCACAATTACAGCCTTTAGTGTTGGAATTATGGCGATTTGTATTTACATTGATAAAAGGAGTAAAAGATGAATGAAACAGCTATGACAATCACAGCAATAATAACCGTTTTATTGTTTGTTTATGTATGTTATAAAGCATACAAACAAAACACACAAGGAAAATCACAACATTAAATTTAACGCCCTACTTTTTAGACAATAAATTAAAAAGTAAGAGCGTATTATGTTTAGCGACATTATTGTACAAAATACAAACTTTAAAGAAGTTTATACAATAAACGAAGTTGCAAAAAATTATCAAGTTACAGAAAATACCGTTAGAGACCATTTAAACAATCACGATGATGAATTTATAGAAAATACTCACTATTTTTATACTATAAATCCACGCTTTAAAACTAAAATCTTAAACTGGACTTTAGAGGGTGTTTATATGCTAGGCTTTTTTATCAAAAGCCAACAAGCAAAAATTTACCGTAAAAAAGTGGCTGAGTTTTTAAGGCTTTGCGATGAGGCAAGACAAAAGAAATTTAACGAAGCAAGAGCTACTATCACGGAGCAAATGGACGAAATCGCAAATTTAAAAGCCGTGCAAATTTCACAAGCAAAGCACAATCAAGATGTAATAAACGGCTATAAAAGTCAAATTTCGCAAAAAAACGGTGAAATTTTATCATTAAAACAGCAAATTTTAAGAGATAAAAAGAACGAAGAAGCGGTTATTTTATTAGGACGAGCAAACAAAAAAATAAGCGAGGCTTATATAGAAATTCAAAGCATAATGGCAAATTTATGCGGCGATGTTTTTTTAAAAAATAAATTTTAATAAAGGAGAAAAGATGACAAGTTTAATCGAAATTTCAAAAACACAAATCGGCGGCGCTGAGATAAACTCAGTCAATGCAAGAAATTTACACGAAAAACTACAAAGCAAACAGGATTTTTCAACATGGATAAAAAAGCGACTTGATGACACGCAAGCCGTCGAAAACTACGATTTTACGTCGTTCCACAAAAAAATGGAGCGAGAAATTTTATTTACACAAAAAATGTGCGAAAAAATCGCACATTTTGAAATTTAATCTTTTTTGTTTTTATTTAGCTGTTTCCATTTAGCGTCTGTATCTGCGGTAAGCTGCGTAAAAATTTCATTTGTAAGTTCTAAGGTCAAATTTTTAGCATCCGTCATCGCTTGTTTGCTAAATTTATTTAAAAGCGCCCTAGCCTTAGTTTTGTCGTTTTTGTATAATTTTACAAATTCTTTTTCCATTTTCTTTTGTTTTTTATCCAAAGAAACTTCGAAATCCGCATACGCTTTTTTCACAATCGGCGAGTATTTGTTGTAATCCATCATCACCAAAGTTTGAAGTTTTCGATAAATCCAATAAATCGACTCATCGTCTGCTTTATATGAGCCTTTATCGTATCCGTCAATAAATCCGTCCAATCCTTGATAATAAGGTAAATACACACTTAAATCCGCCATTCCAAGAGCGACATAACTAACTCTGCCGATTTCCATGGGAAGCCACGGCCTAACTTGCATAATGTGCGATTCATAAGTTCTAAACACGCTTATAGTTCTGTAAATATCATCCTCTGTGTTTTGATTAACATAAGGATCATATTTTGTGCCGTCATAATGCGATCGCATAGCGTTTTTGAGATCTTTAACACTTAGTTTTTTATCCGGTTTTAAAAATATAGGAAAATTTGCGCCTTTTGTAATGTCTTGTTTAAAAGAAGGATTAAACATCTTTTGAATCCACCAAACACGTGGATAGTTGTAGGTTTTATCCCTATCGTCATTTCTTGTGTAAGCTTTGGTAAAGTTAAATTTACCATCTTTTTTGGGATCATATGCGCCGTGTTTGATTGCAAATTCAACCAAATCTTTTGAAGACAAAAAATTTGGATTATTTGGCTCGTAATCTTGCAATCTGCCTTGATTGCCAGAAGCGAAATATTTATCTTTTGGAAGTTTATTTGCGATCCAATGATGTCCTGTGCCTGTTTCAAAATACCACGTTTCGTTTTCATCGATGAAAACAACGCCAAAACCCTCGCCTGCACCGATTTTCTCGACAATATCGCCTAAAAGCAAAACGCCTTCTTTTGCGCTTTTCATTCTAGGAAGCAAAACATCTGGGATATCATCTTCTGTGATGCCCGTTTTTTCGTTATACGGATCGATTTTTAATAACTCATCTTTTGCGTAAATCGTCTCAGTTCCGCTTATGCCAACGCCTGCTTCGTTGTATCCAACTGCGCCGTGAAGTTTCGTGTGAGAATTTGCTATTGTTGTGTAACACATAGAATTTTTAGGAAGCGGATATTTAAAATTATTTGCGCCGTCGTGGGCTTTTGAGCTGTGAAATCCGCTTTGGTTAGTTTGTTCTGAATGTATCAAAAAAACTTGCGCTTTTATGGCTTTGCTATCGGCACTTCTTGCAACAAGAAGCGAACCATCTTTTGAAGCTTTTTCTCCGACGAGAATTGTGGTACAAGCAAAAACAGATGAGCTAAGTAAAGCAACTAAAACCGAACTGGCTAGAAAAAATTTATTTTTCATTTGTGCTCCTTTATATATATTCTTTGAAATTGTAATTTAAAAAATTAAATTTATCTTAAAAATTTGATAAAAAAATGCTTAAAAAACTTTGTAAATTTTTGATATTAAATTTATTATTATTTTTTGCAATAAATATTTTTATAATTAAGTTTTTTTAAGAAAATTTTAATAAAAAACGCGCATATTTATACAAATTTTAAACAGTATTTT
>CAMUNZ010000086.1 GCA_947090385.1 uncultured Campylobacter sp. | reverse complement strand
CATTAAAATTTTTATCCCAAATCGTAACTTCCCAAAGTTTTTTCCATTCGACTTTGCCGATTTGTTTTGAGTTTTCGTTTAAATAATCTTCGCTTAATAGTAAATTTCTGTAATATTCATATTGCTTTTTTCGCGCCTGTAATTCAGCCTGTAATTCAGCCTGTAATTCAGTAAATTTATCAAGGATTGAAACGATTTTTTCTTGAACTTTTATGGGCGGAATGGGGATTTGTAAATTTATTAATTCAGAAGCATTAAGCGCAGGAATTCCGTTAAATGCGCATAACTTGTGAATTTCTGTTTGCATATTTAATAATAAATGATATAAAAATCTTTGTTTTATTTCGTTTTGATTTTTTATAGTAACAGAATAATTTAAATTTCCTCTGTAATATTTTCCTTTTTGATATGTTATAGAACCAACTCCTGCGCCTCTTGTTGTGATGCCTATCGGATCGTTTTGAGTATTCCAAATATTTACATATCCTAACGGCTCTTTTCCGCTGTTAATAACTGGATATTCGCCTAAATTTTTGGATATAAAATTTTTATTAATATTCTTACCAGTTTTTATTTCACAAATTTCCCCTAACTTTTTCCATTCGACTTTTTCGTTTTTTAAAAGCTCGTTAAATTTATTCATTATTTCACACTCCGACGAAAATTTCTGCGATTTTTCTTATTTTTTCCAAAACTGCTTCTTTTTTCTTTTCTCTTGCGCCGCACCTTCTTGAAACTGGCGGTATTATGCGGTCAAGCCCGTCGCCTGAACATTCGGCGTAGCCTTTGGCTATTGCCTTGTCGATGAAGCGTTTTGCTCCATCTTTTAAGTTTTCATCGTTTATTAACGAATTTATTTTATTTTGCTTTTCTTTTTTTGCAAAGGTGTAAAATGCCTCTAAAATTTCACCAGTGTTTTTTAGCTCGGATATTTTCGTGGCGTTTATAAAATCCATGATTAAATTTTCTTTTGCTCTGGCGTCAAGGCTCGACCTTATCACCCTTCTAATCTCTGCCTTTAAGCTTTGGTCGTCGCCATGTTCTTTTGACTTTTCCAAAATCAAAGTCAAAATATAGTCCAGATTTATCTCTTCGGTTTTTAATAAATCAATTTGAAATTCCACGTCAGAAAAATCTATTTGCCCGGCGCCTTTTTCCGAATTTTCGGCACGGCTTGCGTTTATTATTTCTTCCCTTATGCCAACATAAACGCTTTTCATGTCTTGCATTTGCCGCTCGGAAATGATTTTTTCAAATCTTTCAAACTCGTCGAAATTCTTTAAGATGTTTTCAGCCTTTAATAGCTCGCCAAAAAGTTTTACAAACTCTTTTTTGTCGGCTTCCAATGTAATTTCAGTCGACTCTGGAAATTTTTCCAAAATTTCATTGCAGATATCTACATAGCCCTTTGTGATCTTTCCGGTCTCTTCATCTGTAAAGCCGCGCATGTATTCTTTATAACTTTTTTCTAAAATGATTTTTACGCTGTTTTCATCACCAAAAATTTTTATCGCCTCTTCTGTGGCTTTTTGTAAATCCCTAAAACAAACGATGTTTCCAAAAGTTTTTACCTTGTTTAAAATGCGGTTTGTCCTTGAAAAAGCCTGTATAAGTCCATGAAATTTCAGATTTTTATCGACAAACAACGTGTTTAAAGTAGGTGCGTCAAAGCCCGTCAAAAACATTCCCACGACGATTAATAAATCGATTTTCCTTTCCTTTACTTTAAGTGACAAATTTTTGTAATAGTTTTGAAATTCCGCCGCGTCCGTGGAAAAATTAGTTTTAAAATAGCCGTTATAATCAGAAATGACTTTATCTAAAAATTCTTTTGAAGACATGTCCATCGCCGAAACATCAAAATTTTCCTCTGCTATTTCGCCTGCTGCCCTTTGCTCCTCATTAGGCGCAAAACTATAAATAGTGGCGACTTTAAGCCTTTTTTCTTCTGGCAAAACGCTTTGCTGCCTTTCAAATTCCTCATAATACAACTTAGCCGCCTCAATGCTTTGCACGGCAAACATGGCGTTAAAGCCGTTTAGCCTTTTATGCTTTAAGTCATAAATTTCGTTTCGGTGCGTCTTTGCGTCAAAAACGCTAAGAACATACCTTACAATCTCGCTAATCCTTTCAGGATGAAGAAGCATTTTGCTTTCCAAAACCGCCAATTTTTTTTCGTCTTGCTCTTGCTCTTCGCTTTTGAATTTAGCCGTTATGTTGTTATAATCAACTTTAAATTTTAGCACCTTTCCGTCGCGAATAGCATCAGTAATCACATAGCTATGGAGTTGCGTTCCAAATATTTCGCTCGTAGTGTCCCCTTTAAGTGAATTTTCAGGGAAAATCGGCGTTCCTGTAAAACCAAACTGATAATATTTTTTAAACGATTTTCTTATATTTTTTTGGGCTTCCCCAAATTGCGAGCGATGGCATTCGTCAAAGATTAAAACGCAATGCTTTGCATAAATTTCGTGCGACGGATTTTTTTTAACGAATTCGTTCAATTTTTGAATTGTGGTAACAACGATTTTGTCGTCATTTTTTTCTATACATTTTTTAAGCTCTTTTGTGTCTTTGCTGCCATTTACGCTGTCTGGCTGAAACCTTTGATACTCTTTCATCGTTTGATAATCCAAGTCCTTTCGGTCGACCACAAAAAACACTTTATCGACAAAATCAAGCGCCGTTGAAAGCCTTGCTGCCTTAAAGGAAGTGAGCGTTTTTCCAGAGCCAGTCGTGTGCCAGATAAACCCGCCGACCTGTGGTGTGCCAGCCTTTTTTGCCTCGTAGCTTGACTTTATCTTCCATAAAATTCGCTCCGTCGCTGCTATTTGATACGGCCGCATGATAAGCAGCGTGTCATTTGCGTCAAAAACGCAATATTTTGTAAGTACTTCAAGAATTACGCGCTTTTCAAAAAATGTTTTTGTAAAGTCCTCCAAATCGCAAATCACTTTATTTCTGGCGTCCGCCCATTCCGAGGCAAACTCGTAATTGTTTTTGTCTTTTGCGGTTGTGTTGGCAAAATATCTTGTATAAGTTCCGTTTGAAATGACAAAAATTTGCACGTATTTATACAGCGAATTTTCGCCGTTAAAACTTTCTTTGTTATACCTGTGAATTTGATTAAACGCTTCGTGTAAATTTTCGCCCCTTTTTTTAAGCTCAACATGCACAAGCGGCAATCCATTTACCAAAATCGTAACGTCGTAGCGATTTTTATTTTTTTCGCTTGAAATTTGATTTGTAACTTGCAAAAAATTGTTGTGGATGTTCTTTTTGTCGATTATCTTAATGTTTTTTAACTTTCCGTCGTTAAATATAAAATCATAAATATGATTTTCCTGCACCTTTCTGGTTTTTTCAACCATTCCCTCGTTTGGCGCGTCCAAATATTCGCTTAAAAATCTTTTCCATTCGTCTGGCAAAAAAGTTACGCCGTTTAGCCTTTCGATTTTGTCCTTTAAATTTGCATATAAGTCGGCGTTTGACTTTGCGTAAAGCCTTTCATAGCCTTGCAAAACCAAATTTTTAATCAACTGTTTTTCAAGCTCGGCTTCGCTTTGATACGAAGCGTCTTTTATTTCAGAACTTTTTTCAAAATTCGCCAAAATAATTCCGTCGGTCATCTCGGCGATTGTTGCGTTTTCAAGTTGCATTATTGCTCCTTTTTAAAATTTAAAAGCTTTTCCCTGTAATAAGCATATTGCTTTTGCCTTAGTTCTATCT
>CAMUNZ010000085.1 GCA_947090385.1 uncultured Campylobacter sp. | reverse complement strand
TGGACTTTTGCGTTGTTTTTAAAAACCAAATTTGGTTCTAAAATTTCAGCATTTATTATGAAAATATATAATAAAAACATAAAAAAATATCTAAACATAAAATTTCCTCGTTTCAAAAATCTTGCAATTTTAACAATGTTTAATAAATTTTAAGTGAAATTTCTTTAAAATCGAAAAATTTATTTTTCTTATTTAAAAAAGGGGTTTTTATGGGTGACAAAAAAAAGAAAAAAAATAAAAATTTAGTGGATGATTTGTGTTTAAAAAGAAGTAAAGAAAATTTTAATAATTTAACAAAAAAAGAGCAAAAAAAACTTTATGAAATAGAGCTTGCAAGATTACAAGTTGAGCTTTTAAAATTTCAATATTATGTAAAAGAACATAAACTTAAAATTTTGATTATTTTAGAAGGTAGAGATGCTGCTGGAAAAGGTGGCACTATAAAAAGAATTATTGAGCACTTAAATCCAAGAGGTTGCCGAGTAGTCGCACTTCCAGCACCAAGCGATGTTGAAAAAACGCAATGGTATTTTCAAAGATACGTTGCGAATTTACCAAGTGGCGGAGAGATTGTGATTTTTGATAGATCTTGGTATAACAGGGCTATGGTTGAGCCAGTTATGGGATTTTGTGCACCAGAAGAACATAGACAATTTTTGCGAGATGTGCCAGATTTTGAAAGACTTTTAACAAATTCTGGTATAAAAATTTTTAAATTTTATCTTTCTATTTCTAAACAAACACAAAAAGAGAGATTTGAAGAAAGAGAAACAAATCCGCTTAAAACTTATAAAATTTCAGACGTAGATAAAAAATCGCAAGAGCTTTGGGATAAATATACGATAGCGCAATATCATATGCTTATGAGCACCGATAATTTAGTAGCTCCTTGGATTGTAGTTGATTCTAACGATAAAAGATCTGCTAGATTAAACGTTATCAAATCAATTTTGGCAAATATGGAATATGACGATAAAGCGGATAAGTCTATTTTTGTTTATAATGATCCAAATTTGGTTTTAACTGCGCAACAAGAGTTAAAACATATGCAAGACGTTATTGATAATATTAATTTAAAATTGTAAAAATTTCTTCAAAATTTATAGAATTTGAAAAAAATAATAGATTATAAATCCTACCAAAATTTGGTAGGATTTAAGGATTATTCTACTTCTGCATCGATAACGTCATCATCTTTTTTGTTATCATTTTTTTGATTTTGTGAATTTTGAGCTGCTGCTTTATACATTTCTTCAGATACTTTGCTCAATGCTTCGATTTTTGTTTCTATTTGATCTTTTGTAGAATTTTCATCTTGCACAACTGATTTTAGATCGTTTAACACAGCTTCTATATTTGCTCTTTGATTGTTTGGAATTTTTTCACACATTTCTTTTAATGTTTTTTCTGTTTGATGAACTATAGAGTCAGCTTTATTTCTTACATCGACACTCTCTTTTTTCTTTTTGTCTTCTTCTTTGTGAAGTTCTGCTTCTTTTACCATTTTTTCAATTTCGCTATCGCTTAAGCCACTTGAACCTGTGATTTTTATATCTGTTGCTTTGCCTGTAGCTTTATCTTTTGCAGAAACTGTTAAAATTCCATTTGCATCGATATCAAACTCAACTTCTATTTGTGGCACGCCACGAGGAGCTGGCATAATTCCACCAAGATTAAAATCTCCTAAATGTTTATTATCTCTTGCAAATTCTCTTTCGCCTTGTAAAACATTGATTGTAACGGCGCTTTGATTATCTTCTGCTGTTGAAAAAACTTGTGATTTTTTGGTTGGAATTGTTGTTCCTTTATCAATAATTTTTGTCATAACGCCACCAAGTGTTTCTATTCCTAAACTAAGTGGAGTTACATCAAGAAGCAAAACATCCTTTACGTCACCTTTTATAACAGCACCTTGAACAGCCGCACCGATAGCTACGACTTCATCTGGATTAACGCTTTTGTTTAATTCTTTTCCAAATATTTTTTTGATCTCTTCTTGAACAAAAGGCACACGAGTAGAACCACCGACCATAACAACTTCTTTTACATCACTCATACTAAGACCAGCTTCTTTTACGACATTTTTAAGTGTCGTTTTAGTTTCTTCTATTAAATCTTCAATCATGCTTTCAAATTTTGCTCTTGTTAGAGTTTTCATTAAATGTTTTGGACCTGTAGCATCAGCTGTGATAAAAGGCAAATTTACAGTTGTTTCCATGGCTGAGCTTAACTCTTTTTTTGCATTTTCAGCCGCTTCTTTCAATCTTTGCATAGCCATAACATCGTTTTTAATATCTATTCCGCTTTCGCTTTTAAACTCGCTTACTAAAAAGTCAATTATTTTATTATCAAAATCGTCGCCACCTAAAAATGCATTTCCGCCAGTAGAAAGCACCTCAACTAAACTATCCCCGGTTTCTAGTACTGTAACATCAAAAGTTCCGCCACCTAGATCATAAACTACGATTTTTTCAGCATTTTTCTTATCAAGTCCATAAGCAAGCGCAGCAGCAGTTGGTTCATTTACTATTCTTAAAACATTAAGCCCAGCTATAGTTCCAGCTTCTTTTGTTGCTTTTCTTTGGCTATCGTTAAAATATGCAGGCACTGTTATAACTGCATCTACTACTTTTTCGCCAAGATAACTTTCAGTATCTTCTTTTAATTTAATTAAAACTTTTGCGGAAATTTCTTGTGGAGTATATACTTTTCCTGCGATCTCAACAGCACAAGCACCATTTCTATCAACTATTTTGTAAGGAAGTCGTTTTTTTGCCTCTTGTGCATTTTTTTCATCCATCATTAAGCCCATTATTCTTTTTATGGAATAAATAGTTTTTTCTGGATTTGTTACTGCTTGACGTTTAGCAGTGTCGCCAACTAAAATTTCTCCTTTATCTGTAAAAGCAACAACTGAAGGAGTTGTATTTTTTCCCTCTTTATTTGGGATAACTTTGCTTTCGCCTCTTTCAAATACGCTTACGCAAGAATTTGTAGTTCCTAAATCAATACCAATAACTTTTCCCATTTTAGATCCTTTATTAATTATTAATTTTTATTTTGCTATAACAACCATTGAGGCTCGTAAAACTCGCCCTTTATATAAGTATCCTTTTTGATACACTTGAACTATTTGACCACTTTTTTTATTATCACTTTGCACAACTCTTATAGCATTGTGAAAATTTGCGTCAAATTCCCCATTTGCATCAATTTGTGTGATGCCAAATTTTTCAAAAGTCTTTTTAAAAATTTCTAAACAATTTTTTACGCCGTCTTTTATGTTGTTTGCAAGTTCGTTATCTTGGACATCTATTTTTGCAGCTTCTTCAAGCGCATCAATAACTCCTAAAAGTTCTTTTGCAAATTTTTCATTAGCATAATCAACTGCTGTTTCTCGCTCTTTTTCCATCCTTTTTTTGATATTTTCAAAATCAGCATTTGCGCGATAAAATTTATCTGTAATTTCATTTAATTCATTTTGAAGTTTTGTCAAATCATCAATTTGGTTTTGCTCTTCTAAATTATCGCAATTTGTTTCTTGCTTTTCTAAATTCTCAGGGTTTTTTTTGTTTTGTTTTTCTTCCATTATGCGACCTTTCTTATGATATTAAAATATTTTTCGTAATTTTCATAAACACTTCCTAAACATAGCATTTTAAGGGATTTATCTTGAAATTTTACATCAAATTTAAGTCCTAAAAAACCATTATCGAAGGTTGATAAAAATGTCAAATTTTCATCAAAATTATCCAAAAAATTTGGATTTAAAAATC
>CAMUNZ010000084.1 GCA_947090385.1 uncultured Campylobacter sp. | reverse complement strand
CAGAAATTTTTGCTATAGGATTTATTTAGTAAATTTGCAAGTTTTCTTGCAAATTTGTTATTTTTTTAATTTATTTAAAAATTCTTTAAATTTTTCAATTGATTTTTTTTCAAATTCATCAAAATCTGATTTTAAATTTGAAATTTTTTGCTCTAATTCATATTCGTTTTTTAGATTTTGCAAATTTTCTCGAAATTTAGCGCTTTTTAATGAAAACTCGTTTTGAAATTTTTTAGCTTTTAAAGTTAATTCTTGATAATTTTTTTCTAAATCCAATTCTTCAATTTTTTGCAAAATTTGTTCTTGAGTTTGTGATGAAATTTTCTTAAATTTTGCAATATAATTATCATAATTTAAAACTATAAATTCATCTATTTTAGGAGAAATAAACTCATTTTCTTTTTTTGATATATTTTTTAAAAGCTCCACAAAATCATCTTCAATTCCATTTAATTCTTGTAAAACATTTTTTAGTCCGAGTTCATTTGGCACAAATTTTATATCATCTTTAAACTTTCTAATAGAAGTTTCTATGCCATAATTTGCGCCGTTTATAACACCTTTTATTATAGAATCTGCGAAAATTTTACTCTCATTTGCAAGATTTAAACCTTCTTTGATTACGATTTTTGCGATGTTTAAAATCCTATCTTTTTTAAAATCATCTTCATTTATGGCGTTATTTACGATACTTTTTGCGCAAAATTCGATATTTTCTTCTATATCTTTTCCATCTTCGATCACCGACAAAAACAACGATTGCGAAATCTCTTTTAAAATCCCGCTTATTTGTATATCTTGCAAAATAAATTCATTCACGATGTCCTTGATGTCTTCATCTTGATTATTTTTTAAAATTTCATCGTAAAATCTTGAAATTTCATCTTTTAAAATATATTTTTTTAAATTTATATCTTTTTTTATACGATCAATTTCATTTATTAGATTTATAATCTCATTTTCTTTTTTTGGTTAAATTCCATATTTTACACCCAAAATTAAAGCTTTTAAACATTCTTTGTCGTTTAAATTCTCATCGTTTAAATTTTTAAGAAGTCTATTAAAAATTTCAAAACCACTCAAATTTTGCAAATTCTCACAAGAATTTTCGTAAGCAATTTTAAAAACCATTTTTCTAGAATTTTTATTTATATTTTCTTGAATTCTTTCTTTAAACATCTTTTATCCTTTTAAAATTTCCACTTTTTCCACCACTTTTTGAAAGAAGTTTTATATTTGTTATAATCATCGTTTTGTCAATAGCTTTTATCATATCATAAATCGTCAAAAGTCCTATACTTACGCCAGTTAAAGCCTCCATTTCTACGCCAGTTTTGCCATCGACTTTTACGTTTATAAATAATCTAAAACCATTTTTTAAATCTTGTATATCTGTTTTTATGCTTGTTAAATTTAATGGATGACACATAGGAATCAGGCTGCTTGTTTTTTTGGTACCCATTATCGCAGCAATTACTGCAGTTTGCAAAACAGCACCTTTTGGAGCGGTATTGTTTTTTATCATTAAAAATGCCTCTTCGCTCATATAAATTTCACCGCTTGCTACAGCTTGTCTTGAAGTTTCATTTTTATCGCTTACATCTACCATTTTTGGAGAAAAATTTTCGTCTAAATGTGTTAAATTCATAAAAATCCTTTAAAAAAAGATTATACTAAAAAATAAGATAAAAGAGGATCCCAACTTCTTAACGAAGCTGGGTTTTTACAAAAAGGAGGTTTTTCTTGTCGGACAGGCGAAATTATAGTAAAGAAAAATTAACACTTTTTAAATAATAATTTTTTGTTTATAAATTTTATCATTGCATTACATTCTAAACATAGCCTTGATCAATCATAGCATCAGCAACTTTTCTAAAACCAGCTATATTTGCACCAAGTAAAAGATTTCCCGGCTCTCCAAACTCTTCACTTGTTTCATAGCAAGTATTAAAAATATCTCTCATAATCGAGTGTAAATTATCATCAACATCTTTAAATGTCCATTTTGTCATTGCGGCATTTTGTTGCATTTCAAGTCCGCTAGTTGCGACACCGCCAGCATTTGCAGCTTTTGCCGGACCAAATAAAAAGTCATTTTTTGATTGCATAAATGCGATTGCATCAAGAGTGCTTGGCATATTTGCACCTTCACAAACAACACGACAACCATTTTTATAAAGCTCTTTTATATCGGCTAAATGAATTTCGTTTTGTGTAGCACTTGGAAAAGCTATATCGCAAGGAACATTCCAAATTTCATTTCGCCCTTTTGCATATTTTTCAACAGGCGTAAAAATAGCATGTTTTCTAAATTTAATGTATTCAATAAGCCCTAACCTTTTTGATTCTTTTATATCTTTTAAAGTATCAAGACAAATTCCTTCTTTATCGTATATAAAACCTGTAGAATCACTAACAGTTACTGGCAAAGCCCCTGCTTCGTAAAGTTTTTCAACTGTATAAATAGCAACATTTCCAGCACCACTTATAGAGCAAATTTTACCTTCCAAATTTTGTCCTATAGTTTTAAGCATTTCATTTGCAAAATATACAGATCCATATCCAGTGGCTTCTTTTCTAGCTAAACTTCCACCCCAATCAAGCCCTTTTCCAGTAAGTGCTCCGTCAAATCTTCGTGTAAGTTTTTTATACATTCCAAACAAATATCCAATCTCGCGTCCGCCAACACCAATATCACCAGCCGGAACATCTGTAACATCGCTGATTAATCTTTGGAGTTCATACATAAAAGATTGACAAAATCTCATTATCTCTTTGTCGCTTTTTCCTTTTGGATCGAAATTTGTTCCACCTTTTCCGCCACCCATATTAAGACCTGTTAAAGAATTTTTAAAAATCTGTTCAAAACCTAAAAATTTAACAACTCCCAAATTTACGCTTGGATGAAATCTCAAGCCACCTTTATATGGGCCAATTGCAGAATTAAATTCGACTCTATATCCGGTATTTACGCGCGGTCTTCCGGTATCATCAGTCCAAACTACACGAAACATCAAAGTTCTTTCGGGAGATACAATTCTTTCTAAAATTCTATGAGTTGTGTATTTTTCTTCGCGCTCCAACAATGGTTTTAAACTATATAAAATTTCAGTTGCAGCTTGCCAAAAAACCTCTTGACCGGGATTTGTATGCTTGATATTTTCAAGCACCAAATTTATATACTCGTTTGTTGTCATTTTTTCTCCTTTGGATTGAAATTAAATTTTTTAGATTCTCTTAAATACAAATATAAAGATTTTTTCTCTTTTTTTGAAATTTTATAAGTTATAAATTTTAAATACCATTTTATATCTTTTGCGGAGATTTTTCTACTTTTTGAATATTGATTTAAAATATATTGAGGTATAAAAATTTTGCTTTTTAAAAAATTTTTAGTCAAATTTCGCCAAATTTTTCCTTGATTTATGTAACAAAATCTTGCAAAAACAAAAGGAAGATTGTATTTTTTTCGCCAAACTTCACCTAAATCATAAAATTTCTCTTTGCCATCTTTTAAATACTCAAACAAAGCTCTATCTCCAATTATAACTTCGCCTTTTAAGTTTAAAACTCTTGAAAGCATATTTGAAGTCATAGAAGCTGGATCTAATTTTGGTGAAGAATTTTTTCTTACTAAAACACTAATTACGCGATTTTTAGCCACAATTCCCATATCTAATTTTTTATATTTTTTTCTTCTACTTTCTACGCTTGAAATTACGGCAGCGTCGATTTTTTTAGCTTTTAAAGCTCGATTTAATTTGCTTGGAACACCTTTTTTGTATTC
>CAMUNZ010000083.1 GCA_947090385.1 uncultured Campylobacter sp. | reverse complement strand
TAAGCATAGATGATGAATTTACGATGATGATTTTTTTATTTTTAGCTGCATTTGTATGTTTTAAAACTGGATTTTGCTTTAAAAACTCACTAACGCTTAAATTTCCAACAACTATCATAAAATCAGGATTTTGATCTATCAAAAACTCATTTGTAACAATGGGCATTTTTCCATCAAGTAAATCAGCTAAATTTACTAAACCTAAAGATTTAAAAATATCGCTTGGCAAAGTCTCTTTTCCAAAAGCCATCAAATTTGTAGAAGCGTAGAAAAACACCGCTTTTTTACCTTTAATTTTACTTAAATCAAGTTTTGAAATTTCGCATTTAAAGTTATTTATTAACTCATCTGCTTTGTATTTTTTACCGCAAATTTCATTGACAACTTTAATATTTTTAAAAATATCATTTATAGAATTTGCTTGAGTATCTGTGTAATTTATTTTAAATCTTCTTAAATCATCCAAAATTTCAGTTGAATGAAAATTTGTTATGACGATATCTGGACTAAGTTCTATAATTTTTTCTAAATTTGGCTTAACATAAGTTCCAACGCTTGGCAAATTTTTTGTTTTTTCTTCTGGCCAAATTTTGCTTTGCTGTGTTTTTGCGATCGCTGTTATTTTATCTTCACATTTTAGTAAATAAAATATCTCAACAACAGCTGGATCAAGCACTATAACACCTTTTGCAAATAATAAACTAAAACTAAGCAAATTTAAACTTAAAATTTTTTTCATATTTTTTCCTTTAAATCGCAACCACGATTGGTCTATTTTTATGATAGATTATCTCACATTCTAAATTATAAATTTCATTTAAAATCTCTTTTGTAAAAAGCTCTTTTGAAGTGCCCTCATACGCAACTTTACCACCTTTCAATAAAAGAACTTTATCGCAAAATAATGAGGCTAAATTTAGATCGTGAAGCACCACGATACAAGCAATATCTTGTTTTTTTACGATATTTTTACAAATTTTTAAAATATTTACTGCATAGTTTAAATCAAGTGCAGAAGTTGGCTCATCTAAAAGTAAAATTTCAGGCTTACTAACCAAAGCTCTTGCTAAAATCACTCTTTGAAACTCTCCACCACTTAAACTAAAAGCTATCCTTTTTCTAAAATCTTGCAAATTTAAAAGCTGGATTATCTCATTAACAGCTTTGAAATCTTCTTTTTTATATCCATAAAATGAACTTTTTAAATGAGAATATCTTCCCATTAAGATAATATCTTCAACTAAAAGTGGCATTGAAATTTGACTTTTTTGTGGAACAAAACCTAAAATTTGGCTTAATTCTTTTTGAGAATATTCTTTTAAACTTTTATTTTTGATAGTTATAATCCCGCTTTTTGGTTTGTAAATTTTAAGTATGTTTTTCAAAAGGGTACTTTTTCCACAGCCATTTGGACCCAAAATTCCAACAAATTCACCATTTTTAATGTTTAAACTAAGCCCTTTTAAAATCTCTTTTTTATAAAAAGAAAACTCTAAATTTTTAACTTCCATTAACGGCTTCCTTTTAATGCTAAAAATAGAAAAAATGGTGCTCCAAAAAACGCTGTTATTACGCCTATTGGGATTTCTGTTGGGGCAAGTAAAGTTTTTCCAAACATATCACAAATTAGCAAAAATAACCCGCCAATAACTGCTGAAAATGGCAATATAATAGCATTATTTGAAGTTTGAAAAAGCATTCTGATGATGTGTGGGATGATTAGCCCTACAAAGCCGATCATTCCTGTAAATGAGATGCTAAAACTAACCACAAGCGCTGATATAATAAGCAATCTTTTTTTGACATTATCAACATCAACTCCTAAGCTTTTTGCCTCTTCATCACCACTTAAAAGGATATTTAACTCATATCTTTTAGCGTAAAAATAGATAAAAGTGAGTATTAATGGTGGTGTTAAAAGTGCTATTTTGCTCCATGAAGCAGAACCCAAATATCCCATCATCCATGCAACTATTTTAAAACTTTCTTCACCTATCAAATATGTTGCAAAAGATGTAAAAGCTCCTAAAAATGATGAAAATGCAATGCCTACTATTAACAAAGTTGCAATATTTCTAGCTTTTGTGTAAATTTTAAATATAAAAAGTGATAAAATTGCCGATGAAATAAAAGCAAAAATGGCGTAGTAAATATCGCTCATTTTGAACAAATATGCAATCACCGCACCAAATGTAGCAGATGCTGCAATGCCAATGATGTAAGGATCGGCAACTGGATTTAAAAAGATATTTTGTGTTACAACACCACTTGTTGCAAGCAAGATACCTATTAAAAATGCCATTAAAATTCTTGGAAATCTAATCTCTAATAAAATAATTTCTTTTGATTTTGATAAATCTCCGCTAAAAAACTCCAAAATTTCCTTTAGTCCAATATCAGCCCCACCTATGCAAGATGAAATAATACAAACAAAAAAACTAATTAGAAGCAAAACAAAAAGATATCTTTTATGCAAAAATGTCATTTAAACTCCGTGTGTTTTAATCATGATTTTTTGGTTAAAAAATACGTCTAAATTTAGCTGTATTTTGCTTAAATTATGATAAACAAAATCGTAATTGCTTTATTTCAAATATAATTTATGAAATGTTTTTTATTAAATTCATCTTAATATTACACAAAATAACTCTAAAATTTTTCTCGTCTTCCCAAACAACCACATAATTTATCTTGGTTTTGTTATCAAGTTTGTACCCTTGATTTTTGTATTTTTGAATTTCATCTTTAAATTTATTTGAAAATTTGCAAACCACAAATTTATTTTTATAAATTCCATCAAATTTTACTTCAACTTCATTTCCAGCTTGTAAATTTAGGTTTTTTACATTTTTACTTGTTAATTCATTTGATAAAAATACATCGCTTAAATCCATTTGTAAAGTTATCTTTTTTGGCGTGTAAATTTGGTCTTTAAAATGCGAAATTTTCGTAAAAAAATCTTGATATTTTGTAAAAATTTCATTTTTTGAGTAGATGAAAAGATTGTTTTTCGCTCTTGTTACGGCGACATATAAAAGTCTTTTTTCATATTCGTCTTTTAGTACATTATTTCCAAAACAAAGATGAACATTATCAAATTCTTTGCCTTTTACTTTGTGCATTGTTGAGATTATAACATTTGCATTTGTATTTTCAAACTCGTCAAAATCGATAATTTCTATAAATTCATAAAACGCACTTTTAAGATATTTTTCATTTTCATTCATATCGTATTCGTTTTGAAATTTTTCTATGATTTCAAACGTTAGGGCTAAATTTGCCGAGTTTATAAACTCTTTTTTAAATTTTTCAAAGCCTTGTTTAAATCCAAATTTATCAAAATAGTAAGAAAATATTTGTAGTTCTAACAAATCTTTAAGTTTAAAACCATTTTTATCGGTTAAAAGTTTAGCTTTTATGCCTTTTTCAAGCAAAAATGAGTAAATATCAAAAACTTCCTTGTTTGTTCTTGCAATGATAACATTTTCTTCGTTAGTATCTAAAAGTAAATGGCTTAAAAAATCATCTGTTTGCAAAAGCTCTATTTTACCAATTTTGTCGGAGTTTGAGATTAAATTTTTATCTTTTAATTTTTCTTTAAATTCATTTCTAAAAGCATTTGCAAAATTAACCAAATTCAAACAACTTCTATAATTTGTTAGTAAATTATAAGTTTTATGTTCGTTTGAAAAGTCGTTTTTAAACTCGTTTATAAATTTAATATCGGCTTTATTTTCTCCAAAATTCATAATGCACTGATCATCATCTCCAACGGCGATTATTTTTTTATCATTTGACATATTTTTATAAATTTCTTTTATAAACTCATAAC
>CAMUNZ010000082.1 GCA_947090385.1 uncultured Campylobacter sp. | reverse complement strand
TGTGAAAATGTCGCTACATCGTCGATTATAATCGCTAATTTTGGTAAATTTTGTGGTTTTTTAACGATAATTTTTAGCTTTGTTTCATTTGCCTCTATTTTTGTAAAATTTAAATCCAAAATTTCCAAAATTTTTGGCAAATTTTCTTGTTTTATTTGTTCTGTAAAATTTTCATCTAAATTTTGTTTTATATCGTCGGTAATTTTAGTTAAATTTTTATCTTTCTTTATATTTTTTTTAATTTTGATCTCATTTTTGTAAATTTTTGATTCGATTTGTTCTGATTTTTTTATAATTTGACTAAAAAACAAAACACTAACAATTACAAAAACACAAATCCAAAATATAAATAAAATTCTGTTTTGTGGGCGTTTTTTGCAACGCCCATTTTTGCGAGTTTTCAAATTAGTTTTTATCTTTATCGATAATTTTATTTGCGCTAATCCAAGGCATCATATTACGAAGTTTTTCACCAGTTTTATTTAATAAACTATCTTGCGAAATTTTTCTTTGAGCATTCATTCTTGTGTATCCGGCTTTTCTTTCTAATATAAAATCTTTTGCGAATTTACCATTTTGAATCTCTTTCAAAATCTCTTTCATAGCTTTTTTGCTTTCTTCATTGATAACTCTTTCGCCACTTACATAATCACCATATTCTGCAGTATTTGAAATAGAATATCTCATATCAGCCATACCGCCTGCAAAAATCAAATCAACGATTAATTTCATCTCATGCAAACACTCAAAATAAGCCATTTCAGGGGCATATCCAGCTTCAACCAAAGTATCAAATCCAGCATTTATCAATGAACAAAGTCCGCCACACAAAACTGCTTGTTCACCAAAAAGATCAGTTTCGGTTTCATCTTTAAAAGTAGTTTCGATAATTGCAGTTCGTCCGCCGCCAATTGCACTTGCATAACTTAAAGCTAACTCTTTTGCTTTGCCACTTTCATCTTGTGCTACTGCTATTAGATCAGGAATTCCACCGCCTTTTACAAATTCGCTTCTAACTGTATGTCCGGGAGCTTTTGGAGCAATCATCACACAATCTATACCTTTTTGTGGAACGATTTGTCCGTAATGCACATTAAATCCGTGTCCAAAAGCAATAGCTGATCCTTGTTTTAAATTTGGTTTTATCTCATTTTCAAAAATTTCAGCTTGAAGTTCATCTGGTGTTAAAATCATAATAAAATCGCTAATTTTTGTAGCCTCAGCAACGCTTAAAACTTCAAAACCTTTATCTACAGCTTTATGCCAACTTTTACCACCTTCTTTTAAGCCAACGACTACTTTTACTCCGCTATCTCGCAAATTTTCGGCATGTGCGTGACCTTGCGAACCAAAACCTATTATTGCAACTTTTTTATTTCTAATTAAACTTAAATCACAGTCTTTATCGTAATAAACTTTTAAAGCCATTGAGTCTCCTTTTTCAAAAAAATGTCAGCATTCTATCAAAAAAGACTTAATTTTTGTTATAATCCAAGCAAAAAATTTAGGTTTATATAGTGAAAGAATTTTTAACAAAGTTAATTGAAGGCGCAAAAATTAAGGAATTTAATTCAAAGCAAAAAGAGTTAATAAGAAATTTCAAAGCATTTCAAGCAGTTTTTGAAGATAAAGGATACTGTTATCTAAAACAAGAATTTATATGCGGAAAAATCGATATAGCAAGCGATGGAACTGGGTTTTTAATGGCGTTTAGTCCAAAAAAAATAAGAGACTTTTTAATAGAAAAAAAAGATTTAAGTAATTCGCATTTTGGTGATATCGTTTTAGGAAAAATCATAAAAAATAAAAAAACTCGTCAAAAAGTAAAAGTTTTGTTGATAATCAAACAAGCAAACTCAACAAGCGTAGTTTATACAAAAAATTTTAAAAACAAAATTTTAGGAGTAAATTTAAAAACTTCGCAAAATTTAGAGTTAAAAGCGACGCAAAAATCATTAAAAATCTTACCAGAATTTACGCTTTTAAAGATAGATAATTTAAATAACGAAATTAAAGAAGTTTTAGGAAATTTAAACCATCCTTTAGTTGATGAAAAAATTTCTCTTGCCATTTTTGATAAACAAGAAAATTTCAGTGATGAAGCCATCAATATGGCAAAAAGTTTTGGAGATGAAGTCGAAATTTCTATGTATAAAAACAGGATTGATTTACAAAATTTGCCATTTTGTACAATCGATCCAGTCGATGCAAAAGATTTCGACGATGCGATTTATTTTGATAAAAAAAATTTAGAAATTTATGTAGCAATCGCCGATGTAAGCGAATATGTCACGCCGTATTGCGCAATCGACAAAGAGGCAAAAACTCGTGGATTTTCTATATATTTTCCTCATATTAGTGTGCCGATGTTACCAAGAAATTTAAGTGAAAACATTTGCTCTTTAAAGCCGAATTTAGCGCGTCTTGCTTTTGTTTTTAAAATAAAACTTAATCAAAATTTAAAAGTTATAAACGAAGAACTTTTTAACGCAATAATTTGCTCAAAACGCAGATTTAATTACGATGAAATTGATGAAATTTTAAATAAAAAAAGTAATTGTGAAAACGAAATTTTATCTTGGCTTTTGCCACTTTTTGAGATTACACAAAAAATTAGAAAAAATCGTTTAAAAATCGGTTTTGATTTTAAAAGTGAAGATTTAAGGATGAATTTAGATGAAAATGGCGAAATTTTATCAACAAGATTTGAAAACAGCACAAATTCACATAATTTAATCGAAGATTGTATGCTTTTAGCAAATACGGCGGCGGCAAAAATGATAAATTACGGAATTTTTAGAAATCATCCACAAGCAGATGAAAAGCGAATTTCTACACTTTTGGAAGATTTAGCATTTTTTGGAATAAAAGTAAATTTTCAAAGCGATTTAAATAAACTAATAACACAAATTCAATCTCAAGCAGATATGCTTGGCATAAGAAAAGATGTTGATAAATTGATTATAAAAGCGCAAAAAAAAGCACTTTATCAAAGTCAAAATCATGGGCATTTTGGTCTTGGATTTGAAACTTATACGCATTTTACAAGTCCGATTAGAAGATATTCAGATTTGATTTTACATAGACTTTTGAAAGCAAAAATTGCAAATGATGAAAAATTATTTGATTATTTGCTTTTAAATATAGATGAAAGTTGTGAAAATTTAAATGAATTAGAAAGAGAAGTTGATAAGGTAGAATATGACTTTTTTGACAGAAAATTTGCAAGATGGGCAGCGAAAAATATTGGTAAAAAATTTCGTTGTTATATAGATGAAAATGACAAATTTTTTACAGCCGTGCTTGATGACGAATTAAAAGGAGCAAAAATTTATATAAAAAATGGTTATGAAGAAATTTTAACGCCAGTTTTAGTAAAAATCACAGAAAGCAGAATTGCAGAAGCAAAAATTTTTGGTGAAATTGTTAGGAAATTAAATGTATAAAAAAGAGTTTGAAATAGCTTTAAAAAATCCGCAAATAGATAATTTTTGGCTACTTAGAAGCACAGACGAGTTTTTAAATGATTTTTTCACAAATGAATTAAAAAATGTATTTAAAGCACAAAGTGTACTAAGTTTTTATTATGGTGAATACGATTTTAACTCAGGAATCGAATTTTTAGGAGAGCCGTCACTTTTTGGTGATAAAAATTTACTTTATATAAAAACAAACAAAACACATTCATCAAAAGAGATTAAAGAATTTATAAATATATGCAAAAAATATCCAAATAATTATTTCATTTATGAATTAAATGAAGACGGAACAAATAAATTAAATGCAGATTTTTTTAAAATTTTTGAAAAAAATTTTGTAAGATTTTTTAAACCGACAAATTGGCGAGAAGCAGAAGAAATTTTGGTAAAAGTTTGTAAAAATTTGGACGTAAATTCAAATT
>CAMUNZ010000081.1 GCA_947090385.1 uncultured Campylobacter sp. | reverse complement strand
CATTAAAATTTTTATCCCAAATCGTAACTTCCCAAAGTTTTTTCCATTCGACTTTTTCGTTTTTTAAAAGCTCGCCTATTTTGCCCATATTTAAAGCCCTGATATTATTTGGTTTATGGAAATTCTAAGGGAATTTATTTTATTTACCGTGCTTTCAATCTGGGCGTTTAAGGTTTTTATGTCGATAATTTCTCTTGTGTCTTCTTTTTCCACATAGGTTGAAACCGAAAGATTGTAGTCGTTTTCTTGTATTTCATCGAGCCTTACGCATCTTGAAAAATGTTCTTTTTCCGTCCTGCTCCTAAACTCATCGACTATCGCCTTTATGTTTTTTTCTTCCAAAATGTTGTTGTTCGTTTCTTTTTTAAATTCCTTGCTTGCGTCTATGAATAAAATTTTGTTTTCCGCCTTGTTTTTTGCAAGCACCAAAATGCAAGTGGCAATCGACGTTCCAAAAAACAAGTTTTCAGGAAGCTGGATTACGCAGTCTATGAAGTTGTTTTCGACCAAATATTTTCTAATCGTTTTTTCGGCACCTTTGCGGTAAAAAATTCCCGGAAAGCATACGATTGCCGCCCTTCCCACGCTTGAAAGATAGTAAAGCGAGTGCATGATGAAGGCGTAGTCGGCGTAAGACTTTGGCGCCAATTTTCCAACGGGCGCAAAACGCTCGTCGTTTATGAGCGTAGGATCGTCGTCTCCCACCCATTTTATGGAATAAGGCGGATTTGAGACAATCGCGTCGAAGGGCTTTTCGTTATTGTGAAGTGGGTTTATGAGCGTGTCGCCGCGCCTTATGGAAAAATTGTTGTAATTTACGTCGTGCAAAAACATGTTCATGCGGGCAAGGTTGAAATTTGTCATGTTTATTTCTTGCCCAAAAAAGCCTTCGTCTATGATGTGATTTTCAAACTGCTTTTTCATCTGCAAAAGAAGGCTTCCACTTCCGCAAGTGGGGTCATACACTTTGTTTATGCTTTTCTTTCCGTCCATTACGATTCTTGCCAAAAGTTTTGAAACAGTTTGTGGGGTGAAAAACTCGCCGCCTGACTTTCCGGCGTTGCTTGCGTAGTTTGAAATCAAATACTCATATGCGTCGCCAAAAGCGTCGATGTCGTTGTCTTTAAAGTTTCCAAAATTTATGCTTTCAATGCCTGTTAGAATATCTGCAAGCCGCTTGTTCTTTTCTTCCACTGTTGTGCCCAGGCGGTTGCTTGTGGTGTCAACGTCCTCAAAAAGACCTTTTATATCATCTTCCGATTCGAAACCTAGAGCGCTTTTTTCAATTGACTTGAAAATATTTGCTAAATCTGTGTTTAGGTTTTCGTTTTTTCTTGCCTTTTTTACGACGTTTTTAAACAACTGGCTTGGCAAAATAAAAAAGCCTTTTGCCTCTACGGTTCCTTCTTTAAAGTCTTTTTTCGCCTCTTCGTCAGAAATTTCAGCATAGTCAAATTCTAAATCTCCGCTCTCGCGCTCGGCTTTGTTAAAAAATTCTGTAATGTTTTCGGAAATAAAGCGGTAAAACAAAATTCCCAAAACGTATTGCTTAAAGTCCCAGCCGTCTACCGCTCCTCTAACATCGTCGGCAATTGCCCAAATTTTTCGGTGAAGCTCTTGTCTTTGCACCGTTTCGTTGTTGTTTAAATCTTGCATAATTTTTCCTTGCTTTGATTTTATTTTTGCAATTTAAGTTTATGTTACAATTTGTGAGTTTAAATTTCAATAATTTGCTGTTAAAATTTGGCTTTTTATAAGTTTGTTTTTAAATTTGATTTTGTTTTTTGGCTTTGTTTGGGGCGAAATTTTTTAAAATCAAAAGCCTTTTTTAAAAAGCTTAACAATATAGAAAATCGCAACGATAAGTCGCGATTTAAATTTTTTACTCCCACTCAATCGTTGCAGGTGGTTTGCTTGAAATGTCATAAACTACGCGGTTTATCCCTTCAACTTCGTTTATGATTCTACGGCTTACGTTTTCTAAAATTTCATATGGTAAATGCGAAAAACTCGCAGTCATGCCATCGCTTGCATCGACAACTCTTACGCAAACTGCATTTTCATAAGTTCTATTATCGCCCATAACTCCGACTGAATTTACATTTAAAAGCACACAAAACGCCTGCCAAGTTTTATTATACCAACCGCTACTTTTTAACTCATCTCTTAAAATCACATCGGCTTTGCGTAAAATTTCTAAACGCTCTTTTGTAACTTCGCCGATTATGCGTATTGCAAGACCTGGTCCTGGAAAAGGATGACGAAAAACCAAATCGCGGCTTAATCCAAGTTCTAACCCCAAAGCCCTAACTTCGTCTTTAAAAATTTCACGTAAAGGCTCGATTAATTTTAATTTCATATCCTTTGGCAAACCGCCGACGTTATGATGACTTTTTATCGTTTTACTTGCCCCGATTACGCTACTTTCGATTACGTCTGTGTATAAAGTCCCTTGCGCTAGAAATTTCACATCGCCGTGTTTTTTTGCTTCTTTGTCAAAAATTTCGATGAAAGTTTGTCCGATGATTTTGCGTTTTTGCTCGGGATCTGTTATATTTTCTAATTTTTTTAAGAAAATTTCGCTTGCGTCGATTGAGATCAAATCCACGCCGAGTTTTGTTTTAAATGTGGCTTCAACTTGTTTTGCTTCATCTTGCCTTAAAAGTCCGTTATCGACAAAAACGACGATTAAATTTTTTGGAACTGCGTGAGCTAAAAGTGCCGCAGTTACGGAGCTATCCACGCCACCGCTTACCGCGCATAAAATTTTATCATCAGCTACTTCTTGTTTTATTTTTTCACACTGAGTTTTTGCAAAACTGCCCATATTCCACGTGCTTTCGCAACCGCAAATATATTTTGCAAAATTTTTTAAAATCACATCGCCAAATTCTGTGTGCGCGACTTCTGGGTGAAATTGCAAAGCATAAATTTTTGCTTTTTCATCGCCATATGCGCAAAACTCGCTATTTTGGCTGGTGGCTAAAATTTCAAAATTATTAGGAATGTTTTCGACTTTGTCTGCGTGGCTCATCCAAACGATTTGATTTTGTGGCGTGTCTTTAAATAAATCGCTTGATTTTTTTAATTCTAAATTTGCTTTTCCGTATTCTTTTTCTCTAGCTGGTATTACATCAGCGCCAAATTTATGTGCGATTAGTTGCATTCCATAACAAATTCCTAAAATTGGAATTTTTAAATCAAAAACCCCATCATCGCAAAAATACGCATCTTTTGCATAAACGCTGGCTGGTCCGCCACTTAAAATTATCCCTTTTGGGGACTTTTGTTTTATTGTTTTTAGCGTTGTATCAAATGGCAAAAGCTCGGCATAAACGCCTTGTTCTCTTAATCTTCTTGCGATTAACTGCGTGTATTGCGACCCAAAATCTAAAATTACAATATCAGCTGTTTGCATAAATTTTCCTTACAAATAAAATTGCGCAAGTCTATCAAAAAATAAATTAAATTTTAGTTATTGTGCTATTTTCATCCCAAAACGGATCGTCTTTATATCCGCATCCGCAAAGAAAAATTAATAATAAAAAAGTTATAATCATCAAATGAAAAGTTTTAAAGATATCATTGAACATTATCAAAAAAGTCCTAAAGTGAAATTAGAAAACGAATTAAGAGTTTTTAGAAAAGCCCTTTTTATGAGATTTGGAGCAAATAAAGGCGGATTAGTATCATTTATGTATATCAAAGATGATAAAGAAAACAACAAAAAAATCCTATTTATTGCTTTAAATAATCCAAATGCAAAATTCGAATTCGATCGGGATACTATAAAAAACGAGATAAAAGTTTTTTTAAAAATGTGTAAAATGTATCACTTAAAAAGCAATAATGAAATATCAAACATCCCAGAAATTGATGAAATAAAGTTTTTTTATGCATCAAAATTTGTAGAAAATTTAAATATAAAAAAAATACAAAAATTAGAAAATATCCGCCCTACTTTTTTCGAACCAAGTTTAGGGAAATTTAAA
>CAMUNZ010000080.1 GCA_947090385.1 uncultured Campylobacter sp. | reverse complement strand
CTTCTTCGTAAAAATATCATTAAAGTTTTGCGAATTTGTAGTGATATTTTAGATCAAAATAATACCGATATGATAAAAGAATTTATATCTATGCTTGAGATTGAAAATAAAAATTTTGAGAATTTAAGTTTAAATTATGCACAAAAATATGCGCAAAATATAAAAATTTCACCAAAAGATTTAACATCTCTTATGAATGATTCTTGCCTTTGTGGAAATATGACAAAAAAATTTATACAAGTTGCAAATATAATTTTGCAATACGATTTTAGTAAAAATATCTTGTTAGAGAGCGAAAACAGCTAATTTTATCTTATATTGAGATAATTTATATATAATTTTTATTTTTTTTATTAAGGGTAAAAAATGAGAAAAATTCTATCTGTTTTATTATTTTGCGGTTTTGTTTTAGGAGCTAGTCAAAAATTGGAAACGAAAAAAATTTATTACGATTTTAATCACACATCTAAAGATAATTTTGTAGCAAAAATTGAATTTGGAAAAAATTTATTATTAGATTGTAATAATTATTTTTTAGGCGGTGGAAAAATCACAAAAATCAAAAATGATAAGGAAATTTATAGATTTAGTGATAAAAATGCAGTTTTAGGTGGCACAAGAATGTTATGCGATGAGCCAAAAACTAAAAAATTTGTATTTTTTAGCAAAAATTTGCTTTTAAATAATCCAGATAAAATAATTTTTATAGTCCCAAAAGATGTCGATGTAAAAATAACAATTTTTAATGAAACTTCAAACAAATTTATAAAATGAAAATTCTTTTTATAATTACAAATTTGCAAAGTGGCGGAGCTGAAAGAGTTTGCGCAAATTTGGCGAATTACTTTTGCAAATTTCATCAAGTTGGAATTTTAAAATTTGACACGAAAGATTCGTTTTATAAAATTGATAACAATGCAAAATTGATAAGTTTAAATTATGAAAAAAAAGGTTTTAAACCTTTTAGAATATTTAAAAAAATTACAACTCAAGCTAAGATTATGCGCGAATTTGACGCTGTTATATCTTTTATGAATTCAACTAATATTTTAGCAATCATTTCAAATTTTTTTGCTAAAAAACCGCTTATCATAAGCGAGCATACAAGTTATGAAAATTGTGGTAAAATTTTAAAAATTTTAAGGAAAATTTTTTATAAGAATGCTGATTTTTTGACCGTTTTGACAAAAAAAGATTATGAACTTTTTGATTTTGTAAAAAATAAAAAAGTGATTTATAATCCCATGTTTGGCGATTTTCCTAAGAAATTTGATAAAAAAAATATTATAATTTTTGTCGGTCGTTTGATACCTTTAAAAGGTTGTGAAATTTTTTTAAAATCAATCAATAAAGTTGATAAAAATTTACTTTCTAATTGGGAAATTAAAGTTTTAGGCGATGGAGAATTAAAATCAAATTTAGAAAATTTGTCTTTGAAATTAGGTTTAAATGTCGAATTTTTGGGAAATGTAAATGAAATTTCACAATTTTACGAAAAAGCAAGAATTTTAGTGTCTTCATCTTTTATCGAAGGTTTATCAAATGTTTTAATCGAATCTATATTTTTTGAAATTTGTAGAATTTCTACAAAAACACAAGGTCCAAAAGAGCTTATAAAAGATAATTTTGATGGCTTTTTGTGTGAAATCGGGGATTTTAATGAAATTGCAAAAAAGATTGAAATTTTGATAAAAGATGAAAATTTGAGATTAAAAATGGTTGAAAATGCAAAATTAAGACAAAATGAGTTTAAAATAGAAGAAATTTATAAGAAATATGATGAAATTTTAAAGGTAATTACGAATGCAAAATAGTTTAATAAGTGTGATAATTCCAGCTTTCAATGCCGAAAAATCTATAAAAAAATGTATTGAATCTGTTTTAAATCAAAGTTATAAAAATATTGAAATTATTGCGATAAATGACGGAAGCAAGGATAATACGCTTGAAATTTTAAAAAATTTTAAATCACAAATTATTTTAATCGATCAACAAAATAGCGGAGTAAGTGCCGCTAGAAATGCTGGATTAAATATCGCAAAAGGCGAATTTGTGGCATTTTTGGATAGCGATGATTGTTTTGAAATAGATTTTTTAAAACTTATGCTAGAAGCCGCTTTAAAAAACGATGCTGATATCGTAGTTTGCGATGTTTTGATAAAAAATGAAGGGAAAAATTCTATCTTTAAAGATATAAATGCGAATTACGGTTTGATAGATCCAGATTTTTATCTAAAACTTCTTTTGACAAATCAAAATTCCATGGGTTGGGTTTGGAATAAAATTTTTAAAAAAGAGATTTTAAAAGATGTTAGATTTAATACAAATCTTATTTTAGCTGAAGATCAAAATTTTGTAACTGACGCTATTTTAAACTCAAAAATTGTTTATAAACTGGATAAAATTCTTTACAATTATGATGTGATTTATAAAAAATTTGTTTATAAACATTTTCAAAATGGCTTGCAACTTTACGAAGCAAATGTAAAAAATTTAAAAAAATTTAAAAAATTTGATGCTTTTAAAGACGAAGTTTTTTTTGTAAAAATTTACAATTATCTATGTTTTGTTTTAAGCAAATCAAAGTTTGATAAAAAAGATTTTAAAAAAGGTTTAAATTTTTTAGTGCAAGATAAAAAATATCGTAAAATCGCCATATTTTGAAAATCTTAATATGAAATTTCGTTTGATTTTTTTGGTGATTTTTTGTTTAAAAAACAAAAATTTAATTTATATATTTTTATCTGCATTAAATTCAAAAATGTCAAAATTTATTTTAAAGAAATTTATATGAAAAAATTATCACTTTTTATTTATTCTATGGCTGGTGGCGGTGCTGAAAGAGTTGTATCAAATCTACTTCCAGCGCTTGTTAAAAATTATGAAGTCCATTTAGTTTTGATGAATGATACGATTGTTTATGAAATTCCAGAAGAGGTAAAAATTCATTATATTGAAAAATCTCGTCCTTTTGAAAATGGAATTTGGAAATTTTTAAAATTATCAAATTTAGCGCTTCGTTACAGGGATTTATGTAATAAATTAAAAATAGATGTCCATTTTGTTTGGATGAATAGACCTTGTTTTATCGCTGCAATTGCGAAATTTTTTGATTTAAAAGGCAAAATGATTTTTAATGAATGCTCAACTCCTTCTATTTTGTATTCTAAAAGAAACATAAGATCAAAAGTCGGAAAGTTTTTGATAAGAAGATTGTATCCAAAAGCCGATTTTATAATGCCAAATAGTTTAGGAAATTTGCGTGATTTAGAGAAAAATTTTAAAATTCCAAGAACAAAAATGGATGTTTTATATAATGCCGTTGATTTGGAAAAAATCGAAATTTTAAGCAAAAAAGAAATTTCGATAAAAAAACCATTTTTTTTAAGTGTTGGCAGATTGGATAGCGGAAAAAATTTTGAACTTTTAATAAGAGCTTATTCAAAACTTAAAAATTGCGACAAAGATTTGGTGATTTTAGGAGACGGAGTTTTAAAAGATTATTTAACAAATTTGATTGTCGAATTAAAACTTACTAAAAAAGTCCATTTATTGGGGTTTGATTCAAATCCTTATAAATATATGTCAAAATGTTACGCTTTTGTTTTTGTTAGCAAATTTGAAGGCTTTTCAAATGTTTTAATTGAGGCTTTGGCTTGCGAAAGATTTGTAATTTCAAGCGATCATCCAAGCGGAGCAAGTGAGCTTTTAGGTGAAAACGATTGGGGTTTTTTAATACCAGTAAATGATCAAAAACAGACTATGCTTATAATGCAAACTGCGTTAAATGAGCCACAAATTGTAAAATCTTACGAAAATAGGGCAAAAATTAGGGCTTTAAATTTCGATAAAAATTTAATATCAAACAGTTTAATAGAAAAAATAGAGGAGATTTGTAAAGCTTGATCATGGGAAAATTTATTAGAAATATTTTGGATTTTTTTAAAATTTTTAGTTTTTCAAAACATTTTTGGCTTTTAGTTTTTTGTGCTTTTACTTTTAGCGTTTTAGCTAGATTAT
>CAMUNZ010000079.1 GCA_947090385.1 uncultured Campylobacter sp. | reverse complement strand
ATCTACACTCTTTCCCTACACGACGCTCTTCCGATCTTGCTCTCGTCCTAAAATTGAAATATCAAGCCAAACATGCTCTCCATAAGGACTTTTTACACCTTTACCATTTCTTATGTGTTCCATTATTCTTCGACTTACAACGTCACGACTTGCCAATTCTTTTTTCTCTGGCTCATAATCAGGCATAAATCTATATCCATCAACATCTCGTAAAATTCCACCATCTCCACGGCAACCTTCAGTTAGCAAAATTCCGCTTGGTACAATCGGAGTTGGGTGAAATTGAACAGCTTCCATATTTCCAAGTTGTGCTACGCCTGTTTCAAGTGCTATAGCTGCACCGATACCTTCGCAAATTACAGCGTTTGTTGTGTGTCTGTAAATTCTTCCATAACCGCCAGTTGCGATTAATGTTGCTCTTGCTACATAAGCGACCAATTCGCCAGTGATTAAATCTCTAACAATTGCACCATAACAACGATTATTTTGATGTATTAATGCTATCGCCTCTTTTCTATCTTGAATTTCTACATTGTGTTTTAAAGCTTCATTTGCGACGCCAAAAAGCATAGTGTGACCTGTGGCATCAGCTGTATAACAGGTTCGCCATTTTTTTGTACCACCAAAATCGCGACTATGGATTAATCCATGAACTTCATCTTTTTCTTCAATTGTTGTTTTTTGTGCGTTTATAATGGCTGTTCTTTTACCTTTTGTAATTCTTGTCCAAGGAACACCCCAAGCAGCAAGTTCTCTAATAGCTTTTGGTGCAGTTTGACAAAACATTCTTGCAACTTCTTGATCACAACCCCAATCGCTACCTTTTACTGTATCTGCAAAATGGACGTCTTCATTGTCTCCTTCACTCATTTTGGAATTTCCCAAACTTGCTTGCATACCACCTTGTGCGGCTGCTGAGTGACTTCTTTTTACTGGGCAAATACTTAAAACTACCGTTGAAAGTCCCTTTTCGCCAGTAGCAATAGCTGCTCTAAGTCCAGCCAATCCGCCACCTATAACTAATGCATCATAATATTTTATATTCATTACTAAACCTCGTTAAATTTTAAATACTAAGTCGTTTGAAAAGCCAAGTTTCATAAAAGCCAAAAGTGACAAAACACCTAAAAATATAAAAAATACACTCAAAAACCATTTAACTTTTTTAAGTTTTGCTCTACTTTCTTTTGCGTCTTTGCCTTCAAAAATTCCCCATTTTAAACAAACTCTGTAAAGTCCTATACTTCCATGAAGTTCTACGCTAAAAAGTAAAACCAAATAAAAAGCCCACATCATATGACCTACAACTCTCGCAGCTGATCCTCCATCTGTTATAAGGTGTGAATGTGTAATTATAATGATTAAATGTGCTGACCCCAAGAAAAACATTATAAAGCCAGTAATAAATTGTATCCACCATAGCGACGTATCACTGTGTTGCATTCTATCTTTATGTGCTTTATAAGCTTGCCATTGTCTATAGTTTATAGGCATTTTTCTCATTCCAAGTCCTGCGTGTATAAAAAATATCAAAAATACACAGGCTGCTAAAAATGATGTTATACAGCTCATAGCAGGGCTGTCATATAAAAATCTAGCCTCCAAAATATGGACAACAGAATCATAAAAATCTTGCCCAAAAAGTATAGTCGATACAAAAACCATATGCATCCACATAAAAAGACCTAGGAAAATTCCAGTTCCACTTTGAATCAAATCAAGCTTAGCAGGACATCTGCTTTTGCGACATTCGGTCGTGACACCTAAGAAACCCTCAATCTTATCGCTCATAGATTCTCCTTATAAAAAATTTCAATTGGTTAATTTTAATATCTTTATTACTAATTTTAGTTTAAATTCCGTATGAAATTTCACTTTTTTTATTTTTTTTTAAAAAATAAAATTACAAAATCTAAAATTTAAAGAAATTTTAGATTTTTAATTATATTTTTATTTTTAAAATAGTATGGGAATTTAAAATTTTAAAAATAATTTAAAAAGTTGTTGTTTTTATTACATTTAATCCAAATCCACTTATACCAACAAACTCTAAATTTGCATTTGATGATAAAAGTTCAATTTCGCTGACACCTAAAAATTTCAAAATTTGTGCTCCGATTCCATAATCTTTCATTTGTGATTTGCTCTGTTTTCCATTATTCATCATAACTAAAATTCCGCCTTTTTCATTTAGGAAACTTAAAGATTTCATAAAATCATTATATTTTGGGGATATTAAAAATTCATTATCTTGCATTACGCAATGAAATTTAACCGGAGTAATTTTCGAAATTTCTCCAAAAACAAATGCTTCATGATGATTTTGGTTGTGATCTATAAACTCAAATTTTAAGGCATCAAATCCAGCTATTTTTGTTTTTGTTTTTTGTGCTAGAGTGATTAAAGATTCGTTTTGCAATCTATATCTTACGATATCGCTTACTGCAACCATTTTTAAGCCAAATTTATCACAAAAAATTTCTAAATCGTCTCTTCGTGCCATTTCTCCGTCATCTTTTACGATTTCGCAACAAATTGCAATTTCTTCAAGTCCGGCTAATTTACATAAATCAACACATCCTTCTGTATGTCCAGTCCTTACTAAAACTCCGCCATCTTTTGCAATAAGTGGAAAAATATGTCCAGGTCTTACAAAATCATTTCCATTTGAAGTAGGTTCGACCATTTTTTTGATTGTTAAATTTCTTTCGGTTGCACTAACTCCAGTTTTTGTTTCAACGGCATCTATTGTGATTGTAAAAGCTGTTTCATGTAAAGATGTATTATTTGGTACCATGGGTTCTAAATTCAATTTTTTTGCTATTTCTTTGCTTACAGGTGTGCAAAGTACGCCTTTTGCGTGTGTTATAGCGAAATTTACAAGCTCTGTAGTGCTAAAAGTCGCCGCAAAAATTATATCACCTTCATTTTCTCTATCTTCATCATCTACTAAAACAAGCATATTTCCCTGTTTTAATTCTTCAATTGCTTCTTCTATGCTAATTAATTTCATCATTTATTTCCTTAAATCCTTGTTTTATTTGCTCGTAAAGCGGTGAAAATGGTACGCCATTTACTCTTACATCGGCTATTGTTGTTATAAAATTTGTATCTCTTTCCCATCTTGGAACTGCGTGATAATGCACATGTTCATCTATCCCAGCACCAGCTGCTTTTCCTAAATTCATACCGATATTTACACCACCGGCGTTTAATTTTTCTTTTAAAATTTTTACACCTTTTCTTATATAAAAACTCATTTCGATCCAAGTTTCTTCACTTAAATCTTCTATATTTGCTGTGTGTTTATACGGTATAACCATAAAAGCTCCAGGACTATAAGGAAAAAGATTCATTACTCCAAAACAATATTTTCCTCTAAATAAAACTCCTTTTTCTGGATCGTTTTGAGGATTATTTACAATATCGCAAAATACGCACTCTTTTCCGACTCTACCTTTGAAATATTCACTTCTCCAAGGAGCACATAAATGTTGCATTTTTTAACCTTTCTATTTACAATTTATAATTTTATTAAAATGTATTTTTGCCTCTTCACTTTTCATAAATTCTTCATCTTGTGAGGCTTTTTCCATCCAAAATTTTGCATTTTGACATTCACCGTTTTTATAATATCCCCAAGCTAAAGAGTCTATTATATAGGATTCGTCTGGTCTAATTTTTAAAGCTTGTTTTATCAAATTTATACCTTTTTTTATATCTATTTCATTATCTATCAAAAAATAACCATAATAATTTAAATATATAGGATTTTGGCTTTTTTGCACAGATTTTTCAAAATTTTTTGTTATATTATTTTTGTCTTGTTTTGTTAAATTTGGGGATTTTCCTTCGTTTTTATAAATCGCCATCAAAATGTTAAATTCTTCATTTTTTGTTTTTTCAAACTCTTTTTTGCTAATTTCATAAGCTTTTTTAAATTTTTTTTGATAAGCGTAAATATCTAATAAAAATTTTGTATTTACATTATTTATTTCAAGTACTTTTATAGCATTTTCATAATCTTTTAAAAAAATATAAATTTCTGCAGCAGTTTCAATAAACTTGTCTTTTTTGTCGATTTTATAAAGTTCTTGTAAAATTTCTGCGCCTTTTTTATACTGTTTTTCTTTTGTATAAAATTCAAAAAGTGTTG
>CAMUNZ010000078.1 GCA_947090385.1 uncultured Campylobacter sp. | reverse complement strand
GTATTTAATACAACCAAAAGGCGGCGTTGCAAAATTTATAAAAAATCATATTGCTAAGGAGATTTTAAGTTGAGTAAATTAAAAGATAGAATTTTTTCTATAAATGATACTTCTGTAGATCAAAAACAAATTAGATTACTTGGTTTAAAAATAAAAATTCATAAAAAAATAAAACCAGTTTATTATTACGAAGAATTTCCAATCGAAAACGATAAAATTGTTTTTAGGACTTTTAATGGTAGTTATAATTGTAATCCGAAATATATAGCAGAAGAAATTTTAAAACAAAAATTGCCGTATAAATTATTTTGGATTGTAAATAAAAATATTCTAAAATTTATAGATGATTTTGATAGAGATAATATAAAATTAATCATGGATGGGACGGCAGAGGATACTTTTCACTCATCAACTGCGAAAATTATAATAGATAATGAAAGGCGAACAAATTATATAAAAAGGAAAATTTTTAAAAGACCTGGACAAATTTACATACAAACATTTCATGGATCTCTTGGCATTAAAAAAACTGGAGTTGATAGAAATGATGGAAATAAAAATGCTTTACTTATTGCAAGAGCTGATTCTGAACAAATTGATTATTTGATATCTAATAGCAAATACGAAACCGATTTTTTAAAAAGAATGTTTTGGGGATATGGACAAATTTTAAAATACGGACATCCTAGAAACGATGTGTTTTTTAAAAATGGTGATGAAATAAAAAATAAAATTTATAAATATTTTAATATTTCTAAAGATAAAAAAATAGTTATGTATGCTCCAACTTTAAGAGAAGATAAAAATTTTGATAATTACAATTTGGATTTTAAAAAAACAGTAGAAGCTTTAAATAAAAGATTTAACGAAAATTTTGTAGCTTTAATTCGTTTTCATCCGCTTTTAATACAAAATAAAAATAAGCTTTTTATGACAAAAAATACAGATATAATCGACGCGACTGATTATAGCGATATGCAAGAACTTTTAGTCGCGACTGATGTTTTGATTACTGATTATTCATCAAGTATTTATGATTTTGTGCTTTCAAGAAAACCTGGATTTATTTTTGCCACTGATGCGGAAAAATATGATAATAAACGAGGATTTTATTATCCGCTTTCAAGCACTCCGTTTTTAGTAGCTAATAACAATGATGAAATGGTAAAAAATATAGAAAATTTCGATGAAAATAAATATAAAAACAAAGTTGAATATTTTCTAAAAGAAAAAGGATGCATAGAAGACGGTAAAGCTTCAAAAAGAGTTGTCGATTTGATTAAAGACATAATGAAAAAGGAAAATTTATGATATTTGGTTCAATTTTAGCTGGCGGCACTGGTTCTAGGATGTATAAACATGACATACCAAAACAATTTATAAAAATAGGCGATAAACCGATAATTATACATACTATACAAAAAATGCTAGAAGTTGAAGAATTTGAGTATATTTATATAGCAATTTATCCAAATTTCAAAGATTATTTGCAAAACATCCTTAAAGAATTTAATCTTGATAAAAATTCGAAAATTATAATTATTAATGGCGGAAAAGAAAGGATAGATAGCGTTTCGAATATTGTCAATGCCGTTTATGATGTAAATAAAAATCAAAATGATATTATCGTTTTGCATGATGCAGTTCGTCCTTTTGTAAGTGTTAAAATTTTGAAAGATTGCATTAATGCAGCTCAAGAATTTGGAGCATCTATCGCTACAATTCCAGCTACAGATACTATGCTTGTTAGCAAAGATAATAAATTTTTAGACGATGTGCCGAATAGAAAAACGATTCTTCATGGACAAGCACCAGATGGTTTTAAAATCGGAGTCTTAAAAGAAGCAATTGAAAAATTAACACCTTCTGAAAGAAAATATATTACTGGAACTGCCCAAATTTGTTGTGTAAAAGGATATCCGGTAAAAGTTGTCGAAGGCGATTGTTTAAATATAAAAATCACAATCGAACAAGATTTAATTTTGGCTAATCATATTTTATTGAGCAAATCAATATGAATAAAATAATAAAAGAAGATTTAAACCAAAGCGCAAATTGCGAATTTTTAGATTTTGAAAAATTTAAAAATAGCAAAATTTTGGTTACTGGAGTTACTGGATTTATAGGAAAGCAGATAGTTTGTACTTTGCTTTATTTAAATAAAATAAAAAAATTAAATGTAAAAATTTTCGCATTTGCAAGAAATAAAAATAAAATTATAGAAATTTTTAAAGATTTTTTAAATGATGAAAATTTGATTTTTTGCATTCAAGATGTAAAAGAAGAGATAAATATAAAAGAAAAAATCGATTTTATAATACATTCGGCGAGTCCGGTAAATTCTAAATTTTATGTAGAAAAACCAGTTGAAACTATACAAACTATAGTAAATGGAACACAAAAAATTTTAGAATTTGCAAAAGATAATAAAACAAAATCTATCGTTTTTTTATCTTCTATGGAAATTTACGGTGTGCAAAATAAAGAAATAAAAGAAGAAGATTATGGATATATAGAATTATTAAACGTTAGAAGTTCGTATATCGAGGGAAAAAGATTGGCAGAAAATCTTTGTGTGGCTTATAAAACAGAATTTAATCTTCCTGTAAAAATCGCCAGATTATCTCAAATTTATGGAGCAGGGGTTGATTTTTACGATGACAGAGTTCTTTCTCAATTTGTAAGAAGTATTATTTTTAAAAAAGGTATTGTTTTAAATACTCATGGAAAAAGCGTCGTTACAAATTGTTATATAAGTGACGCAGTAAATGGAATTTTTCTTATTTTGTTAGAAGGAAAAGACGGCGAAGCTTATAACGTAGCAAATTCTAAAAATGTATTTTCTATAAAAGAAATTGCTGAATTTTTAGCAAAAAAATATCAAATAAATTTAATTTTTGATATAAAAAATACAAAAAAATATCGACCAGATTCTGTTTTGAAATTAAACACAAAAAAACTAGAAAATCTTGGATTTAAAGCAATTATCAGTTTAGAAGAGATGTTTGAAAGAGCTATTTTAAGCTATGAGGACATTTTGCATGAAAAATAAAATTTCTCCGTCTTTGATGTGTGTGGATCCGTTTGATTTTAAGGATAGTTTCAATCAGCTTGAAGAATGTGGGGCTGATTTTTATCATATAGACATAATGGATGGAAATTTTGTGCCAAATTTAGCACTTGGGATAGATTTTGTAAAATTTATAAGAAAAAGAACAAAAACTCCTTTTGATTTTCATTTAATGGTGCAAAATCCGCAAAAGGTTGTAGAATTTTTGGATCTAAAAGAGGGCGATTTAGTTTCGATACATTTTGAATCTACTTTACAAATTAAAGAAATTTTAGAAAATATAAAAAATAAAGGTTCTAAAGCTATCGTTGCGATTAATCCATCAACTTCTATTGATTTGATTGAAAAAATTTTATTAAAAATCGATGGAGTTAATTTTATGATGGTAAATCCTGGATTTTATGGACAAAGAATGGATGAAAATATTTTAAAAAAAGCAAAAAAATTTGGTGAAATTTTGCAAAAATTAAATTTAGAAAATTTTATTTTTGAAGTGGATGGAAATATAACTTTTCAAAAAGCAGAAATTTTAAAAAATTTTGGTGCAAATTTATTTGTAGCTGGAACTTCTAGTATTTTTTCATCAAATGATTTGAAATCAAATTTTTTAAAGTTGAAAAAATGCATTGAGTAAATAATGAAAATTTCAAAAATAGAAATAATTGAAAATTTTAAAAAACTTTTTCCTTTTATAAAGCCATATTTTAAAAGAGCGTTATTAGCTTTTACTCTTGCGATTCCGATAGGTTGTCTTGATGCTGTTATAGCTCTTTCTTTAAAACCATATATGGATATTGTGATGGTTGAAAAAAATTTACAATCTCCTTGGTTTATCCCGTTTTTGATAGTCGCTTTTGTCACTTTGCAAGGAATTTTAAATTACATTTCAATTTATACAAATGATTGGGTGACGATTAAAGTTACAAATGACTTAAAAAAAGCTTTATACGATAAATTAATGAGTAAAAGTTCTGTTTATTATGATACAAAAACATCTGGAGAAACGTTAAAAAGATTTAATAACGATGCAGATATAGCTTGTAATGGCTTACTTGGAAACGTTAAAATCGTAATTTCTCGCATTTTTTATTCTGTTTATTTGTTTGGTGTTT
>CAMUNZ010000077.1 GCA_947090385.1 uncultured Campylobacter sp. | reverse complement strand
GGGATAAATAACATAGAAAATAAACCTCTATTTTTTTGTGAAAAAAATCGTTTAAATGAAAATTATGAAATTTATAAAAATTCTAGAAATTTAAGAACAAAAGCAGCAAATTCTGGTTTTTTTGAATGCGTAAGTTACATTTTTGATGATGCAGAAAAATTGATTAAATTAGACTTTAAACCTTGTGAAATCAAAATTTTAAATCCTATAAATAACGAATTAAACGCACTTCGCCCTACTTTAATAAATTCTTTATTAACAGCTGCGGAGAAAAATTTCAAAAACTCTAAAAAAACCATTAGGCTTTTTGAATATGGAAGCGTTTTTGATAGAAAAGGAAATCAAAACGAGAATTTTGGATTTATTTTTAGTGGATTTAAAAATGAAAGTAGCTTAAATTTTGGCACAAAACCGCAAATGATAGACTTTTTGCATTTTGCAAATTTGATACAAAATGTAATTGGAAAATTTGAAGTAGAAAAATGCGAAGATTATAAATTTTTAAGTCCTTTCGAACAAGCTAAAATTTGTCAAAATGGCGAAATTGTGGGCTTTATAGGACGAATGAACCAAAACATAGAAAATGAAAGAGATTTACCTAAAACTTATGTTTGCGAAATTTTCTTTAAAAAATTAAAATTTGATAGAATTTTGGCTAAAAATTACTCAAAATTTCAAAATGTTTCAAGAGATTTGAGTATTTTGATGCCTTTGGATTTAGAATTTTCAAAAATCAAAAAATGTATAGAAAATTTAAATTTAGCCGATTTAAAAGAGTTTTTTCCGATTGATATTTATAAAGATAAAAGTTTGAAAAATAATTGCAGTTTGACGCTAAATTTTATTTTCCAAAATGACACAAAAACATTAGAAGAAGATGAAATTTCTGAGTTTATGCAAAATATAATTGACGCTTTAAAGATGGAATTTGGAATTGATTTAAGATGAAAATTTCTAAAGTACAAAATGGTATAAATGGCGAAATTTCGGATATAGCAAGCGATAAATCAATCTCGCATAGAGCAGCAATTTTTTCGCTTTTAAGCGATAAAGAAAGCCATTTAAGAAATTTTTTATTAGCCGAAGACACATTAAATTCATTAAAAATAGTTGAAATTTTAGGAGCAAAAATAAAAAAAGAAAATGGTGAGATTTTTATAAATCCACCAAAAAAAATTATAGAACCAAGCGAAATTCTAAATTGTGGAAATTCTGGCACGGCGATGAGAATTCTGTGTGGCTTTTTGGCTAGCAAAAATGGATTTTTTGTTTTAAATGGTGATAAATATTTAAACAATCGTCCAATGGGCCGAGTTCTTGAACCTTTAAAAAAGGCTGGGGCGTTATTTGATGCAAGAGAAAAAAATTTCGCCCCACTTTGCATACGTGGTAAAAAATTAGATTTTTTTAAATTTGAAAGTAAAATTTCTTCGGCGCAAATAAAAACTGCGATGATTTTAGCTGGTTTAAACTCAAATGGTTGCGAATTTATTGAACCTAGTTTAAGCAGAAATCACACAGAAATTATGCTTAAATTTATGGGAGCAGAAATTTCTAGCCAAAATTTAAAAACAATCGTAAAACCGATTAAAAATCCATTAAAACCGCTTGATATTAAAATTCCAAATGATCCAAGTTCAGCTTTTTTCTTCGCTGTTGCTGCTTTGATTTTACCAAATTCTAAAATAATTTTAAAAGATATTTTATTAAATAAAACAAGAATAGAAGCGTTTAAAATTTTGCAAAAAATGGGCGGAAAAATTGAGTTTTTAAATGTCAAAAATGGTTTTGAAACAACTGGTGATATTTTGGTACAAAGCTCAAATTTAAATGCAATTTGTGTTGATACAAATATATCTTGGATGATCGACGAAGCCCCTGCTTTAGGGATTGCATTTGCTTGTGCAAACGGAAAAAGTGTTTTAAAAAACGCAAAAGAGTTGCGAGTAAAAGAAAGTGATCGCATAAAAACTATGGTTTTAGGGCTTAAAAATTGTGGAATTGACGCGATTGAACTTGAAGATGGATTTGAGATAACTGGGAAAAAAGCAAATTTTGCAAAAATAGATTCTTTTGGCGATCATAGAATTGCGATGAGTTTTGCTATTTTAGGTTTAAAATGTGGAATGAAAATAGAAAATAGCGAGTTTATATCGACATCTTTTCCAAATTTTACAAAAATACTTCAAAATTTAGGCGTAAAAATTGAAAATTGAATTAGCAAAGAATTTTGGATTTTGTTTTGGCGTAAAAAGAGCGATAGCTATCGCAGAAAATTCTCCGAATTCTTCAACTATTGGAGAATTAATACATAATAATTTAGAAATTTCAAGATTACAAAAAGATTTTAAAGTAAAAACTTTAAAATCAATATCTGAATTAAGCGACGAAAAAAAAGTTATCATAAGAACTCATGGGATTAGAAAACAAGATTTAGAATTTCTTAAAAAAAATCATTTTGAGATAAGCGATGCAACCTGCCCTTTTGTAAAAAAACCGCAAAAAATCGCTCAAGATATGAGCGAAAAAGGCTACGATATTGTAATTTTTGGAGATATACAACATCCAGAAATTCAAGGAATTATGAGTTATGTATCTACAAATGTTTTTGTGGTGGCAAATGAAGAAGATATTGAAAAAATTAAATTTAAATCAAAAATCGCCCTAATCTCGCAAACTACAAAAAAAATAGAAAAATTTAATCAAATTGCTGTAAAAATTTTGCCAAAAGTAAAAGAGTTAAGAATTTTTAACACAATTTGCAACGCAACTTTGCAAAATCAAGAAGCAATCGAAATTTTGGCTAAGAAATCAGATGTTATGGTAATTGTCGGTGGAAAAAATTCATCCAACACTAGACAACTTTTTTTAATATCTAAAAATTTCTGTGAAGATAGTTATTTAATCGAAAGCGAAAATGAAGTAAAAGGCGAATGGTTTTTAAATAAAAATTTATGTGGTATAAGTGCCGGCGCTAGCACTCCTGATTGGCTTATACAAAAGGTTATCGAAAAAATAAAAAATTTAGACGAAAAAGCCACTATTAAGAAATTTTAAGATAAAATCCGACCATTTTTATCTAAACAAAATTAGATAAATTATCAAATAATAAGGATTACTATGGCAGAGGTGAACAACAATGTTCAAAACACAGAGGTAGAAGAAGAAAATTTCGCTACTTTATTAGAGGAGTCTTTTAGAAAGACAGAAGAAGATGGTGAAGGCAAAATCGTTAAAATTGAAGGCGATGAAGTCTTTGTAGATGTCGGCAAAAAATCAGAAGGTGTTATGCCTGTTTCTGAAATTCTAGACAATGAAAATAATATGCTTTTTAAAGTTGGAGATATTTTAAAAGTAGTTATAACAGGCGGGAGAAATGGTCGCCCGATAGTTTCTTACAAAAAAGCTTTAAGACGAGAAAAAGTTAAAAATTTTGTAGAAAATTATGATGAAAATGAAGAAAATATTTACGAAGTTAAAATCATATCAAAAAATAAAGGTGGATTTGTAGCCGTAACAAATGATGGAATTGAAGGTTTTATGCCTAGATCTCAAAGTGGCACAAAAGATGATATGAAAATCGTTGGAAAAACTATGAAAGTTAAAGTTTTAAAAGTAAATAAAGAAGAGCAAACTATAGTTTTTTCACGTAAGAAAATTTTAGATGATGAAAGACGAAAAAAACGAGATTTAATAAATAATATTATCAAAAACAAAGATGTGATTGAAGGCGTTATCAAAAAAATCACAAGCTACGGAATGTTTGTAGATGTTGGTGGTGTTGATGGATTAGTTCATTATAGTGAAATTTCTTATAAAGGACCTGTAAATCCTGATAAATTATACAAAGAAGGTGATAAAGTTCCTGTAAAGATTATAGGATACGATGAAAATAAAAAACATTTATCGTTGTCTATAAAAGCTGCTATACCAGATCCTTGGGATGAGATAAAAGACAGTTTAGTTGAAGGCGATGTTATTCAAGTAAGTGTTTCAAATATAGAACATTATGGCGCTTTTGTGGATTTAGGCAATGATATAGAAGGATTTTTGCATATTAGTGAAATTTCTTGGGATAAAAATATTAAAAATCCAAGAGATTTTATAAGTGAAGGTCAAAATCTTGAAGTTGAAGTTATAGAGATAAACACAGAAGAAAGAAGACTTAGAGTAAGTCTTAAAAAACTTTTACCACAACCATTTGATGAGTTTAAAAACAAATTTAAAACTGGCGACATAGTAAAAGGCGTAATTACAAATTTGACACAATTTGGAGCATTTGTAAAAATTGGCGGAGTTGAAGGACTTTTG
>CAMUNZ010000076.1 GCA_947090385.1 uncultured Campylobacter sp. | reverse complement strand
ACGTTTTTATGTGATACTGGTGAAAGATATCTTTCTACAAATCTTTTTGATTAGCATAAAGGTTTTTTGATGAAAAAAATTGCTTTTTTATTTTTGTTTTTTACCCAAATTTTTGGTGAAGAAATTTATGCAAGTTTTGAAGTTAAGGCTTTTGTAACTTCAAATTTGTCGCTAAATTCCATAGGGATTGTAAAAAATATAAATTATAAAATCGGCGATTTTGTAAAAAAGGGCGAAATTTTGCTTAGTTTGGATGCAAAAACTGAAAATATTGCTCTTTTAAGCGCAAAAAATGTTTTAAATCAAGCAGAACTTGCGAAAAATTTCGCTCAAAAAACCTTAAATAGATATAATAATATGAAAAATGCGATTTCAAAACAAGCTTACGACAAAGCAAAATTTGATTTTGAAACAGCAAATTTAAAATTTGAAGAGTCAAAAATCGCTGTTTTAAAAGTAGAAAATTTGATAGAAAATAAAATTTTAAAAGCTCCTTTTGATGGCATTTTAAGTCAAAAATTTGTAGAAATTTCACAAGGAATTGCAAGCCCAAATCAGCCACTTTTAGAATTTGTTTCTTATCCAAAAAATAAGATAGTTTTAAGTTTTGATGGTAAATTTTGTGATTTGGTAAAAGTCGGAACGGAATTTCGTTATAACATAAATGGGCAAAATTTCGTTTCAAAAATCGACGCTGTCAGCCCAAAAATAGATGAAAAAACTAGAAAAATAACAGCCGAAATTTACACATCAAATTTAAAAATTGGCATTTTTGGCGAAGGAAAAATAATAAGTGAATAAAAATGTATAAATTTGCCTTAAATCGTCCGATATCCACATTGATGCTTTTTGTGGCTTTTGTAATTTTTGGTATTTTTTCAATTTATAAAATGCCTATAAATTTGTTTCCAAATGTTGATATTCCACTTATAAAAATCACAACTTACGCAAGCGGAGATTTAAATTATATAGAAAATAAAATAACAAAAAAATTAGAAGATGAACTTGACACTATTGATGGAATCAATAAGATAAATTCCTATAGTTATAATAATTTAAGTGTTATTTTAATCCAATTTAAACTTAATAAAGATTTAGAAATCGCAGCAAACGATATACGAGATAAAATTTCAAAAACAAATTTTAATAGCGAAATCGAAAAACTTTCTGCTGAAGGTGGATCGATTTTAAATATTTTTGTAACTGGAAAACAACAAATTTTAATGGATAAAATAAAACTTACAATTGATCCTTTTTTGCGAAGGATTGAAGGAGTAGGGGATTTAGATTTTGTTGGATTTTTAGAGCCTCAAATCAGAGTAGATTTGAATCAAACTTTGCTTAAAAAATATAATCTCACATCAAACGAAATTTCGCAAATAATTCAAACTAGCAATGTCTCTTTTCCGCTTGGTAAATTTGAAAATCAAGAAAAAGAGATTTTTATAAAGTCAAATTTTGATGCTAAAAATTTAAAAGATTTAGAAAATTTACGCATAATGCCTGGAGTTTTTTTAAAAAATTTAGCTCAGGTCAAATTCGGTTTTAGCGACAAAGATAGTTTGTCTGTGATGAACGACAAAAACGGAGTTATGATAAATGTATTAAAAGTAAATAAGGCAAATTCTTTAAAAACTATAGAAAAAATAAAACAAAATTTGCCACAATTAAAGCAAATTTTAGGAGATGAAATTGAGTTTATTGTCACTTTTGATAAAAGTCAAAAAATAAAAAAATACTTAAGTCAAGTTATTTTTGATATGATTTTTGGCATTATTTTGACTATTTTAATAGTTTTTTTATTTTTAAGAAACATAAGAGCCACAATTGTTGCAGCGGTTGCAATACCTGTTTCGATTATATCTACTTTTTTTATCATATATCTTTTAGGTTTTGATTTAAATAGATTAACTTTGATCGCTTTAACTCTTGGAATTGGAATTTTTATAGATGATGCAATTGTTGTTGTTGAAAATATATCAAAAAAATTAAACTCATCGTCGGTTATGCAAGCTTCATTTTTGAGCATAAACGAAATTGCTTTTAGTATTTTAGCTATTAGCGTTGTTTTGCTTTGTGTTTTTGTGCCGATTGCTTTTATGCAAAGTATTCCTGGGAAATATTTTAACGCTTTTGCTCTAAGCGTCAGCGGTGGAATTGTGATATCTTTTTTGGTCGCGATTATGCTAATTCCTATGATAAGTTCTAGATTTTTAAAAAATGAAAACTCAAATTTTTATCAAATTACAGAGCCGTTTTTTGAAAAATTTGAAAATTTATATGAAAAATTTTTGATAAAAATTTTAAATTTTAGATATTTAGTTGTTTTTTGTGTTTTTATTTTTACTATAATTTCTGGAATTTTAGCATTTCGTTTGGGCATGGAATTTTTGCCGATGGAAGATGATAGTGAGTTTGAAATTTTTTTAGAATCAAATCCAAATTCATCTCTTGAAAAAATGACAAATCTGTCAAAAAATGTTTTAGAAAATATAAAAAAAGATGAAAATGTAGAATTTGCTTATTTGCTTTTAGGTTACAACGATGCAAAAGAGGCGTATAAATCAAAAATTTTTGTAAGATTAAAGCCGTTAAATGATAGAAAATTGCGCCAAAAAAAGATAATTGAAAATTTTAGAAAAAAATATGTTTTTGATGATTTAAGAATTCGAATTTCTGAACTTCCAAAAGTAGAATCGGCTGGCGTAAATGAGCCGATAGTTTTAGCGATTATGGGCGATGAATTTGATGAATTAAATAAAATTGCTAAACAAGCAAAAGAAATTTTGCAAAATACAAAAGGTGTGGTTGATATAAAACTTAGCAATGAAGATAAAAAAGATGAATTAGAAATTTCTATCAATAAAGAGTTAGCAAAACGGCTAAATATCGATATTTTGCAAGTTGCAAAACAACTTTTTAACTCTTTTTCTTCAAATACTGTCGGAACTTTTAGCATGTCAAATCAAAAACTCGATATAGTTATGAGATTTAGCGACGAATTTCGTAAAAATTATGACGATTTAAAAAAATTTAGCGTAAAAAATAGTTTTGGCGAAGAAATTTTTTTATCAAGTTTTGCAAATTTTAAGATCCATAAAACTGATACTGTTATAAATCGTTTTGATAAAAAAAGAGAAATTTTAATTACTGCAAATACGATAAATACGCCACTTAGCGAAGTGCAAAATGCAATAGATAAAAACTTATCAAATTTAAAATCTGATTATTCTTATAAATTTTTAGGATTTGTTGAGCTTATGGATGACACAAAAGAGGCTTTTTTAACTACTATTTTTTTAAGTTCAATTTTAATTTATCTGATTTTAGCTTCACTTTATGAAAGTTTCATTTTGCCATTAGTTATAATGATAACTATGCCACTTGCATTTTGTGGTGTAAGTTTGGGGCTTTTTTTAAGTGGAAATTCGTTTAGTATTTTTGTAATGGTCGGTCTTATTTTGCTTTTTGGAATGGTTGGAAAAAACGCGATTTTAGTTGTAGATTTTGCAAATCGTTTGATAAGACAGGGCGTTTGTTTGCAAGATGCGATCGTAAAAGCTGGTAAAATGCGACTTCGGGCTATTTTTATGACAACTTTTGCTATGATTTTTGCGATGTTGCCATTAGCGATATCACAAGGTCCTGGTTTTGAAGGAAATTCACCGATGGCGATATCTGTGATTTGCGGACTTATATCATCTACGATTTTAACGCTTTTAATCGTTCCTGTGATTTTCGAGATCGTTTATAAATTTGATGCAAAAATTCGCAATTTTTATGAGAAAGATGAAATTGCTTAAATTTCTATATTATCAACAATCTCTTTTTTTCTTTGTAAATCTAAAATTTTAAGTTCTAAAATTTTTAGTTTTTCGTTTAAAATTTTTTCGAATTCGTCGTTTAGATTTGCAAAATTTTTGTGCAAAAAAGTCCTGTTTCCTATTAAAAAATTTTCAAACTCATAATAATTTAGCGCTGTTAAAATTCTATCGTTTATTTCGCTTTTTTTAGGATAAAAAAGCGGAAAAACTTCTGGCGATTCTTCGTAATTTTCACAACTTCTTTTTATTTTATCGTCGATAAAATAAATGGTTAATTTAATCGCATTTTCATAATTTGTAACTATTTTTATCAAAATTTCTTCTACAAAAAGTTCTAAATCTTTAACAAAATTTTGTCTTGATTTGTCAAAATCATCAAAAAATTTACTTAAACTTTCGCTTGCATAAGTTCTAATTTGTGCAAATTCTATATCGCTTTGATTTTTATTTAATTTTCTAATTAATTTTAATTGATTAGTTTCATAATCG
>CAMUNZ010000075.1 GCA_947090385.1 uncultured Campylobacter sp. | reverse complement strand
CTTTTTTCTTTAATTATATTTTCCACGTATGTCTTTACTAAATTATTTCCAAAACTAGTAAAAGCAACCATATAAAGCAGTATTAATACAATTACTACAAAAATTGAAAAATATTTCAATATTTTCATTATAATTCTCCTTTTAAAAAATTCTTTGATTATATCTTTTTATATTAAATTATAAAATAATAAAAACTTGATATAAATAGACTAAAGTTTTATAAATAATTTTTGTAAAAGTATTGACATAAAACTAAATTTTAAATATAATCCCGTCACTCGTTTGAGTTGAGTGCTAATAATTTAAAATTTAATAAGGAGAAAAAATGAATTTTAAACCACTTGGAAAACGCGTTTTAATTGAGCGCGAAGAGGAGACAAAAACTACTGCAACAGGCATTATAATACCTGATAATGCATCAAAAGAAAAACCATCAACTGGCAAAATCGTAGCAGTTTCAAAAGAGTGTGAAGGTATAGAAGTCGGTGATAAAGTAGTTTTTGCTAAATATTCTGGTAGCGAAGTAAGTTTGGATGAAAAAAAATATTTAGTTTTAAATCTTGAAGATGTTTTAGGAATCATAAAATAAGGAGAAAAATATGGCAAAAGATATTATTTATAGTGATGAAGCAAGAAATAAACTTTACGACGGTGTTAAAAAATTAAATGACGCCGTAAAAGTTACGATGGGACCAAGAGGACGAAATGTTTTAATACAAAAAAGCTTTGGTGCCCCAACTATTACAAAAGATGGTGTAAGCGTAGCAAAAGAGATTGAATTAAAAGATACAATCGAAAATATGGGTGCTAGCTTAGTTAAAGAAGTTGCTAGCAAAACAAATGATCAAGCAGGTGATGGAACTACAACTGCTACAATTTTGGCTAATGCTATTTTTAAAGAAGGTCTGAGAAATATAACAGTCGGCGCAAATCCTGTAGAAGTAAAAAGAGGAATGGATAAAATCACAGATGCTATTATAAATGAATTAAAATCAAGCGCTAAAAAAGTAAGTGGCAAAAAAGAGATAGCGCAAGTCGCTACAATTTCTGCAAACAATGACACAGCGATTGGTGATTTGATTGCTGAAGCTATGGAAAAAGTAAGCAAAGATGGTGTTATAACTGTAGAAGAAGCAAAATCAATTAACGATGAATTAAATGTAGTTGAAGGTATGCAATTTGATAGAGGATATTTAAGTCCTTATTTCATCACAAATGCTGAAAAAATGCAAGTTGAATTAGAACATCCTTATATTTTGCTTTTTGATAAAAAAATTGCAAATTTAAAAGATTTATTACCAATTCTTGAAGGTGTTCAAAAAAGTGGAAAACCACTTTTAATTATCGCAGAAGATATTGAAGGTGAAGCATTGGCTACACTTGTAGTAAATAAACTTCGTGGTGTTTTAAATATTTCAGCCGTTAAAGCTCCTGGTTTTGGTGATAGAAGAAAGGCTATGCTTGAAGATATAGCTATTTTAACAGGAGGTGAGGTTGTAAGCGAAGAGCTTGGAAGAACTCTTGATAGTGCGACTGTAGCCGATCTTGGACAAGCAAGTAGAGTTGTTATAGATAAAGATAATACAACTATTGTTGATGGCTCTGGGGATAAAGATGTTATAAAAGCAAGGGTAAATCAGATAAAAGCACAAATCGAAGAAACAACAAGCGATTATGATAGAGAAAAATTGCAAGAAAGATTGGCAAAATTAAGTGGTGGTGTTGCTGTTATAAAAGTAGGAGCTGCAACTGAAACTGAAATGAAAGAGAAAAAAGATAGAGTTGACGATGCATTAAATGCTACAAAAGCAGCAGCAGAAGAAGGAATTGTTGTTGGTGGCGGTTGCGCTTTAATTAGAGCTGGGCTAAGAGCAAAAGTAGAATTATGTGGCGATGAAAAAATCGGTGCAGATATTGTTTTAAGAGCCTTGAAAGCACCTTTAAAACAAATTGCTAAAAATGCTGGATTTGACAGCGGTGTTGTAGCTAATATGGTTGAAACAAATAAAGATGAAAAAATCGGATTTAACGCAATTAGCGGTGAATATATAAATATGTTTGACGCTGGAATTATCGATCCTGTTAAAGTTGAAAGAGTTGCTCTTTTAAATGCAGTTAGTGTTGCTAGTATGTTGCTTACAACAGAAGCTACTATAAGTGAGATAAAAGAAGATAAACCAGCTATACCTGCGATGCCAGATATGGGTGGAATGGGTGGCATGATGTAAACCATTTTTAAGCTGCTTTTTAAAAGCAGCTTAATTTATAAATCCGCTTGCTATAATGCAATCATTTTCATCATAAATGACGGCTAATTGTCCGCTTGCTACACCAAAAACTGGTTTTGAGAATTCTATTTTTTTATCGTTTATTGTAAGTTTTATTTGAGTTTTTTCACTTCTGTATCTTACTTTACAAAATCCAAGAATTTCCCCATCTTTTATAAAATTTTCATCAAAAATTTTTAAATTTTGTAAATAAATTTCGTTTATTGCTAGATCTTCTTTTTTTCCAACTATTATTTCGTTGTTTTTTGCATCAATTTTTACCACATAATGAGGCTCGTGCGCCCCATCTAGACGAAATCCGCTACGTTTGCCGATCGTATAATTTGCATAACCGAAATGTTTTCCTATAATATCGCCTTTTAAATTTTTTACTTTTCCCTCTTTTTTAATCTGAAAATGTTTTTCTAAAATTTCTGTGTATGAATTTGGCACAAAGCAAATTTCGCTACTTTCTTTTTGTGTTGAAAGTTCGCAAATTTCTGGTATATTTGCTGCCATTTCTTTTATTTGTGTTTTATAAAATTCTCCTAACGGAAAAATCAAATTTGGTATTATTTTTGGATCAATATTTGCTAAAAAATAGCTTTGATCTTTGCTTAAATCAACGGCAACTTTTATTTTATTTTCAAAAATTCTTGCATAATGCCCAGTTGCTAAAAAATCAAATCCATTTTTTTTAGCATAAGAAAAAAGCTCTCCGAATTTTATATTTTTGTTGCAAAAAGCACAGGGATTTGGAGTTTGTCCATTTTTATAAATTTCTACAAATGGTTTATAAACTTTTTCATTAAAAATTTCTGTAAAATCCAAAATTTCGGCTTTTATTCCAAAAAATTTTGCTACTTTTTGCACTTTTTCTATGTTTTTTTTGTGATATTCTTCGTTGTTGTGCAGTTTCATATACACGCCGTTTAATTCATAACCTTTTTCTAAAAGCAGTTTGACACTCATACTGCTATCAACTCCGCCACTAAGGGCAATCAAAACTTTTTTTGACATTTTTCTCCATTTTAAATAATTTTTAGATCTTTTAAAGGAAAAATTACGCTAACACGAGAAGAAATCCCGTAATGTGGTAATCTTAATCGCTTCGAGTTTAAATTTTTTCCACTAAAAAGCAGAAAATCTAAATCCAATGTTCTTGGTGCGTTTTTAAAACTTCTTTTTCTACCAAATTTTTTTTCGTAATTTAACATAATTTTAAGTAAATTTTTTGAATTTTGACTAGTTTGAATCAAAATCGCGGCGTTAAAAAAATCGTTTTGATTTGTATATCCAAAAGCTTTATTTTTTATGATTTTCGATGTTTTATTTACCAAAAATCTTTTATCGTTTAAAAAAACTCTAATTAGTTTTTTAAATCTTTTCTCACAATCTCCGATATTTCCACCGATTCCAAAAACTGCTTTATATTTAAAATTTTTATTTGTTGCGAAATTTTTTGGAAAAAATCGCGATTTTATCACGCCTTTAATATCGACAAAATTTTTAATTTTTAACTTCTTAAAATTTGATTTAAAATTATAAAATTTCGCAACCATTTTTTGTTACTAAAACGACATCTTCTATTCTTACACCAAATTTATCTTGTAGATAAATTCCTGGCTCTATGCTAAAAACCATTCCTTCTTTTAATATCGTTTCATCTTTTTTTGAAATTCTAGGAAGTTCGTGTATATCAACTCCTACGCCATGTCCTGTCGAATGAAAGAAAAATTCTTCATAACCTTTTTTTGATATAAAATCTCTTGCAATTTTATCAATTTGACAAGCTTTTACGCCTGGTTTTATAGCTTTTATAGCTTCTTCTTGTGCTTGCAAAACTATGTTGTAAATTTCATTTATGAAATTATTTTTAAAATTTTGTTTTTTTGAAAAATTGAAATTTTCGTCAAAAAATGCCGTTCTTGTCCTGTCGCTACAATATCTTTGAAATTTTCCTCCAGCATCAAGCAAGACTAAATCGCCTTTTTTTAATTTTTTTTCTGTAGGCAACGCGTGTGCTTTTGCGGCATTTTCATTCATTGCAAAGATAGGATTAAAACTCAAATCGCCAAAATTTTTTCTAAAAATTTCAGCAACTATAAAATTTAATTCGATTTCTGTTTTTCCGACTCCATCTTTT
>CAMUNZ010000074.1 GCA_947090385.1 uncultured Campylobacter sp. | reverse complement strand
TATAGAAGATAAAATAAAACAAAATTTTAAAGATTTTAAATGGAATATAGATTTTCATTTTGATCCGAAAAATGTTTCTTCAAATTGCGCCACATTTTAAAGAATTTGAAAAAAGTTTTTTATTTTTATAAAAATATTCTGTTATTATCTTTTTTTTATTTTTAAAAATTTTGGCAAAAATAGAATTAAAACAAATCTCATTTCTATTAAATTTATCTAAATTTGATAGAAAATTTTTTAATTCATTTTGCTTGATTTGACTAAAATTTATGATTTTACTATCAAAAATTTCATATGTAAATTTTACAAAATTTTGCCCATTTGCAAATTTCACAAAACCTACATTTTTATCTATCATAAATTTTTGATTTGAAATTTTTGGAATTACAGCGTTGAAAAAGAATTTATCAGTTTTATTGTCATCTAAATCTTGCAAATCTTGCAATAAAAAATCATCACCGCCGACCAAAAAAGTCAGCGATAAAAATAAGACCAAAATTTTCATTACATAAATGAAGGTGTATCGGTATTTTTAAGATAATATTTGCTTGCACTTCCTAAAAATACCTCTCTTACGCCATTTTCATCATTTGCTGCAGAAATAATTAAATCGGCACCAAATTCATGCGCTTGATATAACAAAGCCTCGCCTGGAGTTTTTGTAGTTTCTACGATTTTAAAATCAGCTTTTATACCGTGAATCGCTAAATAATCTCGTATGAGATTTTGAGTTTCTTGCGGATTTTCACTTATATAACTTTCAGAAGTTATACAACGAACCTCTTTTGCTCGTTTTAGTAAAAATATAGAATTTGTAAGGCTTCTTATGCTTTGCGGAGTGCCGGTAAGACTTACTATAATTTTTTGAGGATTGAATTTATTTAAATTTCTAGGAATTGTGATTGAGTTTTTACCACTTTTTAAAACAGCTGCTTCATATGTTCCAGTAATCTTTCCATCAAGCGGAGTTGCCGCAACAACTAAATCACAATATTTAGCAAGTTGTGAAACAATTTCTGATCTATTTCCTGTTTTGTGAAGCAAATTTGCAGAGTTTTGTTTTTTTATATCATCATTTATATTTACTTCTAATTTTTCGCACTCTTCTTTAAAAATATTAGAAATTTTGTCTTTTTCTTCTTGCATCTCTTGTTTTGCATGTTGCAAAAACTCATCAAAAAGCTTTCCGCCACGAAGGGTCATCTTGACGCTATAAATTATTTGTGGATCCAATTGACAAGACATGATTTCAATATGAGATCCAAAAAATTTATTTACAAGTAACGCGCCTTTAATTCTTTGCGCGATATCATCGCCAGCACCTATAGGAAAAAATAATTTTTTATAAAACATTTCAATCTCCTTTTAAATTTAGAGAAACTTTTCCACCTTTTTGATCGGCTACAACTATGCAAACTTTGTCGCCTTCTTTTAAAGGTTGTTTAAATTTTGATATATGCAAAAGTCCATCAATGCCGTCTCTTAGAGATATAAAAGCGCCAAAATCAGTCACTTTTTTTACAATTGCATCATCAAAACTCTCGCCGATTTCAAAATTTATCTCTTTTTTTCTATCACTTGTATGTTTTTTGAATCCTCTTGGATCTTTTTTTATTATTTGAATTATATAATCCTTTGCAGCTTGAACTTTTGTTTTGTTTTCACCAGCTATTTTTACTTCACCTTTTTCACGATCTAAATCAACGCTAACGCCGAATTTTTCAATAATCTCTTTTATAGTTTTTCCAGCTTGACCGATTATATCGACGATTTTTCCTGGATCTACGTTAAATAACTCTAATTTTGGCAAAATTTCTTCATTTACGACAATATCTTCATCTGCTCTTTGCATAATCTTAAGTATATGCTCCCTGCCCTCTTTTGCTTGATAAAGTGCCTCTTTTAAAACATCCATAGAAATTCCACCAAGTTTTATATCCATTTGCAAAGCAGTAATTCCATCGATCGATCCAGCTACCTTAAAATCCATATCGCCATCGTGATCTTCAAGCCCCATAATATCTGTTAAAATCGCGTGTTTATCGCCTTCAAATATAAGTCCCATAGCTACACCAGCTACAAGTTTTACAGTATTTACACCAGCCGCCCTTAAAGATAAACTTCCGCCACAAACAGAAGCCATTGAGCTTGATCCGTTGCTTTCTAAAATTTCGCTTACAACGCGAATTGATTGAGAATTATTTAAATCTACACTTGGAAAAAGCGCTCTTCTTGCTAAATTTCCATGTCCTAATTCTCTTCGTCCAGGACTTCTTAATGGACTTGCTTCGCCTACACAAAATCCAGGAAAGCTATATTGAAACATAAATTTTTCAATTATTGGATTTTTTTGAGTTAAAACATCGCTCATTTGCGCATCGCTATCACTTCCAAGAGTTGTAATAACCAAAGCCTGTGTTTGTCCGCGCGTGAAAAGACAACTTCCGTGTGCATTTGGCAAAATATTTGTTTCTATACTAATCGGTCTTACCTCTTTTAAACCGCGCCCGTCAGCTCTTAATTTTTCATTAATAATTTGTTCTCTTATAAGTTTTCTTTTAAATTTACCTAAAATCTCGTTTATTAAAGGCTCATCCCAACCTTGCTCTTGCGAAATTTCATCATTTAATATAATTTTTGCAATTTTTTGCAATTCAATAGCTCTTTCGCTTTTTGCCATTTGATTTATAGCAAATTTTACGTCTTGCATGTAAGATTTTTCTATATAAAGCATCAAATCTTCATTTGAAATTTCAGGTTTTAAATCAAATTCAAAAACACTTTTTTTGCTAGGTAAAAATGCTTCTTCATAAGCATTGCTTCCTTTTAAAATCGCGCTACTTGCAAAATTTATAGCCTCAAGCATTCTATCTTCGCTAAATTCATTCATATTTTGATTTGGAGCTTGTTGTAAATTTGGATCAAACATAGGATTTACAACAGGAATTGGTAAAATTTCGTCTGAAATTTGCGGAATTGAACGCATTTCTATCATCAAAAGTTCATCTTTTACGCCAGCCACCAAAAGATCAAGTGATGAATTTTCTAACTCAGAATTTGTAGGATTTATAACAAATTTATCATCAATACAACCAACTCTTACTCCACAAACTGCGCGATTAACAGGAATATCACTAAGCAAAAGCGCAACACTTGCCGCATTTAAACTCATGACTTGTAAATCTACTTCATTATCAGCAGATAATACATAAATTACAATTTGAGTTGGATAACTATAACCTTTTGGAAAAAGCGGTCTTAAACTTCTATCAATTAAACGAGAAGTAAGAGTTTCAGCATCACTTGGCTTGCCTTCTCTTTTTACATAACCACCGGGAATTTTACCAGCTGCATATTGCTTTTCTATATATTGCACAGTTAATGGCAAAAAATCCTCTTCTACTGCTTCATTTTCATGGCAAATTGTAGCTAGAACTACAGAATTTTTAATTTGCATCAAAATAGCACCAGCTGCTTGTTTTGCTACCTTATTTAGGTCGAAAATTTCAACCTGATTATTTACTTCAATTGAGTATTGCATTTATTCTCCTTGTTTTTTAAACGGCAAAAAATACGGATTTTCTTCTAAAATCGATAAAATTATTTCATCTTTTGGAATAATTTTATTTTCATAATAAAAATCCACTCCAACAAAATCTAAAATTTTGTGAATGCAAAAAATATCATAAAAATTAGTCTTTAAAGCATTCAAACTAAACTCACAGATTAAAGGCGTGGCATATGATATCAAATTTGCACCTAAATTTGATAAAGTTTGAGCGCAAACTAAAATATTTAATTCATTTTCGCAACCATCGTCAATTAACAAAATATTTTTTCCTTTTAGATTTTCTAAACTGCTCCCTTTTCTATATTTATAAATTTTTTTTAAAATTTTTTCTTCGTAAATTCTATTTGCTTGACCAAAAATAAAATCTTTTGTTATATCAAAACAATCCACCAATTTATCGTTTATTATAAGCTCATTTGTCTCGCTTACAAAAGCTATATCGCAATCTGGATTATTTGGTGAAATTATATTTTCGCTAAACAAAATAGTAAAATTTAGCTTTAAATTTCTGCAAATAATATCAGCGATTATAACAGAACTTAAATTTGCACAAACTACAACATAATTTTGCAAATCTGGCAAAATTTCGGAAATTTTATCGGCGACTTCTATTTGATCGACAAAAATCAAATCATTTTTTGGTGTCATTTTTATTTCCTGTAACATCAAAATCATAATTTAAATGCGCTATTGGATATAAAGAAAATGTAAGATAAATTCCTCTTGTTCTTTTTGGTTTTATACCGTATTTTGTATTTATAGGATCATTATCTACTTTGTAAAGCAACGAAAAATCCCAACATTTTTTCTTTTTTCCAATTCCAATCATCCAATTTTTTGAAAAGTCATTTTCAAAATCATAAGAAAAATTTCCAAAAATTCTATAAAAATCTGACAACTTTATGATAGCACC
>CAMUNZ010000073.1 GCA_947090385.1 uncultured Campylobacter sp. | reverse complement strand
GCAAGACTCTGTTTCAGAACAAAAAATTTTAAAAATTGTCAAATTTTATCCTAAAAATTTATATAAAAATCGTATAAGTTTGCCCAGCATAAAGTATAAAAATTCTAAGCAACAAAACGCCAACAACTCCGCAAATTCCAGCAATCCAAAAAGTAAAAAAAGAATTTGCTACTTTTTTTCCAAGTAAAAAATTCAAAATTATAGGTATCAAAAAACCAAATCCTACAACTCCTATCCAAAAAAACTTCGCCCAAAATCCATTTACAAAAGCAAAACTTGCCATTTTTTGCGCATCATTTCCAATCAAAAGCGAAACAAAAATCATGAAAATCAGCAAAATTTCACTAGCCATTACCGGCCATTCTATTTTATGTAAAATCTTTAAATCTTCATTATGAAAATTTTCTTTAAAACATAAAACACTAATCAAACTAGAGCCGCTAATCCCAGCACTTAAACCTGAAGCAACAAAAAGCGCTGGTAAAACTGCTGTATTTAAAATCGGAAATCTAACTAAAACTGAAATCAAAAATCCAGTATAAGCGCAGATTATAACAGCAAAAACTAAACTCAAAAATATTACCAAAGGAGAAATATAATTTAAAATTTTCATCAAAATTTTAAAAATTCCATCTAAAAATGTTATTTTTTTTGAAATAAAATTCGAAATTTCATTTTCAAAAGAGTATAAACATAAAACAAAACATAAAGGAATATAAATGCAAAGCGCGATTACACCGATAGACATAACAGATTTAAAATTATAATTTATTAAAATTTTCCAAAATTTTAAAGGTCTATCAAGATCTCCAACTAAAAAAATCATTCCTATTAAAATCGAAACAAAAGCAAGAATGCAAGCCGATTTAAAAAGCGGTGAAAAAAATTTCTCTTTTTTATAATATCTCATCAAAACAGCGACAATAACAGCTCCGCCTGAAATTCCAGCAAGAAGCAAATAAACTGCGATTGGCCATCCCCAAACAACTCTATTTGAAAAAGTTGCAAAAAAATTTATATCCATATCAAACCCCCATTTTTACGGCAGGAATATACCTTAAACTTGGTTTTGTGCCGCATTCTGGTCGCATTCTAAGACTATCTTTTACATTTAAAAGTTGATTTATGCGAGAATTTTCATCATTTAAATCACCAAAAACTAAAGCTTCATATCTGCAAGATTCAACGCAAGCCGGATTTAAACCTTTTGTTAAATTTGTATCTACGCAAAAATTGCAACTTTCAGCTGCTTTAGTATCTTCATTTATAAAACGAACATCATAAGGACAAGCAACTATGCAATATTTACAGGCTATGCAATCATCCGCATTCATCGTAACAATATTTGTTTTTTCATCCCGATGACAAGCATTTGTCGGACAAACATTTACGCAAGGTGCTTGAGTGCATTGTTGGCAAGATACTCTTACATATCTTTTTTCGCGCAAATTCGTCGTTTTATCTTCCACAAAAAGTCTCATTTGTTTTTTGGGGACAAGATTTACTTCTTTACAGGCTTTTTCGCAATCAACACATCCAACACATTTATTTTGATCAAAAATCATCCCAAAATGCGGCTTTTTTTCATCATTATTTTTAGAAGCACAACCACTCGCACCAACTGCAAGCGAACCAAGAGTTATAACTTTTATAAACTCTCTTTTTGAATTATCCATTTTTACCTCCGACTTAATTTAAGTCGTGAAAACTTTTAATTTCACTTTCACTAAGTTGTTTTGCAACATCAGCCAATTCGCCTGGTTTAAAAATTTTTAAAAGCTCAGTTTCAAAAATAACCGCACTACCTGGAGCGATATCGCCAAAACCTTCATCCCCATAAGCTAATTTGCTAGGAATTATAAATTTATATTTTGAGCCAACGCTCATCAATTCTAAACCTTCGCTTAATCCTTCAATTATATTTACAAGCGAAAGATGAACTGGCTTTTTTGTTTCATCGAAAACTTTTCCATCATATAAATAAGCTTTATAATTTACTAAAACTACATTTTCAAGCTTTGGTTTTTCACCTTTTGTATCTTTTAAAATTTCATATTGAAGACCAGATTTTGTGCTTTTTATTTTAGAATTTTTAAGGTTTTTAGCTAAAAATTCCTCTTGAATTTTTAAATTCTTATCAAGCAAAGATTTTTTATTTTTCTTCACAATTTCATTTAAAGTTTCAGCTCTTTGATTTAATAAAGCTAAAATTTGTTCTTCATTTAGTTTTTGTTGCTTTTTTAATGCGTCGATAAATCCTTCAATAACCAAATTTATATCGTATTTTACGCCCATTTGTGATTGATTATAAAGCTGATTTGAAAGATATCCACCAGTCGATGCACCGATGCTATAAGACTCTTTTTGTTCTTTTGTGACAAGCTCTGTGCCAAAAACAAAACCTGTGATTAAAAACATAATTAAAATTTTTTGCATAATTTAACCTTTTAAAAGGCTACGAAAAATTCGTAGCCATCTTTTTTATAATTTATTATTTAAAATCTTTTGAGCCTCTTTTATATACTCTTTTGAAGCATCAAGTCTTTGTTTTGTATATTTAAAGCCATGAACACCCCAAGAACCGTCTTTTTTAAGCAAATCAACTGTTTGTTGTGCTTTTTCTATCAATTCATAAACTCTTGCCTTGCTACTAGAATCTAATTTTTTAGTCTCTAAAAGCGCATAAATTCCTTTTATTCCTATTTCAACTTGTGCAAAATCAGCTTTTACAGGAGTTTGCCAACCCATGATTTCATCAAATACTTGTTTTTGATTTTTGAAATGTAATGTTTCTTTTAATTCTGAAACAACAGGACTGTGACAACCTTTTGTATTTACCATATCTAAATCTGCCCAAGAAGTTCTAGCACAAGACCACATCAAATCTACGAAATTTCTATTTTTTTCATTTCTTTGGAAATACCAATCTTTTCCATCTCTTGGATCTTTTGAAGCTTCGCCAGCGACAAGTGATTTTCTAGCAGCATCAACATCAATTTTCCATATATGAGATCTTCTTTGTGTATCAAAACCAGCATTATCTTGAAATTGTATAGCATAGAAATTTTCGCAACTCATCATAAATGGCATATGGCAAGATACACAAGTATTATCTTTGTGAGTATCTGCATTTGACATTATATAAGCTTGTTCTTCGTGACAACTTTCACAAGTTTTGCGAATTTTTGGTTTAGAATAGAATGAACTTAAATATCCTTGTTCTGAATTATAATTTAAGCCTTTTACATTTTTATCGCCTGTAACAAATCCTGTATTATCATGAGGATCGTGACAAGTAACACATCTCATACCTTGATCGTAATGAGCTGTAAAATATGATTGAGAACCTTCACTACCGCACCCTGGTCCCATAGATTTAAATTTAGAACTAAACGCTAAATCTAATTTTCCAAGTCTTGAAGGATCTTTTGCTAAATCTGGACTGAAATTAAATCTTTGGTGACATCTTTCACAGTTCGAAATTCTAAGTCCTGTTCCACCTTCTAAGTGTCCGCCAGCACCATGACATTCTTCACAACTTATACCTTTTGAAATTGTGTGTTTTTGAAGCTCTTTTGCATTACCAAGCGCTGCATAAAATTCCTCTTTTGTTTTAAAATCAAATTTAAATGGATGGCAAACCTCACAATACGAACTATTTGCTTGAAATGTCATTTCTGTTCGGTATTTTGCAGCGTATGATGCAAGCCCTCTTACATATCCACCATTTAGACCATAATCTTCCAATGTTGCAGGAAATTCAGGTACAAATTTTCGAATTTTTTTAACTACATCTGGAGTAAAATTTAACGCCCAAGTTTTTTGCCATTGATTTGATCCGGCAACTATTTTTCCTGTACCATCTCTTAAAAGTCCATCTTCTACAAAATATGTTCCACGAAGCAACCAAGCATCAACATAACCCATTTTTGTTCTTAAATGGCCAACAGTTGCATAAATAACATCTGGTGGAATTCCTTTTGGCAAAATAGAAGCAGTATCCTCGCCAAAAACTGGTTCTGTTAAATTATTATTAACTTCTGGATGTTCTCCTGGAAAACGAATTGTAGTTGAATGCCTTGATCTACTCCAAGCCTCATATTGAGCAGGATGACATTCCCCACATTTTTCTGGACCTATAAATTTATTTGGATAAGATAAAATTGAAGTAGAGGCAAGTCTATACATCATAGAACTAACACCTTCTCCATTGTCTCTTTTGCTAGCTTTTGACAAATCAAATCCATGACCTTCTGCGATCCATTCGTGACCGCGATCGCTAACTTTTAATTTACCGATAGTTTTTCCACCATATTTTGTAAAAATCGGGTGATTTTTAAAAAGCCAATCATACATCTCTTGTTCTTCGACTATATAATCTTGTAAAGATTTTACGCCTCTTGCAGCAAGAGTTCCTTTTGGATTTGAGATTATATCCCTTGCCTCTTTTGTTTGCATCATATCATGAGCAAAAGCATATGTAGCAAATATGCTAATACAGGCTATAAGCACATTCAACTTTTTCATTAGCTCCTCCTTAAATTTCGAGTTTTCGAAATTATATAAATAAAAAGTGTGAAAAAAGTAGTAAATGAATTATAAATGAAATTTAAGTATAAAAATAACGCCCTCATCTAAATTTTTTGCAAAAATTTCGCCATTATTCTTTTTCATTATAACTTTGCTCATATAAAGTCCAAGTCCGCTACCAGAATTTTTTGTAGTAAAATGCGGTTCAAAAATTCTATCTATAATTTTTTTATCGATATTTTGTGCGTTATTTTCTA
>CAMUNZ010000072.1 GCA_947090385.1 uncultured Campylobacter sp. | reverse complement strand
ACAGGCTATTTAAGTTTTGAATTTGAAAAATTTCAGCCCAAAAAAGGAACTTTGATAATCGCAAATCATCCAAGTTTATTGGATATAGTTTTTATGATTTCAAAATTTAAAAGAGCAAATTGTGTCATAAAAAACAAAATTTCAAAAAATATTTTTTTATTTGCCGCAGCAGGATGTGCAAATTATATTTTAAATGATGAAAATTTTCTAGAAAAATCTATAAAAGTTTTGAAAAATGGAGAAATTTTGATAATTTTTCCAGAAGGAACGAGAAGTAAAAACGAGATTATTTTTCATAAATCGGCATCGTATATAGCGATAAATGGAGCAAAATTTTTAGAACTTATGTTTATAAATATGTCGCCAAAAAGTTTGCAAAAAAATACGCCTTGGTATAAAACGCCAAATCAAACTATAAAATATAATTTTTCTCACATCAAGAATTTAGAAATTTCAGATTTTTTTGCTAATATTTCACGGCAAATGAGAGTAATAAAACTGCATAAAGCTTTGCAAAATATTTACAATAAAGGAAATCAAAATGATCGAAGAGATTAAACTTTTTATCATAAAAACCTTGAATTTAGAAGATATCAAACCTTGTGACATAGACGAAAATGAACCACTTTTTAACGAAGGATTGGGACTTGATAGCGTAGATGCTTTAGAGCTTGGGCTTGGACTTCAAAAAACTTATGGCATAGTTTTGGACGCAAAATCAAATAATTTAAAAGAAATTTTTAAAAATGTAACAAATTTAGCAAAATTCGTAGAGGAAAATAGAAAATGACAAAAGAAGAAATTTTTAATATTTTAAAAAATGCACTTATTGATATGTTTGAAATTGATATCGCTAAAATCACGCCAAACGCGCTTGTTTATGAGGATTTAGAAATCGATAGCATAGATGCGATAGATTTGGTTGATTTTATAAGAAAACAAACAGGACATCGACTTTTGCCACAAGATTTCAAAAATGTAAAAACTTTGCAAGATATAGTTGATTGTGTTTATCAAAAATTTCAAAATCAAGACAAAATTGAAAACAATTAAAACTTTACTTGGAATTTCTGCGTTGATTTATCCTTTTGCGATTTTTTTCTTAGATAAATTTTTAAATGAAATTTTGCTTTTTATGCTTATTTTGTGGGCAATTAGAGTAAAAATTTCAAGCATAAAACAAGAAAAATTTTTAGCTATTTTTTGTGTAATTTTTTTTAGTTTAAATATCATCTCAAAAGGAAATTTTAGCTATTTTTATCCAGTTTTGGTGAATTTAATATTTTTAATAGTTTTTTATTTCTCGTTAAAAAACGAAGCCATAATTACAAAAATAGCAAAATTAAAAGACAAAAATTTACCAAAAATAGCAGAAATTTATACAAAAGATTTAACCAAAATTTGGTGTTTATTTTTTTTGATAAACGGGCTTTTGTGCGCTATTTTAGCGATTTTTGAAAATAAAATTTATTGGGTTTTTTATACTGGATTTTTATCTTATATTTTTATTGGAATACTTTTTTTAGGCGAGATGATTTTGCGAAAAAAAATAATAGGAAAATTTTATGAGAGATGAATTTTTTAAGCAAAAAATGCTTTTTGACAATTTATCTTGGGACGATTTTGAACTTAAATGTCGAAATTTCGGTGCAAGTTTGCAAGAAAAAAATGTTTTAGAATGCGAAATTTTTCTAGAAAAAACTAGCGATTTTTTAGTGGCTTTTTTCGGAGCATTACTCGCAAAAATTTCTCCGATAATCTTATCAAATGCTGAAAAAAGCGAGAAATTTTTAATCTGTGATAAAAATTTTGCAAGTTTTAAAAGTGAAAATTTCATAAAACAAAATTTGCAAGATGATAGCTATTTTTATCTAAAAACTAGCGGAACGAGCGGAAAAAGCAAACTTATAAAAAGATATTTAAAAGAATTTATAAACGAATCTATCACAATAAAAGAAAAATTTGATTTACAACCAAATTTGACGCTTTTTGCTAGCGTAAGCCATCAGCATTGTTTTGGGCTTACTTTTAAAGTTTTTTTAAGCCTTATTTGTGGATTTAAAATAATTGATGAAAATTTAAATTATCCTGAAATTATTCTTTCTTTGGATTTAAAAGATAAAATTTTTATAACAAGCCCTGTGCTTTTAAAAAATTTGATAAATTATGAAAAATTTAAAGAATTAAATAAATTAAAATTTGTATTTTCTGGCGGATCAAAACTTGGAAAAATAAGAGAACAATTTAATCATCCAATGATAATCGACACATACGGAAGCAGCGAAACAGGGATAATTGCACAAGATTCTGGCGAAGGCTTAATAATCGATAAAAATATAATTTTTGATTTTAATAAACTTGGCTGTTTAAATGTAAAATCACCTTGGTGCGAGTTTTTTCAAACAAGCGATAAAGCAGTTTTGGAAGGCAGAAAAATTGTAAATTTGACAAGACTTGATAGAACTATAAAAATAAATGATCAAAGATTGAGTCTTGAAGAACTTGATTTAAACGCCATGAAATCTGGCATTTTAAACGATTTTTATAGCGGATTGCATCCAGATTTTAAAAGAATTTCAGCTTTAATTAGTTTAAATGCAAAAGGGATTAAAATTTTTAGAAAAAGTGGCAAAATTGGCATTATAAAAGAGATAAAACAATTTTTAACAAAAGAGCAAAAACAAAATTTACGTCATATAAAAATTTTACAAAATTTACCAAGAAATACACAAAATAAAATTTCAAAAGATGATTTTATAAACACTTTTTTGCAAAAATCTTCACCAAAATGGGAAATTCTAGAACATTTTGAAAATTTTGCAAAATTTAAAACATTTGTATCACCAGAACTTTTTTATTTTGACGGGCATTTTGATAGATTGCCTTTGATACCTGGTTTTTGCGAGCTTGGATTTGTATATGAAAATGCAAAAATTTTTGGAGATTTCACATTTAAAGAGATAAAAAATTTAAAATTTAGCAATTTTGTAAGACCGGCAGACGAATTGATTTTAGAACTTAAAAAAGACGAAAAATGCATAAATTTCGAATTTTTTGTCAAAGAAAAAAAATCTGCAAGTGGAAAATTATGTATAATTTAGTTTTTTTAATTCCGTATTATAATCATCCTTTAAAAATCAAAAATTTAGTTGAAAATTTGCAAAATTTTGGCTATGAAATTTTGATAATAAACGACGGATCAAATCAAAAATCACGTCAAGTTTTAGATGATTTAAAAGTAAAAATAATAGACAAAAAACAAAATGAAGGAAAAGGAAACGCGATAAAAACAGCTTTTTCTTACGCTTTGCAAAATAGCATAACTCATCTTTTTCAAATTGATGCCGATTTTCAACACGATTTAAGTGAAATTTTGGATTTTATAAAAATTTCAAAACAAAATCCGGATTCATTTATTTGTGGTTCGCCAATTTATGATGAAAAAATTCCAAAATCAAGATTTTACGGACGGAAAATAACAAATTTTTGGGCAAAAATAAATAGTTTAAATTTTACTATAAAAGATGCAATGTGCGGATTTAGAATTTATCCAGTAAAACCTTTAAAAAATGCGATTTTGATTTCAAAAACAAACAGAATGGAGTTTGATATCGAAATTTTAGTAAATGCTTTGCGTCAAAATGTAAAAATTTTGTGGAAAAATGTAAAAATAAATTACGAAAAAGATGGAATTTCACATTTTAAAATGTTTAAAGATAATATTTTAATATCAAAAATGCACGCAAAAATGTTTTTTAGTCTGCCAAAATTTATATTAAAGAGAAAAAATGGCTGAAAAATGGTATCAACAAAACGAAAGAGGAAGCGAATTTTTTATACATTTGTCGTTTTATTTGGTTAAATTTTTACCAAATTTTTTACTATTTTTTTTGATAAAAATTGTAGTTTTTTTCTTTTTTATAACATCAAAAAAACAAAGAGAAAATATAAGAACTTTTCGAAAAAATTTAGCAAAAAAATTTGGCGAAGATGTTTTAAAAAATAGCACAATCTGGGATCATTTTGAATCTTTTGGAGAATATTTTTGCGATAAAATAGCCATTTGGCAAAACAAAATTGATTTTAAAAGAATAATTTTTAAAAATGAAGAAATTTTAAAAAAAAATTTTATAGAAAACAAAACTGGGAAAATAATTTTAACTTCGCATTTTGGAAATGTCGAAATAGCAAGAGCATTGGCAAAAATCGACAAAAAAATAAAAATTTACATTCTAATTTACTCAAAAAACATGGCGAAATTTAACTCAATTTTTAAAAAAATTATCAAAAACAATGTAGAAATGATAGAAGTTGATGAACTTGATATAAATACGATGATAAAACTAAAAACAATTATAGATAGCGGAAATCACATCGCTATTATGGGCGACAGAATGCCGATAAATAACAACAAATTTGAAAAAATTGATTTTTTAACAAAAACAGCAAATTTTCCGACAGGAGCTTATATAATCGCTAATTTATTAAAAACTGGAATTTTATCTTTATGGTGCGAAAAAATCGGCAAAAATTTCTTTTTAGAAGTTAAAGAAATAGTCGAAGAAGTTAAACTTAAAAGAGATAAAAATCCAAAAAAATATTTAGAAATTTATGTTAGAGATTTAGAAAATCATTGCAAAAATAATCCAACTTTTTGGTATAACTTTTTTGATTTCTGGGAGCAAAAATGAAAAAAACTATAAAAACAAAAATAGAGCTTTTCGATATCGACGCCATGGGAGTTATGTGGCATGGAAATTATGCAAAACTTTTAGAAATCGCAAGATCGGCTTTGCTTGATGAAATAAATTATTCTTATACAAAAATGCAAGAAGATGGATTTATTTACCCGGTTGTAAAAATGCAGATAAAATATATCACGCCGATTTTTTTAAACGATGAAATTTTTGTAGAAGCCGAAATTTTGCCTTGTGAAAGTTTATTAAATTTTTCATACAAAATAAAAAAAGATGAAAAAATCATCGCAAAAGCGACCACTTCGCAAGCTTGCATCGATATAAAAACAAAAACAACTCAATTTATTTTGCCATCAAATTTGTTAAAAATCATAAAAGGTTGAAAATGCGAATTTTATTATTTTTTTTGTTTAGTTTTTGTTTTTGTTTTGAAATAGACGATATAAATTTTAAAACTGAGCAAATTTCTGGCGATTTTAATCAAAGTAAAATTTTAGTAGATTTTGGGGAAATAAAAAGTAGCGG
>CAMUNZ010000071.1 GCA_947090385.1 uncultured Campylobacter sp. | reverse complement strand
CGCTATCTGTGCAAATTTCCATTATTTGACGATTTTGCGAATAAAATTTGCTTACAAATAAATTTACTAAAATATCGTTTTGCGTAGAAAAACAAAAAGATATTTGCGAACATTTATCATCTTTAAATTTCTTTTTACACCAAGATTCTTTTAAATTACTTTTTAAAATTCCATTTACAGTATCGACATCTTTTGTAAAATTTTCTTTTGAAATTTCACAATCTTCAAAATATCCGTGTAAATAATTTACAGAAAAAATTTGCTCATCTTTTAAAATTTCTTTTTGCAAAGAGTTAAAAACTGGATTTTCTCTATCATAATTTGCTATAAAAAGTCTTGAATTGTTTTTTGCGACTAACAAACTTGTTTCACAAATATCTTTTAATGGAAGTTCAACAAAAATATTTTTAACAAATTTTATGCATTCTGAAATGTATTTTTGTTTTTGACTGTTTTCGCATGAAATTATCACGCTATCACAATTTGTTTTAAAAAAAAGTTGAGAAATATTTTCAAAAATTTCAAATTTATGTTTAAAATTTAAATTAAAAACTCCAACCAATTCTAAATATTCATTTCTACGAATTTCGCTAAAATGATACTTTGTAAATTCGTTTGAACCAATCAAAACTACTCTTTTTTTCATCATTTATCCTCGAAAAATTTGCCGATTATATCAAAAAATATTTTTATTTTAGTTTAAGTTTTTGTAAATAAATTTTTAAATTAGTGATATTTTTTGCAGATTTAAAAAATAATTTTATATTAATAATTTTCGCCAAAAAGGCGAAAATTATTAATTTTTTATAGCTTTTAAAATGATTGAACTTAAAGCGTCATTAAAAGCATTTGGATCTTTTATAGCTTCTGAGTTGCTTAATTTTGCCATGTCTAAAAGCAGTTGAGAAATCTCTTTTTCAAGCCCACTTCCCAAAAATTTAGCCAAAATTTCATGATTTGGATTTATCTGTAAAATAGGTTTTATCTCGCCAACTTCTTGACCCATTTGTTGCATAATCTTTTGCATAGTAAAATCTGGATCATTTTTATCATAAGCAAGGCAAGACGCAGTTTTATTTAAACGATTTGTAGCCTTTACGTCTTTTACTTGATCGCTTAAAATTTCTTTTATTTTATTTGTTATTTCGCTAAATTTTGCATCATCAAAATCACCTAAAATATCCGCTTCATTTACAGATTTTATAGGAGTTTTATCAAATTCCATAAGCATAGGCATCACAACGCCATCGATTTCATCATCGCAAAGCAAAACTTCATAATCTTTACTTTCAAAACTTTCAAGCAAAGGAGAATTTTTAAGCATTTTTGCATTATTTCCGCAAATATAATAAATCTCTTTTTGTTCATCTTTCATATTTGATTTATACTCTTTTAATGTTATTAATTTATCTGTTTTGTTGCTTTTAAACAGACATAAACTTGCAATTTCTTCTTTATTTGAATTAAATCCGTAAAGTCCTTCTTTTAGCACTTTTCCAAATAAATTGAAAAATTTTTCATATTTTTCTCTATCATTTTCAAGCATTTTTTTAAATTCTGAAAGAATTTTTTTTACACTTTGTTCTTTGACATTTGCCATTATGCGATTTTCTTGCAAAATTTCACGGCTTACATTTAAAGGCAAATCTTCAACATCGATAATTCCTCTAATAAATCTAAGATAAGTCGGCATCAACTCTTTTGCATCATCGCTTATAAAAACTCTTTTTACATACAATTTTACGCCACTTTGATAATCCACTCTAAAAAGATCAAAAGGCTCATTGCTTGGGACATAAAAAAGTGTGCTGTATTCAATCGCACCCTCAGCTTTTGTATGAATATGCAAAAGCGGATCTGTGCTATCGTGCGAAATTTGCTTATAAAATTCATTATAATCGCTATCTTTTAACTCATTTTTTGGCATTTGCCAAAGTGCAGAAGCCGTATTAATTTTAGAAATTTTTCTTTCTGTTTTTCCTTCTTTTTCATCATCTTTTGGCGGAATATATTCATCTTTTTCCATAAAAATCGCATAAGGTATGTGATTTGAATATTTTTTTATTATGTTTTCAATTTTATATTCATTTAAAAACTCATCATCGTTTAAATGCAAAATAATTTCTGTACCAAAATCATCTTTTTGTGTCTCTTTTATCTCATATCCATTTGTGTCAGAAATCCAAATAAAAGCAGATTCTTCAAGCGGTTTTTTTGATATAACTTCGATATTATTTGCGACCATAAAAGCAGAATAAAATCCAACGCCAAATTGTCCTATTAAATTGCTATCTTTTGCTTTATCGCCGCTTAATTTGCTTAAAAATCCTTTTGTTCCACTTCTTGCAATTGTTCCTAAATTTTCTTTTAATTCGTTTTCGTTCATTCCGATACCGTTATCACAAATTTTTAGAATTTTTTTATCTTTATCTACAAAAATTTCGATTTTTGGTGTGAAATTTAAATTTTTATATTTCTCGTCGGTAAGAGCTAAAAAATGCAATTTATCTAAAGCGTCGCTTGCATTTGATATAAGTTCTCTAAGAAAAATTTCTTTATTTGAATACAAAGAATGAATCATTAAATTTAATAAATCATTTACCTCTGTTTTAAACTCCATTTTAGCCATATTTAGTCCTTTACTTAAAAATTTTTGGCAGATTATAGCTTAAATTGCTATGTTTTTCAAGATTTTTACTAAATATATTTAATAAACTTGATACATATAATATAAAGTTTATTTAGTTTTTTAAATCAAGTATTTTATTTTTTTTAAAAAAATATTTATTTTTCATTAAAATTTAATTTTCACAGAGTTAAAATTATGAGAATGAATTTTATATTGAGGTTTTTATTATGAAAAAAATATTTTTATTAGGTATCTGTTTGTCGTTTTTACTAGCTAATCAAACTTATGAATTAAATGTCAAAAATATGGGTTGTGGCGGATGTGCAAAAAATATAAAAAAGATAGCAAATACCACTGCAACTGTGATTGATATGAAATTTGATTTAAAAACAAAAGATGTAAATTTAACTATAAAAGACGGGGATGATATCCAAAAAGTCTTAAAAGCCGTGAAAGAAAAAGGCTATAAAGCAAAACTTAAAAACTGAGATTTTTTATGAAAAAGATATGTTGTTTAATTTTAGCAAATTACTGTTTTAGCAGTGAAATTATCTTAGATAAGATAAATGTAACAGCGCAAGAAAATAAAAAGTCTTTTAATTCATCTACTTTTTTAAATAAAAAAAATATAAATTTAATCACTTCAAAAGATAGTTTTATAACTGAGCTTTTGAAAACAAATTCAAACGTAAATTTTAGCAAAAAAGCTAGAAGTAGCACGGAAAGCGGCGAAATTTCACCAAAAGATGTAAGCATCAATGGCGCGGCATATTGGCAAAATAATTTTTTAGTTGATAATTTAAATTTCAACGACGATATAAATCCGACAGGTTATAGAACTTTATTTAAAAATGTCTGGAAAGGCGGAGCACTTAGCTCTCAAGCTATAAATTTGCCAACTGATATGTTAGATAATGTTGAAGTTATGGATAGCTCTGTTTCCGCTAAATATGGAGATTTTCAAGGTGGCGTTGTAAAAGCTAAAACAAGAGATCCAAAGCGCGGATTTCACGGTATAACAAGCTTTTCATATACAAGTGGCGATTGGCAAAAAACTTTTATAGATCAAAATGTAAAAGATAATTACAATACAATGCGCGGTTGGTACGACAAAAGTGATTTTTCAAAAAGAAAATATAGAATCGGAGTCGAAGGATATGTAAGCGAAAATTTTGGATTATTATTTGATTACACAAAAAATAATTCTATTATAAAAACAAAAACTAAAAGCACTATACTTGATGAAAAATTTGCGTCTTTTCCAAATGAAAAAAGAGATGCACAAAACTATTTTTTAAAAGCTGTTACAAATTTAAATGATACGATTATAAAACCTAGTTTTTTGTATTCTGTTCAAAATAGCAGAAGTTTTATAGAAGATGATTTAAACTCGGCTATGAATAATATTTTTGGTGGATATGCTTTAAATTTAGAAACAAATACTGAATTTAACAATTTCTTTATAGAGCAAAATTTAAATTATTCTAAATTCGAAAGTTCTCGTTATTTTGATTTTAAAGACGGGCTTTATCTATACAATAAATCAAATTTAAAAAATTGGGGCGCTGGAGAAAAATCATATTATGGCGGGCTTGGAGATATAATTCAAAATCAAAAAACTTTAAATTACAAATTTGATTTAAATTTTAATGAAATTGAAAAAGTAGATATAACTCATAAATTTAAAACAGGTTTTGAATATACAAATAAATCGGGAAGCTACGAAACAAAAACGCCAGTAGCCGAATATGGCGACGCAAAAGAACTTCCAGATAATTACAAATGCAAATCTAATGACTTAACTTGCGTAAATGATGATAGTTTTGGTGGAAAAGGACAGTTTTTAACAACTCTTTGGTATTACGGCGATGCGAAAGAAAAAGCAACAATAAATCAAATCGCGATTTATCTTGAAGACGAGATTGAATATTCTCATCTTAAAATAAGACCAGGAGCAAGAATTCAAAAAGATTCTTTAACAAAACATCTAAATATTGCGCCTAGATTTGCGAGCGAATTTAATCTTTTTAACAATGATTTTATAGGATTTGGATTAAATAGATATTATGGAAGAAATATTTTTGCGCAAAAAATTTATAATAATATATTTATAAATCAAAAAAGTTTTGAAAGAAAACATCCTGATGAAAAATGGAAACAAATAGGATCTAATACAAATACATATTTTACAACTCGTTTAAAACTTCCTTATGATGATGAATTAAGTCTTTTTTATAGAGGAGAGATTAAAAATTTAGCTTATTCGTTGAAATATATAAACAGAAAAGGCAAAGATGAAATAGTGGCTATAAACAACGAAAAAGCCGGTTTTAAGCCAAAAGAAGGATTTGATTCAAAATATTATATATATTCAAACGACGGAAAAACAAATGCCGATATTTATACATTTTCTTTTGAAAATTTAGCACCGTTTCACATTTTTGGTTTTGGAAATAACGCCAAATTTTCTTTTACTTATATGAATAAAAAAAGCAATTTTACAGATTTTTCAGATAAAGATGTAGATGAAAAAGTTATTTACAATGGAAAATTTGTTTCTATTTATGATTTGCCTGTGGTGGATTATTATTTTAAAAAGTCGTTTAATTTTAGTCACAATATTAAGATTTCAGACTTTACAATCTCAAATTTTATAAGCTATAAGGATAAAACAAAAACATTGATATCAAAATGGCAACAAATAAATGGTAAATTCTATAGATCTTATTCATCAG
>CAMUNZ010000070.1 GCA_947090385.1 uncultured Campylobacter sp. | reverse complement strand
AACTCAAAATTTTCATTATTTTTCCTTTAAAAACAATTCATAAATTTAACAAATTTTCTACCATTTTATAATACTTTATGATAAAAGTTGATAAAATCTATGTGTTTATTTTTTAAAAGGAGTTTGAATGAAGAAATTTCTATTATTTTTAGTTTTTGTTGCATTTTCTATGGGATATTCTCAACAAGTCATAAAAGTAGGAACAATTTTAGACAATGCCCCTTTTTCATATGTTTATGAAAATACTTTAAAAGGTATAGATATCGAGCTTACTGAGGCCATTATAAAAAGATTAGGGATTGATTATAAAGCTGATTTTGTAACTATGGATTTTTCAAATTTATTTTCTGCCGTTGATAGTGAATCGATTGATTTTGCGATTGCTACAATTTCTATGACACAAGATAGAATTAAAAATTATGATTTTTCTACTTCATATTTTCAAAGTGGAATTATGTTTATAACAAGAAGTGATAATTTAGAACTTTTAACAAAAGATGATTTACAAGGAAAAGTTATAGCTGTACATATGAAAAATTCTCGTCAAGAAAGACTTGCAAAATCGATATTAAATACAAAAGTTATTTCAAGTGATTCTTTGGTAAATGTTATGATTTTAGTAAAAAGTCGTCGTGCCGATGCGCTTTTAATCGATAGTGTAAATTCTCCAATAGTTTTGAACTCAAAATTTGAATTTTTAAGCGATTTAGATAAAACAAGTCTTGATTTTTTAAAACAACTTGGTGAAGATGCAAAGTTAACTGCTTTTTATATAGAAGCAGACAACGATAGTAGACTTGGAATTTTATTTAAAAAAGGCGCAAAAACTGAGTTAAGAGAAAAAATAAATCAAATTATTGAAGAATTTAAAAATGATGGAACAATTCAAAGAATATTGGGAAAATATCATATCGGTCAATCTAAATAGTCTTAGGATATCTACATTTTTGAAATGTAGATATCCTTAAATTTTTTTTAAACTTTCAAGTTACATCTTATTTATTATTTTATTTGAATTATAAAAGTCGGTATAATCCTAAAGATTTTATATTTATACAAAAATCTATTTCAAGGAGAAAATATGGCTAAAAATGAGTTATTAGCTAGAGCGAATTCTAGACTAAAAGAAGTCGCAAAATTCCCAAAAATGCAAGATGGCACATCCATAAAAGATGTATTGCAAGAAGGTGGTTTTACTAGAAGAGATTTTATGAAATGGGCAGCTGGTGTGACTGCTAGTTTAGCGCTTCCTGCAAGTTTTATACCAAGTGTCGCAAAAGCAGCAGAACTTGCAGATAGATTGCCAGTTATTTGGCTTCATATGGCTGAATGTACTGGTTGTAGTGAAAGTCTATTAAGAATTGCTACTCCTACGATAGATAGTTTGATTTTTGATCATATCACACTTGAATATCACGAAACAATTATGGCTGCAAGCGGTTGGCAAGCAAGCGATAATTTGCATCATGCTATTGAAAAATATAAAGGAAAATATATTTTAATGGTAGAAGGTGGAATTCCTGCTGATGATAGCGAATTTTATCTAACTATCGGAGCAAAAGGCACAAAAGGTGCAAAAGAAGCAAAATTTGCAAGCGAAAATGCCGCGGCGATATTTGCCATAGGAACCTGTGCTAGTTTTGGTGGAATTCAAGCTGCTCATCCAAATCCAACAAATGCACAACCTCTTAGTAAAATTACAAATAAACCTGTTATAAATGTCCCTGGTTGTCCTCCTAGTGAAGTAAATATCGTAGGAAACGTTTTGCATTATATCTTATTTGGTACTTTGCCTGCGCTTGATGTGTATAATAGACCAAAATGGTCTTATGGACTTAGAATTCACGATCTTTGTGAAAGAAGGGGAAGATTTGACGCTGGCGAATTTGTGCAAACTTTTGGTGATGAAGGTGCAAAAAATGGATATTGTTTATATAAAGTAGGTTGCAAAGGTCCATATACGTTTAATAATTGTTCAAGAGAAAGATTTAATGAACATACTTCTTGGCCAATTCAAGCAGGTCACGGTTGTATTGGTTGTTCAGAACCTGATTTTTGGGATAGAATGGGGCCATTTGAAAAACCGCTTGGAGACAGACTTTATCAAAGTGTTTTTGGTGGGCTTGGTGCCGATGCAACGGCCGATAAAATAGGTGTTGGAGTTTTGGCTGTTACTGGTGTTGCGATTGCTGCTCACGCAGTTATTGCGTCTATGAGAAAAAATGAAAATAAATAAGGAAAGATATAATGTCACAAAGAATAGTAATAGACCCAATAACAAGAATTGAAGGACATTTAAGGATAGAAGTTGTAGTTGATGATAACAATATCGTAAAAGAGGCTTGTAGCGCTTCTACTTTATGGCGTGGCATAGAAACGGTAGTAAAAGGACGAGATCCAAGAGATGCTGGATTTTTTACTCAAAGAGTTTGCACTTTTTCTCATTATAAAGCTGGAATTATAGCTGTTGAAAATGCGCTTGGTATAGTTCCGCCTTTAAATGCGATTTTAACAAGAACTTTGATGAATTCTGCGCTTTTTTTGCATGATCATGTTGTGCATTTTTATCAACTTCATGCGCTTGATTTTGTTGATATAGTAAGTGCTTTAAATGCAGATCCAAAAGCAGCTAGCGAAGAAGCATTTAAATATGCTGAAATTCCTTATGCTTGTGGTGAAGATCAACTAAAATTGGTTCAACAAAGAGTTAAAAAATTTGCGGAAAAAGGAAGTCTTGGTCCATTTGCAAACGCATATTATGGACATAAAACTTATCATTTTACGCCTGAGCAAAATTTAATAGCACTTTCTCATTATTTAGAATGCTTAAGAATACAACGAGTAGCTGCGCAATTGATGGCTATTTTTGGTGGCAAACAACCACATCCACAAAGTCTAACAGTCGGTGGCGTAACTTGTGTTATGGATTTGCTTGATCCTGCAAGACTTGGAGAATATTTATTTAAATTCAATCAAGTTAAAGATTTTGTAGATAGAGCTTATTATGCTGATTTAGTTATGGCTGGAAAAGCTTATACCAATGAACCTAGCGTTTTAAATGATGTTGGCGTAAATAATTTATTTACCTTCAAAGAATTTCAAGTTGGCAAACAAGATTGGATTTTTGATAGCGGAATAATTTTAAATGGTGATATAAGCAAAGTTTTAGATGTCGATGAAAGTAAAATTACAGAAGAAGCGACTCATTCATGGTATAAAAATGATGCTCCTCTTCATCCTTACGATGGAGAAACTGAGCCAAATTATACTGGATTTAATACGGAAAAAACGTTAAATGCAAAAGGTGAGTTAGAAGATACCGAAGTTTTGGATCATAAAGGAAAATATAGTTGGATAAAAGCACCAAGATATAATGGACTTCCTATGCAAGTGGGTCCTATTGCGAACATAGTTGTAAATTATGCTAAAGGAAATAAATATGTTGTGCCTGTTGTTGAAAAATTTTTAAAAGACAGCGGTCTTCCACTCGAAGCCGTATTTTCTACGCTTGGACGAACTGCTACTAGAATGATTGAAGCAAAGGTTGTCTCAAGCAATGGTTTAATGGCTCTTAATAATCTTATAAAAAATTTAAAAGTAGATCAAGAAACTTGTGCAAAATATGTAATAGATCCAAGTAAAGAGTATAAAGGTCGATATATGGGACATGTCCCAAGAGGAACTTTAAGTCATTGGTGTAGAATTAAAAATGGTGTGATTGAAAATTGGCAAGCTGTTGTTCCTTCTACTTGGAATGCTTCTCCAAAAGATAGCAAAAATCAAATGGGAAGTTATGAAGCTTGCTTGATTGGATTAAAAATTCAAGATTTAACGCAACCGCTTGAAATTATAAGAAAAATTCATTCTTACGATCCTTGTATCGCTTGCGCTGTGCATGTAATGGATTTAAAAGGCAATGAACTTAACACCTATAAAGTTAATCCAAATTTATAAGGAGTAGCTATGAAACATGTTTTGAAACCGCATTTTGAAGATTATGAATTTTCTATAGGATATAGGCTTACGCATTGGATTAGATTTTTTGCAATTATGATTTTGATCGTAAGCGGATTTTATTTATCTTGTGTTTTTCAAAGTCCAGATATAACAAGCGAACCGACAATTTTTTTAAATGCTAAATGGCGTTTTATACATGTTGTTTTTGGATTTATTATGATTGGAGCAGCTATTTTTAAAACATATCTATTTTTTACAGATCCTCTTAGTAAAAAGGAGTTGATAGCTATTCATAATTGTTTAGATATTAAAATCTGGATACAACAACTTGGTTATTATATGTTTTTAACTAATGAACATCCAAAAATTCAAGGTACTTACAATCCATTGCAATTTGCCTCTTATTTTTTCTTTTATATTATTTTATTTATTATATCTTTGACAGGCATAATTTTATATGTGCATGTTTATCACAATGGAATGGGCGGAATTTTTTATGACATTTGCAGACAATTTGAAGTTATTTTCGGAGGGCTTGCAAATGTTAGAGAAATTCATCATATTTGTATGTGGATTATAGTGATTTTTGTACCAGTTCATGTTTATATGGCAATTTTTAATGCAGTTAAAGGCGTTGATGGTTGTATGGATGCTATTATTAGCGGATATAAATTTCCAAAAGATGAACACAAGTGAAAATTTTAGTTTTAGGAATTGGAAATGTAATGTACTCCGATGAAGGGATCGGAGTACATATTTCGCAAGTTTTAAAGAAAAATTATAAATTTACAAATGATAAAAATTCTGTAGATTTTGTAGATGGTGGGACGCTTGCCACGCTTTTAATCCCACTTATTTGTGATTACGATCGAGTTATAATAATCGACTGCATCGAAGCAGACGATGCGAAAATAGGTGATGTGTATTTTTTTGATTTTGGTGATTTGCCATCTTATGTAAATTTTAGTGGCTCAGCGCACGAAATAGAGATGTTGCAAACTTTAACAATGCTTGATATCACAGACGAAAGGCCTCCTACAAAAATTTTAGGAATAGTTCCTAAAAGAGTCGTTCCTATGAGTTTTGATTTAAGTAAAGAAATTTTAAAAGGCTCAAAATTAGCCGAAAAAATTATTTTAAAAGAGTTAGAAAATTTAGGCTTTTTTTATGAAAAAATTGCAAATTTTGATGCGCAAGATATAGCAAATGAATATAGCAAAGGTAAATTTTGATTTTAAAATATAGTTTTTTTTATACAAATACAAATAATATTTTAGGTTATTTTTTAGATTTTTATGCAAAACAAAGCGGAATTGAGTTTTGTATAAAAGATAACGAAAAAGATGAAATTTCACTTTTAATTAAAGCAGAAGAAGCCGAAATTTTAAATTTTAATGATAACTTTATAAAATTTATTCCAAATTCAATCTTTTTGGATTCTACAAAAGTTGAGATTTGTAATGAATTTTTTCAAAATAATTATAAATTTGATAAAGATTTTTTGCCAAATTTT
>CAMUNZ010000069.1 GCA_947090385.1 uncultured Campylobacter sp. | reverse complement strand
GTTTTATGATTTTTTGTGTAAAAATCGCTATTTTTTACTCAAAAAGGAAAGTGATGAAAAAAATTATATTTTTTTTATTTTTATCTTTAAATTTATTTGCGTATGAACTTAGCACTACAACTGTAACTGCAAAAAGGAGTATTTTAAGCTATACAAATGATGTAGAAGTTCTAGGCAAAGATAAAATTTTACATTTTGGTGATTTATCAAAATCTTTTTTAAATTTACCTGGATTTTCTATGTCAAAAAAGGGTGGAAATGGTAGCGAGGTGTTTTTTAGGGGACAAAGCGCTTCTCGTGTTCCCATTTTTTTAAATAATAATTTTATAAATGGCGGTTGTGGCGGAAGAATGGATTCTGGCGTTTCTTATATCTTTCCAGAAAATTATGAAAAAGTAGTCACCATAAAAGGACCGCAAGATGTTAGATATGGTTCTTTAATATCAGGAGGAATTATTTTGGACCGTGATATTTTAAGACTTGATAAAACTACTTTTAAAGGCGATACGAGTTTTTTATACGGTAGTTTTAAACAAATCGAAAAAAATGCCAAAATTTTAGGCGGAAATGAATTCGGTTCTTTGCGAGCGATTGCGTCAAGTTATCGTTCGGATGATTATAAAACACCTAAAAATGGCAAAATTCATTCAAAATATAAAAAAGAATCTATAAGTCTTATCACCACTCTAACTCCGTTTGAAAATAGCGCCATAGAGTTTGATACGGATTTAAGCAGAGGTTTTGCTTCTTATGCAGATAGAAAGATGGACGGACGAACTTTTGATAGAAAATCTTTTAATTTAAGATTAAATCAAACATTTGATGCTTTAAATTTCGATTTTCGTACTTGGTATAACGAAATAAGCCACATAATGGATAATTTTAGCTATCGTCCTCTTCCAAAAACTGGATGGATGAAAAATCCTATGGTTACTAATGTAAAAAGAACAAATTCTGGTTTTAGAGCTGAAACTGATTTTTCTCCTTTGCAAGATTTAAGATTGTATGCTGGTACAAGTTATAGTTACGATGAGCACAAAAGTCGTTCTGGTATGGGAACAACTGGAGATTTGGCAGATAAAATGATGAAATCGCGACCTTTTTCTAAAAATTTTTCAGCAAAAATTAGTTCTATTTTTACACAAGGCGAATATTTTGGATTTGAAAATGTTGGACTTTTTTTCGGTGGCCGTTATGATAATTCTAATTCAAAAATAAGAAAAGGATATGATTGGAAAAATCCAAAACAAGATCTTTTTAGCAGTTTTGCAAGATTTGAAAACTATTTAAATGATTTGACATTTTACACAGGAGTTGGTTTTGTAAGCAGGGCGGCTGATTTTTGGGAATTAAATAAAAATAATGGTGAAAATTTAAATAGCGAAAAAAATACTCAAATTGATATCGGTGCAATTTATAAAAATGAAAATTTTTATTTAAATAGTTCGGCTTTTGCTTCAAGAATCGATGAATATATTTTTATAGATTATGAAAATGGACTTTCTTTGCAAACAGACGCTTTGCTTTTAGGCGGCGAGATGGAAACTGGATATAAATTCTATGAAATTTTTAACATTTATGGAAATTTATCATACACTTATGGAAAAAATTTAAAATTCCATAAACCACTTCCAAGAATTTCACCGCTTCAAGCGAATTTAGCATTTTTTATAGATAAAGATCCTTGGATTGTAAGACTTGATTTAAATGCAAATTCTGCTCAAAATCGTATCGATAAAGATCACGGAAATGTCATAGGTAAAGATATCGATAAAACTAGCGGTTTTTATACATTAAATTTTTATAGCGGATATAAATTTAAAAATTTATCGGCTTATTTGGGTGTCGATAATATCACAGATAAAACTTATTCTTATCATCTTTCAAAAAATAGCGTTGCTATAGACGGGCTTGATAATCCTGTTAGCAATACAATTTATGAAAAAGGCAGAAGTTATTGGGGAAAAATTAAGATTAGTTTTTAAAAATTTAAATTGAGATTATAGTTTTTTATAAGAAAAATTTTTATATAATCTCAATCTCCTGGGTGGAGCGATCAGCATTTTTTGAGGGTCCAACACATTAGTATTAGCGGCGATGTGGATTGCTATGTGACGCGGTTTTGTTTGAAGCTTTTAGTTTAGAGATTGCGACCTTTAAGTTCTCCCTATCCGCAAGATTGGCTTATTTCGGGCCGATTCTCTTATGATGCCACGCCCACTTGGGTATCTTTCGATTAAAATTTTCAATGGAGCTTTGTTTGAAAATACTTATAATAGGCAGCAGCGGACGGGAATATTCGATAGCTTTAAGATTAAAACAAGATAAAAATGAACTTTTTTTCGCACCAGGTAATGGGGTAACTAAAAATTTAGGTATAAATTTAAATATAAAAGATTACGAAGAATTAGCAAATTTTGCTTTAAAAAATCATATTGATTTAACTATCGTCGGTCCAGAAGAACCACTTACAAATGGAATTGTAGATGTTTTTAAATCTAAAAATTTAGCTATTTTTGGTCCTAGCAAAAATGCTGCTAGACTTGAAGGAAGCAAGGCTTATATGAAAGATTTTTTAGCAAGATATAATATAAAAACAGCAAAATTTTTAAGTAGCGATAATTTAAAAGAAATTGAAAATTTTATAGATAGTTTAGAAAGTAAAATAGTCGTAAAAGCTGACGGGCTTTGTGCGGGAAAAGGTGTGGTAATATCAAATTGCGCAAAAGAGGCAAAAGATGTCGCAAAAGATATGTTAAGCGGAAAAAGCTTTGGTGAAGCTGGAAAAATTGTCGTAGTAGAAGAATTTTTAGAAGGATACGAATTAAGTTTTTTTGCCATTTGTGATGGAAAAAATTTTGTTTCTCTTCCAATCGCTCAAGATCATAAAAAATTAAAAGATAACGATACTGGACCAAATACAGGCGGCATGGGAGCTTATGCGCCTTCGCTTCTTGCTGATAAAAATCTTATAAAAAAAATAGAAAATGAGATTATAAAACCGACTTTAAAAGGTATGCAAAAAGACGGCAACGAGTTTTGCGGTGTTTTATTTGCAGGGCTTATGATAGTAAAAAATGAACCTTATGTTTTAGAATACAATGTCAGATTTGGCGATCCAGAATGCGAAGTTATAATGCCTTTGATTAAAGGAAATTTGGGTGAAATTTTATTAAATGCTGCAAATAAAAATTTAAAGAAAATTGAAATTGAGAAGAAATTTGCAGTCGGTGTTGTAATGGCAAGCGAAAATTATCCATACTCTTCTAGCAAACCGCAAAAAATTTCTGTTGTTAAAATTCCACAAAATTCTTACATAAATTATGCAGGAGTTAGCGAGATTGATGGCGAAATTTATGCGACTGGTGGGCGAGTTTTAGTTTGTGTTGGCGTCGGTGATGATATAAAAATAGCGCAACAAAACGCTTATGAACTTGTTAAAAATATAAATTTCAAAGGTGCGAAATTTAGAAAAGATATCGCATATCAGGCATTAAAATGATAAAATCAGCACCACTTTCAAAAAGATTTATCGCATATTTTGTAGATTTTTTTATAATTTTAATTTTGATGAAATTTGTTGGTCATTATGAAAATAGAGTTTTAGACGAGTTTGTATCAAACGGCATGATGATACAAGATATGGATATAGCGCAACTTCAAGCTTTACAAGAAGCTATTTTTGGATATTTTTATTATTATTTTTGTGTTTATGTTCCGATTTATCTTTCTTATCATACTTTTTTTGTTTGGTATTTTGGTGCTTCTCTTGGCAAAATTTTTGCAAAAATTCGTGTAGCAAACAGCAAAGATGAAAAATTTGGCAAAGTAAGTTTAATGCAATCTTTTGTAAGGGCTTTTTTTAGGCTTTTTAGTGATATATTTTTTTATGTTGGATTTATTTCTATTTTTACAAACGAAGTGCGGCTCGGCTTGCACGATAAACTTAGCAGATCGGTAGTTGTAAGTGATTAAAAAACTTATTTTATTTTTGTTTGTTAGTTTTGGATTTTGTGAAAATGTCGAATTGATTGCGGATAATATTTATCAAAATGATAAAATTGTTATTGCAAAAGGAAGAGTTTTTGTATATTCTAAAAATTATTTTATTACAGCAAATGAGGCAAAATTTGATCAAAAAAATGGAATTGTCGAGCTTTTTGGCGATGTGGATTTGATGTATAAAACAAACGAAAGTGCGAAAACGAATTATTTAAAAATCGAACTTGATGGAAATAAAAGAAGTTTTGGTGAGAATTTTTTTGCCGATAAAGATACGGAAATTTGGATAAATAGCAAAAACGCTTGTGATGATAAAAATTTTTACTATACAAAAAAATCCATAGTTTCTAGTTGCAATGTAAAAAATCCAGATTGGAGAATTGAGTTTAGTAGCGGGAAAATGAGCAAAGATACAAAATTTTTGCATATTTATAATCCTGTCTTTTATCTAGGGAAAATTCCGGTTTTTTATCTTCCGTATTTTGGTTTTCCGACAGATAAAACGCGCAGAAGCGGAATTTTGTTTCCTAAAATTGGATATGGCGAAGATGAAGGTTTTTTTTATCAACAACCAATTTATATCGCGCCTAAAAATAATTTAGATTTTACTTTTACACCACAAATTCGCACAAAAAGAGGAAAAGGACTTTTTGGAGAATTTCGCCTTGTTGATAGTGAATTTTCTAAACTAAACGCAAATTTTGGTATTTTTGAAGAAAATTATAAATACTATTTACAAAATGAGCTTAAAAATCGTTCGTATAATGGTTTTGAAATAGATTATAAAAGAGATAAAATTTTAAAATATAAAATTGATGGGGATTTTAGCGAAGGACTTTGGATAAATTTTTCTAAATTAAACGATATTAGTTATATAAATTTGCAAAAAAATATAAATAAAAAAGATTATGATGAAGATAGTTTGATAACATCTAGATTTAACTATTTTACAAAAACTGATGAACATTATGGCGGAATTTATGCAAAATATTTTTATGATACAACCAAAATTTCGAATAAAGAAACTATTCAAGAAATTCCAACTTTGCATTATCATAAATTTAGCAATGAAATTTTTTTGAAAAATTTAACATATTCTATAGATAGTAAATTTTTAAATTTTGCAAGAGAAGAAGGCACGACAGCAAGGCAGTTTGAAACAGAAATTCCTTTAAATTTAAATTTTAATTTTGATTATTTTAAGTTTGCAAATGGCAAAATTTTTGAAGATAAAAACGATTTTTATGCAAATAATTATCATAAAATTTCGCTTCAAACAGATCTTGCAAAAGCCTATAACGATTTTTTTCATACAACTTTTTTGAGCGCGAATTATGTAATTCCAGGTTTTCAAAAAGGAGAATTTGAAGATAAAATTCTAAAAAGCGACAAAATAAAACAAAGAAAATTTTTAAATCATAAAAAATTAAATAATAAAAATAGCGATTATTATGAAAATAATTTTATTAAAAATTTAGATGAAATTTATACTACTCATAATTTTAATGCAAAAGCTGTAAATTATTTTTATAATAAAAAAGGCG
>CAMUNZ010000068.1 GCA_947090385.1 uncultured Campylobacter sp. | reverse complement strand
GCAAAATTTTCTACGATTTTAAAGTGATTTAAGTTTAGAATTTTTATAGGCACAAACAATAAATTTCCGCTTAAACATATAAAACCAAAGATAAAAAATAAAAATCCAGTTCGAATTTGATAAAAAATTTTATTCATATTTTTTAAAAAAATTTGGATTTAAATCACCAAAAATTTCGATCTTTTTTTGTTTTAAAATTTGTAAAAATTCATCCGAAAATTTGTAAGTAAATCTCAAATTTCCATTTGAAATTTCATAATTTTTTTTATCGTTTAAAATAAAATTTATCTCGGAATTTTCTTTTAAATTTTTAGAATCAAAGCCAAAATTTATCTCGTTTTTGTCGCCTTTTTCGATGATAAAAGAGACTGCGATTTTGAAATTATTTTCTTTAAAATAACTTTGATTTATTTTTTCATCGTAGCAAATAACGGCTATTTTATCATACATTTGAAGTTTTGAAATTGCCAAAATTAAACCATTTTCGATGTCTAAATTAGAAGAAATTGCTAAAAGTTCGCATGAGTTTTTTGATTTTATCGCTTTTAAAGCAAGGCTTGCGTTTAAAACAGATAGTGAAAACATGGTCGGACTTATGAAATTTTCAAAAGCTAAATTGTAAGAAATTTCGAAATTTTGATTTATTTCGCCAAATTTTGAACTAAAAATCATCGGAATTTCGCCATAATTTTTCGTAATGTTAAAAAGCATTTTTGCACAATTTCCAAGTCTGCGTCTTTGAATCGGCGGAATTTCGCTTAAATCAATCTGCGAAGAAAAATCATCGCAGACTATAGAAAATTCGAAATTTGTTATATTAAATTTCATTTTAAAATATCGCAAACTAGTGTGACATCGTTCATCAAAAAGCCAACAGAACACAAATATCTATTTTTGTCTGTAAAAACTTTTGTTTTTGATTCGAAATGGCAATTTACTGCTTTTTTTCCACCTTCTTTTTTTATCATATCTTCCATGACTTTTAAAGATGCTAAAAATGCCCAATCACAAGCTTTTTTGTCATCTTTGCCAAATCCATTTGCTTTGCGTTTTACGGATGCATTTCTTAACGGTGGATTTTTAAACTCATCTCCAAAATGAAATTTTGATCTATCGATTATTTTGCCTTCTTTTGTTTTCATATTAAAAACATCGTTGATTGGATAATATTGAAGTTTATCCGCCGCCGCACAAATTCCAAACAGAAATAAAAAAAGTAAAATTTTTTTCATATTTAATCCTTTATTTTTTTAAAAATTAAACTTGTATTAACTCCGCCAAAAGCAAAATTATTACTCATCACAAAATCAGTTTCTATTTCGCAAATTTCTTTTAAATAATTTAATTTTGCGCATTTTTCATCTATATTTTTTAAATTTATTGTTGGGTAAAAAATTTTATCATTCATCATTTCTATGCTAAAAATCGCTTCAATCCCGCCACAAGCTCCAAGCGTATGTCCAAGATAACTTTTTGTGCTAGAAATCGCTATTTTTTCGCCAAAAAGTTCATTTGTGGCTATACTTTCTGCTATATCGCCAAGAGTTGTAGCTGTAGCATGCGCGTTTATATATTTTATATCTTTTGTAGTTAAATTTGCCGATTTCAATGCTAAAATCATCGCTTGTTTCATAGTTTGCGAATTTGGTTGAGTTATATGTGTGCCATCGCTTGTGCTACCAAATCCTACAATTTCTGCGATAGGTTTTATGTCTCTTTTTAATACGCTTTCCTCGCTTTCTAATATCAAATATCCAGCGCCTTCTCCTAAAACTAAACCGTCTCTATCTTTATCAAATGGTTTTGGTGTTAAATCTAGTGCATCATTTTGACAACTTGTTGCAAATAAAGAATCAAAAACATAAGCCTCGCTAGGACAAAGCTCTTCTGCGCCACCTGCTATCATTTTGTCGATCAATCCAAATTTTATCATTTCGTAAGAGTAACCAATCGCGTGAGATGCTGAAGTGCAAGCCGAGCTTGTCGGCACAATTCTGCCTTTTAATCCATAAAAAATTCCTATATTTGACGCTGTTGTGTGAGGCATCATTTTTATATAAGTATTTGCGTTGCAATCGCTCTCGCCTTCTAAAACAAGTTTTGCCATCGAAGCTACCGCGTCCGTGCTTCCAGTGCTTGATCCACTAGCTACGCCCATGCTTCCGTCTTGAATTTCATCTTCATTTAATTTTGCTTTTTTTAAAGCAATTCCAGCCGCATCGACGCTAAATTGACTAACTCTGCCCATACTTCTTAACTGTTTTCTACTCCAATCTTTTGGATGGTTATAATTTATTATCGGGCAAGCAAGTTTTGTGTTTAGATCTTTAAAATTTTGCCATTCGTTCATAAATTTTGTGCAATTTCGCCCTTTTTGCATGCCTTTTTTATTTTCTTCCCAAGAGTTTCCAAAGGCTGAAATTATCCCATATCCAGTGACAAAAACTCGTCTCAAATCATCCCTCCATTTACACCGATTACCTGTTTTGTTATGTAGTTTGCCTCTTCGCTTAACAAAAATTTTACTATTCCTGCTACTTCTTCGGCTTCGCCAAATCTTTTCATAGGAATCATTTTTTTTATCTCATCAAAAGGTAAATTTTTGTTTGTCATGTCTGTTTTTATAAGTCCAGGCGCTACGACATTTACGCAAATATTTCTACTTGCAAGTTCAATCGCTAATGATTTTGCTGCGCCGATTAATCCAGCTTTGCTTGCTGCGTAATTGCTTTGTCCGCGGTTTCCTAAAATTCCACTAACCGAGCTAATTACGACAATTTTTCCTTTTTTTGCTCTTGCCATCGGCATAATTAATGGATTTAAAACATTGTAAAAACTTCCTAAATTTGTGTCAATTACTTTTTTCCAATCATCATAAGAAAGTCCAGCAAAAGTCCCATCTTTCGTAATCCCAGCATTTAAAACTATTCCATAAAATGGCTCTTGAAAATTTTCTAATTCTTTTTTTGCATCTTCATAATTTGCTACGTCAAAAGCACAAAATTTAGCATCCAACTCTTTTGCCAAATTTAACAAATTCTCACTTTTTGTTTTTCCGTGCAAAATTATTTCATATTCAGATTGTTTTAAACTAATCGCGATTGCCTTTCCGATGCCCCTTGATGAGCCAGTAATTAAAACTTTTTTATTCATTTATTATTTCCATTAACGCTTTTTTGCTTGGTTTAAATATATTTAAATTTCCTTTTGAAACTAAATTTTCGCCCAAAAAACATTCACATTCATAAACTCCAAATCCATCGTCACTTTGAAAACTAGGTTTACAAACCGCTAAAATTTCATCCCCAACTTCTAAAAAATCTTTGAAAATTTCAAATTTTCTACTTCCCAATAAAAAGCCAAGGCTAGGTTTTATATTTGCTAATTCGCACATTTTTGTATCATAAACTCCAAGAGTTTGCGCCATAATTTCGATAGTTTGAAAAGTCGCGAATTTTTCGTCTTTTACAAAAGGCGAATTTGATTTTATTTTCGCTTTTACTTTTATAAGTTTTGGCGAAAAAAATTCTAATGAATTAATCAAAATCATTTCTTTGCTATGTGGCAATAAATTTTCCATTTTTACACTTTCTCAAAAATCATAATAGCATTATCTCCACCAAATGCAAATGACGCATTTAAGGCAGTTTTACATATTTTTTTATTGTTAAATTTTACTAAATTTAATGGTTTTAAACTTTTATCAAATTCTCCGTCAAAAAGATGAATTGGTAAAATTTCGCTTTTTAAAGCATTTAAACAAACAGCGCTTTCTATCGCTCCAGCCGCTCCTAAAGTATGCCCAAAAAATGGTTTTGAAGATGATGAAAAAGCTTTTAAATCAGTAAAAATTTCGCTTTCCATTTTATCGTTTGCGATTGTTCCTGTGCCGTGCAAATTTATATAATCAACATCCGATAAATTTGCCATTTTAAGGGCATTTTTAACACATTGTTTCTGATTTAACCCGCTTAAATCTGGTTTAGTGATATGAAAAGCGTCGTTATTTGAATTAAAACCGCTTATTTTAAACTCGCCTTCGTTTTTGTTTAATATAAAAATTCCGGCACCTTCTCCTATATTTATGCCGTCTCTGTTTTGTGAAAAAGGATTTGTGAATTTTTTTGAAACTATTTCTAAACTATCAAAACCGCGAAGAGTTGTTTTATTTAAACTATCGACTCCGCCAACTATAGCGCAATCGCAAATTTCATTTTCAATCAAAAAACATCCATTCATCATAGCTTTTAAAGATGATGTGCAAGCCGTGCTAATGCAAATCTTTAAATTTCTTAAATCAAATAAATCGCCGATAAAATTCGCCGGATTACAAAACGAACTTAACTCTTTTGAAAAATTTTGAAATTTGCCAAATTTTGCAAAATTTTCAAAACTTTGATGATTTTCATTTCCGCCACTTGTCGTTGTAGCGATGATTACTGCGATTTTATTTTTTCCATATTTTTTTATAGCTTTTTTTATTTGATCTTGAATTTGTAAAATGGCGGTAAATAAAATTTGATTTGTCCTGCTTTGGTATGAATTTAGAAAATTTCTTGGTAAATTTTCTAAATTTTCACATAAACCTACGATAAATTCTTTGCCAAAAATATCACTTTTTTGTAAAAAACTTTTTTTATTTGATAATTTAAAAAGATCTTTTTTGCAATCAATTCCGGCGCTTAAAACAGCAAAATCATCGATGTAAATCAAGCTTTTTTATCTCCAAATCATCTTTCTTAAATGAAAATTTTCCATCTTTTTGCATTTTTAAAATTTGATAAAAAATTTTTTCACATTTTTTACAAGGCGGAAGAAATTTTTCATCTTTAAAAATTCCATTTTTATCTAAAATTTTTTTAGATATCGGTCTGTAAAGAGTGTCAAACATAGCAAATTTGTAAGAAACATCAAAATTTTGTGCGATTACTAAAAATTTTTTGTTTTCTAAATTTGCTAAAAACTGCGAATTTTTGTCAAAATCTGCTTGTAAAAATTCATATTTATTTGTGCAACTTGCAAAAAAGATTGCAAAAAATATCAAAAAAATCCGCATAAAACCCCTTTAAAAAAATTATTTTAACCTATTTTACTTAAATCTTACCAACTAAACTAATCAAAAATTTTTTATTTTGAATTTTGCAAATAAAACTTAAAAATTTATATTTTCTTTTTTTTTCGTCCAAAAGCCTTAAATTTTGGTCAAATCCTACAAATAAAATTCTGGTTAAATTTGATTTTGATATTTTTAAAACTGCTTCTTTTAAAGTCCAAATTTGATAAAAACTTACTTTTATATCCTTTGAATTTTTTAAAATTTCTTTTTCATTTTGGTTAAAACAAATTTTGCTAATTGCGTTAAAATCGCGATCTTTCAATGTTTCTGCATCAATTGCAAATTTTTTTCCATAAACTGCAAAACTGAAATTTTCTTTATGAGTTAAACAAAAATTTCGTTTTATTTTATATTTTTGCAAAAGCGACCTAGAAATTAAAAAATTCTTATTTTTTAACAAATTTGGGTTATTTCTCACCTTTGTTTTATCTTTTTTTG
>CAMUNZ010000067.1 GCA_947090385.1 uncultured Campylobacter sp. | reverse complement strand
CCTTGTAAAATAAAAAATTATAAAAATGACAAAATATATCGAAATTTTATAAATTAATGAAATTTTTTCTTCTAAAATTTCCGCCGAAATTTCGCCATTTTTATACTTTTTTATCGTCAAAATTTCAGTAATTATGCTTAAAATGCACAAAATATATATAAACAAAATTCCTAAATTTTGCATATTTAAAGCAAAAATACAATAAGACAAAAATATAAAAGTCAAATGCGACATAAAAAATAAAATTTGTGATTTATCAAAAATATTTTCTAAATTGCGCAAAATTTCTCCCATATTTTCTCCCCTATTCATATAAAAATCAAAACATAAACATAAAGCAAACGCCAGCAAAATCATTTTAAATCTCCCCAATTTTTCGCTATTTTAGAATTGCAAACCAAAGGAACATTTAATTTAATAACTTTTTGCATAATATCTTGAAATTTAGCAACAAAAGTTTGAATTTTTTCATCTTTAATCTCAAAAATTAATTCATCGTGAATTTGCAAAATCATCTTCACCTCATCGTTTAAAAAAGGCGAAATTTCTATCATGGCAAGTTTTATGATATCTGCAGCACTACCTTGAAATTTGGTATTCACAGCTTCTCTTTCGTAATTTGAAAGCAATAAAGCGGAAGTTGTAGCAAAATCAAAATATCTTTTTCGTCCAAGAATGGTGCTTACAAAACCATCTTTTTTTGCAAGATTTTTTAAATTTTCAATGTATTTTTCAATCGTGTTAAAAGCTTCAAAATAACGTTTTATATAAGCTTTTGCGTCTGTTTTAGAAATTTCAAGTTGGTCGCTTAATTTATTTGCGCCCATTCCGTAAATCAAGCCAAAATTTATGTTTTTTGCAATCGAACGATTTTTAGGATTTACTTCGCCAAAAATCATTTTTGCAGTTCTTGCATGAATATCATCACCGTCATTAAAGGCCGCAACCATCGCAGGATCTTCGCTAAAATGAGCAAGCAATCTTAATTCAATTTGAGAATAATCAAGACTTAAAAAACTAAAACCAAATTCACTTTCAAAACAACTTCTTATATCGCCAGATTTTCTAACAGGGATATTTTGCAAATTTGGATTTTTACTCGAAAAACGCCCTGTTGCTGTGCCAGTTTGTAAAAAATTTGTATAAATTTTGCTATTTTTAGAAGCAAGTTTCAAAAACGGCTCACAATATGTATTTTGCAATTTAAAAATTTCTCTGTATTCTAAAATTTTTCTAACACAAATATGTTTATCTTTAAGTTTATTTAGCACGCTTTCATCGGTGCTATAACCTGTTTTTGTCTTTTTAGAATACGGCAAATTTAGCTTTTCAAATAAAATATAACCAAGCTGTTTTGGTGAATTGATATTAAATTTTTCGTCACAAATTTCATAAATTTCATTTGTTAGGTTTCTTAAAATTATGCTATTTTCTTCTACTAAAATTCTAAGTTTTCTACGATTTGCGCCTATCCCACAACTCTCCATTTTACGCAAAATTTCTACCATTTTAAACTCTACATTTTTAGCTTCTTCATTTAAATTTGGCTCTAAAAGATTTGTAAATTTTTCATAAAATTTAAAAGTGACAAAAGCATCTTCTGCGGCGTATTTTGTGGCTTCTTCTACATTTACACTTGAAAAATTTTCTCCTTTTTTTACGACATCTTCGAATTTTATAGTATCTTTTGCGAAATATTTTTTATACAGATCATCCATGGAAATTTTTTGAGACGGATCCAAAAGCCACGCCAAAATCATAGTATCAGCATAAGATTTGGGCGGATTTATAGCGAAATTTACAAAAATCACATTGAAATCAAATTTCAAATTATGACCTATTATAAAATGATTAAAAATTTCAGAAATCGCAGTTTTAGCGGCATCAAAACTAATTTGTTTAACGCCTAAATATGAGTGATTTATCGGAACATAAAAAGCATTTTTTTCATCATAGCAAAAAGAAAATCCTACAATTTTAGCATCTTTTTCAAGCCCAGTAGTTTCTGTATCAAAAGCGATTTTTGCATCTTTTGGAATTTGATTTATAGTTTTTTTTAAAATTTCATCATCTTTTAAACAAATACTTTGAAAATCTAAAATTTTATTTTTATTATCTGGCAAATTTAAGTTTTTTAAAACTCTATCAAGCGAATAATCTTGCAAAATTTGTGTAATTTTTAAAAGTGGATTTGTTTGTGGAAATTTAGCCATATCAAAAATTTCATCATCAAATTCAAGTCCGTCATATAAACTAGCTAATTTTCTACTTAAAAAAGCATTTTGTTTATCATTTTGCAATAATTCTTTTTTTTTATCTGAAATTTTTTCCAAATTCGCATAAATATTTTCAAGATTATCAAATTTTGCAAGTAACTCGCTAGCTCCTTTTTTACCTATTCCTTTAACACCTGGGATATTGTCGCTTTTATCGCCACAAATAGCTAGATAATCCCTTATTTGCGACGGTTTTACATTGTATCTTTCAAAACAACCTTCGCTATTAAACAAAATTTTCTTACTTGGGCTAAAAATTTCACATTTTCCATCGTCGATTAATTGGTAAAGATCTTTATCGCTTGTGACAATTTTTACAAAAATATCTTTATTTTTACATTTTTTAATTAAACTTGCGATGATATCATCAGCTTCATATCCATCGCGCGATATGCTTAAAAGCCCCATATCTTCGCACATTTTTATACAAACTGGAAGTTGATTTAAAAAATCTTGATCTGGCTTTTTGCGATTTGTTTTATAATTTGGATCAATTTCGCTTCTAAAAGTTTTTCCTTTGCTATCAAGCGCAAAAATCATGTAATCACTTGCAAAATTATCTTTTAAATTTTCTATAAAAGTTGCAAATCCATTAACCATGCCACTTGGTTTTCCATCTTTGCTTTTTAAGCCTCTCATCGCATAATATAACCTAAAAAAAAATCCAAATGTGTCAAAAATAGTTAAGCTTTTCATAAAATTCCTTTCGAGAAAACTTGAATTTATACCTAAAATTTTATAAAAAGCTAGTTAATTTTTTAGTTTAAAATCTCTTTTAGTTTTTCAATTAGCATATTTTTTCTTGCTTCAAAAAAATCATCAAAATTTTCTAAACACAAATTAATATCTGGTATCAAATGTCTCTTTAAAAATTCTTTTCTATCGCTTTCGCTTTTATTTTTGCAACTTTCTTCTACCCATTCTTTAAGAGTTTTATCACGTTTTGACATATTTTCATTTGCATCAAGCATTTGTAAATTCGGTAATGAATCATATACTTCAAACACCAAATAATTATAATCTGCTCTCTTTGAATGTTTTTCTTCGCCCATTTTTTTATATTCTTTATACATACTTTCAGGGTGTAAGTGATCTTTATGAAAATCATTGTTTTTATAGTCCAAATTTGGATATAAAAACGAGAGTATAGCAAATGCCTCTGCACTATCTTTTCTACGCCCTATTATTTCATTTTCCAAAAATTCATCATCTATAATTTGGTTGTATTTTACATCTTTTTCAATTTTTTCAAGTGGAAATTTGTCCATATATTCATCAAAATATTTTTCACCATTTTGTTTAAAATCTTTAATAAAAGCTTTTCGCATGTTTGTAAGCACATTGTCGCCACTAGCACCAAATGGTTTTAAAATAAATACTCTTAAAAGCCATCTTTTTATGATTTGTCTATTCTCTTTTTGAGACTTTGAGTTAACAATTTGTTCTGTCAAATTGTTGTGGTAAATAAAATATAATATAGGCAAAATTGCATTATTTGTAGATAGAGTTTTAGTTTCTAATCCAAAACTTCTAAGCAATCTAAAAGTTTCTACAAAACAATCTCTAATACCCTCCCATTTCTCCTCAATAGATTCTATAAAATTTTTATCAAAGCTGTTAATTTGAAATTTAACGCTATTATGGAATAAATATAAAAATCCTTTTAAAATTAAATCCTTACTAATTTTAAAATCTTGATTGATTCTATCCACCAAATTGTTTATTTCTGTTCTTGCATCAATATTTTTCCAGTTTGCAATAGCAATGCTAAATAAAATATCTGAGTAATCCAAAGGCTCACCATTTGAATTTACTCTAACAAAAATATTTACCGCTTTATCTGGATTTTGTTCCGTTTCAAGATAAAAATTGATTTTAGATTCATCTTTTGTGTTAAAAATGAGCGTATGAAAATCACACAATCTTTTTCTTTCACTATTTGTGAAACTATTTTTTTGCGAAAAATTTATTATCTCGTTTATATCGCCTATACTATAAATTGCACTACATTTAAACCATTTTTGTTCGTTTTTAATATATATATCTCGCTCTTTAGTTTCTATTTTATCTAACCATTTAAACTCATATTCTACATTTGGATTTTCAGGCTCTTTGCTTTGAGTGAGATTAAAATACAAACTAGAAATATAAAACCATCTATCATCATTTTCTGCTTGCCATCTCGTCTTTCTTCTACCCTCATCATAATGCCCAAATAATGCTATATATAAAGAAGTAAGACGTTGTTGCCCATCCAATACAGCTTTAAAATCTTTATGTTGTTTTGTGTCAAAAAATTCATTGTGAGTATGGTGTTTTTCTCTATAAAATTTTAAAAAACGATAAAATTTCCAAGCCGTTTTACTCTCATCTCTAACCTCCCAAAAAAGCATAGAACTTATAGGATAGCCTTTCATCAAAGAATCAAAAAGCTCTTCAATTTGCCAACACTCCCAAACATATTCTCTTTGAAATGCTGGCAATAAATACTCGTCATTTTTTATTCGTTGCATTGCTTCATTTATAGTGATTGCCGGTTGAAATCCTGCCATTTTTACTCCTTTTTAAAAAATAAAATTGTAGTATTATACAAAAAAATAAAAGGTAAAATTTATGAAAAGTAAAGCCCCTATAATAGCTGGAAGCATCGCTATTTTTTTAGCAATTTTTAAATTTATTGTTGGATTTTTAAGTGGAAGCATGGCAGTTTTATCATCCGGAATTGATTCTTTACTTGATTCTTTGATATCTATAGTAAATTTTTTAGCACTTAAAAAATCTTCACAAAAACCAAATGAAAAATTTAACTTTGGTTATGGAAAAATAGAAGCTATAATGGCTGTTTTAGAAGGACTTATAATAATTTTGATAGCTAGTTTTATCATTTATCAAAGTATTCAAAAAGCATTACATCCGCAAGAATTTTCGATAGATTTAGCATTTTTTGTTATGGTAATCTCAGTAATTGCAACGATTTTTTTAAGCATTTATCTTAAAAAAGAGGCGATTCGTACAAAATCTTTAATAATAGAAGCCGATTTATTACATTACAAAAGCGATTTATTAAATAATTTAGCGATAATTTCTGCACTTGTAATTATACATTTTACAGGAATTTATATAATCGACGCTGCTTTTGGGCTTTTTATAGGATTATATATCACATTTGATGCGTTTAAACTTGTAAAAGATGGAATTTTTATGCTTTTAGATGTTAGCATAGACAAAGATATAAAAGAAGAAATTTTAAACATAGTAAAATCTCAAAAAGATGTGATCGCTATACATAATTTTAGAACTAGACAAAGTGGAAACGAAATTTTTTTAAATTTGCATTTAGTTTTTATGGAGGAAATTTCACTCTTAAAAGCTCATAAAATAGGCGAT
>CAMUNZ010000066.1 GCA_947090385.1 uncultured Campylobacter sp. | reverse complement strand
ATTTCATGTGTTCCTTTCTAAAATTTAAAATAAATTTGGGATTTTATACAAATTTTAGTAACAATTGGTAAAAACTGCAAAAATTTTTATATTTTAAAAAGTAGTTTTGATAAATAGAATAAAATTTAAAAATTTTTTGTTAGAATTTGACTTATTTTTTTACAAGGAGAAGTCATGAATGTAAAAATTACTGGAAAACAATTTGAATTAACAGAAAGTATTAAGAATTATGTTTTTAATGCCTTTAAAGATTTTGAAAAATACAACGTTGAAATAATTTCTTCAAGTTGCGTTATAAGCGCCGATGAAAAGCAAGGAAAAAAAGGTTTTGTTGTTGATTTTATCATAAATATGGCAAGAAAAGATACTTTTATAATCTCTCGTAAAGATAAGGATCTTTATGCTGTAATCGACATTTTGACAGAAAAAGTTTGCAAAATTTTGCGCAGAGAACACGATAAAGAAAATACTCATAAAAATAAAGATTTAGGAAAAGAGATTAGACAAAGTTTTGGTGGTCAATTTCCAGAAAATGAAGAGATGGATGAAATTGTCCCAACAGAATTAGAGCTTTATAAACCTTTAGAAATCGAAGAGGCTTTAAATAAATTAAAACAAAGTTCAGATCAATTTTTAGTTTTTAATGATATTGATGCAAAAATGAGAGTTTTATATAAAAGAAAAGATGGAAAATTTGGACTTTTTTAAGAATTTTGGGCTATTGCCCAAAATTTGACTTTTGTTATTTTTTAATATAAAATCACGCACTTTTTTGGGGGTGACTTGGCTTCGACAGGAGTTTAGTTGCTATAGTTGCATGTCGCTTTGAAAATAGCGTAAAAATTTCAAATTTTAAATTTAAACGCAAACAACGTTAAATTTGCTCCTGCTTACGCAAAAGTAGCGTAAGTTCAGTTGAGTCCTGCGATTTTTGATACTAAGTAGAAAATTTAGCGGGTAATTTACTTAGTGTAGCAAATTTTTGTGACGAGAGAATTTGTGAATTTTTTGTCTTTGCTAAATTTTATGTTTTGGAATGTGAGCTTAATTTAGCGAGATTTTCACATTTACTAAACATGTAGATACTTTGGTGCTTGGCTTTTGGACTGCGGTTCGATCCCGCACACCTCCACCATCTTATAAATTTTATCCACTTTTATAAAATTTAAAAATCTCTATAAAATCCCTAAAAAAACGCTACTTTAAAATCCTTTTGATATCATTAAATATTTTTAGAAATCTCTTATAATTTTTAAAATTAGTGTAGTATATAATAGTGTAGTTTGACTTTAATAATGTAGTTTTAGCCAAAAAGGGGAATAAATGGCAAATATCGCAAAAAAGATACTATACGACAAAGACATACGAGAGTTAGAACCAAGAAAGAGACAATACCGTAATGTTGTGGGTAATCCAAAAGAACTCTACATTTGGATAAATCCAAGCGGTGTTAAAACATTTTTTATTTTGCATGGCGGAAAGACACGTAAGTTAGCCGAATTTGAGCAAGGCAAATACGGCGTAGAACAAGCAAGAGATGATGCCCTTAAAATTATAAAGCGACTAAAAAACGGAGCTGTGTTAAAATCAAACAAATACACCATAGGTGCATTATTTGATAGCTACATAAGGTGAAAGAAAACAACACTTAGCCAGAGCTATACTAAGAAAATCATAGATCAAATGAACGCTTATATCCTGCCAAAATTTAAAGACAGCGACATCGCAAATGTTAAATTTAGCGATATTTTAGAAGTTTTAGAGCCACTTTTTAATCCGCACAATCCCAAAAAACTCACGATTAGAAACAATACACCGCATTATAAACCACTTAAACGCACTCTTTGAGAGTGCCATAAATGACCGCTACATAGACTACAATCCTTGCAAGGCACTACACGATAAATTTCCTACTTCTAGCAGTTTTTGTCTAAAAAATGGCACAGACACTAGATATCCTACCCTTACCGAAGAAAGCGACATAAAAGAGTTTTTGATAGACCTAAGAGATGATAGCAAGATGGATTTACAGACAAAAATGGCGGTAATACTGCAAATCCTATGCGTAAATCGCCCAGGCAACACAGCAAGTGCAAAGTGGGAGCATATAGACTTAAAACTTGGCACTTGGACTATATCTGCCAAAGAGCTGAAAATGCGATACGCTCATCAAATTTCACTATCAAAAGAAGCGGTAATGATACTAAAAGAACAAAGAAATTATAGCCCCATTGAAAGCGAGTTTATCTTTCCTGTATTTAACAAGCAAGAACATTTAAGCAGAGATAGCATAGGCAAAGCAATACGCAATTTAGGCGAGAAAGGCAAGTATAATAGCAAAGTATAGGCTCATGGATTTAGAGCGACTTTTAAAACGATATGTTCGTTAAATCTTGCCACGCTAGGCACAATGGGCATAAGCGAAAAGACGATAGAAAACGCACTAGCACATAATGAGCTAAACAGCGTAAAATATGCCTATGAACATCAAACAGCACAATAGAGCAAAAGCGAACGTTCATGCAATGGTATGCGGATTATTTAAATAATCTTTGTGAATTTGTATAGATATTTTAAAATTTAATATTATATTTATAAATAACTATGTAATAATTAGTTGTATTTTATTGTCAAACAAATAGCCTAACTTATGTGAAAGTATAAAGAAAAGGGAAATAGTGTCTTTTTTTGATAAAAAGACCAAAAAACTAACCAAAACACTAATAGACTAATAGGGCGGAGCTAAAGCCCCACACCCCTTTTTAAAATAGGGCGTTGCCCTAAAACCCAAAAAGGGGAAAGAAAAAATCATCACAAACGCATTTAAAAGCCCTACGAGCAACGAAAAATAATTTTTAATACTCTAACACCAAATAAAAAAAACGCAAAATATAACCGCAAAAAGACTTTAAAAAGATTTTGCTCTTTTTTTAAAAAATCAAATAAATTTTTATCCCCTTTTTAATTTTTTCGAACAACAAAAGCATTATAAAATTTAAAACCCAAAAAACTTTTTTAAATTTATTTTCAAACGCTCAAAAAAATACTTCTTGCATCTAGCAAAAAAAATTTTAAAAATTCAGCAAAAAAATAGCAAGAAAAAATAAAGTTCAAATTTTGGGGCAGGATAACCCCTTTTGTGTGTCATTTTTACCCTAAAAAGTCGATTTTATTGGCATTTAAGGGCGATTTTTGAAAAATTACTATTTTTCAAAAATAACCAAACCAACACTAAGACTATCCAAAATTTAAAAAACTAAAAGTAGCAAGAAAATTTAAAAATGTTTTTAAATTTTCTTTTAAAAGGGGGAGAAAAAATAAGTTTAAATCCGTGAAAAGAATTTTTGATTTTTTGCTTTGGCTTTGTCAATTTTAAAATAAATATTTTCAAATTTTGATAGCAGTCGCCACAAAGAATTTAATCCCAAAACTTCCACCGCTCTCTTTTTTGCAAGTGAGTTTAATTTTTTAGCAAGAGTGCCTTGATTAATTGTGTCACCAGTGTCTAAAATTTCGCAAACTAAATCAATCGTAATTTTTTCTTTTTCATTTAGCGAACAAATTAATGCTTTTACTTCATCCATCATGGATAGTATAAGAGTATCCACATCCACGCACACAGAAAACATCCTTGTCTCATCTCGACGTTTTTGCGGTTCAAAATTTAAAAGCAAAATCCTGCATCATCATCGCTCTTGCTAAGAAAATAAGCCTCATCTACACTATCAGCAAACACAGTTGCACCTTTGTAAAGTTTGTTATTTTTGCCATCCGTTTGCTTTGGCTGATGATGTAAAAATATAATCGTGTCACCATTATCTCTCATTTATTGGAGCTTATCCATAAAGCGAGTAACAGCACTATCATCGTTAAAATTTATATCACCCATAAAATTGCGGATACTATCAAAGATGATGATTTTATCGCTCAAATCACTTTTTGCCAAAGTATCTATAATAAACTGCCTGTCCTTGCTTTTTGCCATAATAAGTTTAAAATTATCATACTCTAAAAGATTATCAATGTGTCTATTTTTCAGTGTTCTTTCGCTATTATCGGCATTTAGATAATACACTTCACATTTGCTATTAAATGTGCCATTTTTAACAAACTCATCAGTCATACGCGACATTTTTTGCTCTAAAATGTAATTAGCCAAAGCAAGAGAAACCAACTCTTACCACTTTCCCGCACTCGCATAAATCATCACCAAAGAACCCTTATAGATAAAATTCTCTATCAGCCACTCACTCTTAATCATTGCCAAACGCTCCTTTGTTATTTTATTTTTAGATAAATACGATAAAATATCACCAAGTTTTCTGCGTGGGGCATCTGCCCCTTTTAACTTTCGCATTTTTCATCCCCTTTTTTACTGCTATTTTCATTGGCTCTTATCCATTCATCAATGGCACTTTTTCTATAAAGCACCCTTGCCCCAAGTTTGATAAATGGGAGTGGATGAGCCTCATTTGCAAAATATCCCTGCCTAGCTCTCATTTTGGCTTGTGTAGGAATGCTAATCCCAAGCAACCTTTTAAGCTGTGTAGGCGTCAAAAAGTCTTTACTTTCTATTTCAGTTATATACATAACTTTACTCCTTTCAAAAATTGATTTTAATGCTCGGCAAATGCCGATAAATACTATGTTAGATTAGATGAGATTAATCTTGGCTGTTGTGCGGTAATATTTACGCATAAGAAAAAATAAAAAAGGCTTAAAAGTCCCTAGTTATTATATTTTAGCGTATTTGGGATTATTTATTTAATTTTATTATAGATATAAAACTTATATTTATAATTTTTATTTGATTATGTTTTTAATTAAATTTTAGTATTTTTTCGCTTTTTTGATTTTTCTTTTTTATGTTAATTTAAATAATCTAGTATTTTTATTTTAAAGATTTTATTATTAAAAAAAAGCAAGGTTTAAAAAAATACCGTAACAATTTAAGAAAACAAAAAAATCGATCCAAACCTTAAAAAAATTAGCAAAAATGCGAGTAAATAACGATAAAATCGGAACTCATAAGAATTTTTTAAATTCTTAAAGTTTGCTTATGCTACAGGGAACCCTAAAAAATTAAAAAACTGGCTGAAATTTAGCGTAAAAAACGCTTTCAAAGACCGATAAAATCTGAATTTTACTAGTTTTTTAAGTTTTTTAAGTTTTTTAAGTTTTTTAAGTTTTTTAAGTTTTTTAAGTTTTTTTAAAAAACTGTAAAAACTGGTAAAACATCTTAAAAAACTAAAAAACTATGATTTTACTGATATTTGAGCTACTTTTTAAGAAATTTTTTTTCGTTTAAGTAAAAATCAAAGCTTAATCGTGTAGTTAAATTAATGTAGTGGTGAAGTTTTATCATATTTAAAAGCCGATATATTAAGCATTTAAAGGCTTTTAAATGAATGAGCACACCCCACCAATTTTAAAAATATTCATATTTTTCAAAATTTGTTTATTTTTTTTATCAATAACTAAAGTTATTTGATTAAAATTGCAAACTTTAATAAAATACAAAAATAACGGATTTTTAATGACATATCAAACTTTAGCAAAATTTATTAGTTGGATTTTTAAAACTAAAGATGACCGTAGAAAATTTAGGATATTTTGCAAAGAGATAGATGACAAAAAAGATCAAAAAATAGTTTTTGAAAATTATAAAA
>CAMUNZ010000065.1 GCA_947090385.1 uncultured Campylobacter sp. | reverse complement strand
AAGCCTACATTAGTTATTACGCATAATAAGACCTTGGTAGGGCAGCTATATGGTGAGTTTAAAAGTTTCTTTCCTAATAATGCAGTTGAATATTTTGTTTCATACTATGATTATTATCAGCCAGAAGCTTACATTCCAAGGCAAGATCTTTTTATAGAAAAAGATAGTTCTATAAATGACGAATTGGAGAGATTAAGACTTAGCGCGACAGCGAATTTGTTAAGTTTTGATGACGTTATAACAATCGCTTCTGTTTCGGCAAATTATGGACTTGGAAATCCAGCAGAATATCAAGGCATGGTTGAAATTTTAGAAATAGGGCAAAAAATTAATCAAAAAAAATTTTTATTAAAACTCGTTGATATGGGATACAAAAGAAATGACAATTTTTTTGATCGTGGAAATTTTCGCGTAAATGGCGACTGCGTTGATATTTATCCAGCGTATTATAATGACGAAGCAATTAGGATAGAATTTTTTGGCGATGAGATTGAAGAAATGTCGCATTTTGATGTGCTTGAAAATAAAAAAAATAAAAAAATTTCAAAATTTATACTTTATGCGACTAGTCAATTTATCGTTGGCGAAAATCGTTTAAAATTAGCAATTAATGAGATTGAAAAAGAGCTTGAAGAGAGAATAAAATTTTTCACAGATAATCAAAAATTGGTTGAAGCACAAAGAATTAAACAAAGAGTTGAGTTTGATTTGGAGATGCTAAAAGCGACTGGAGTTTGTAAAGGCGTAGAAAATTACGCAAGATATTTAACTGGACAAAAAGCCGGAGAGACGCCTTATACGATGTTTGATTATTATGAAATTAAAAAAATTCCTTATCTTGTTATTGTCGATGAAAGCCATGTTTCTTTGCCACAATTTCGCGGAATGTATGCAGGTGATCGAAGCAGAAAAGAGGTTTTGGTAGAATATGGTTTTCGTTTGCCTTCTGCTTTAGATAACAGACCTTTAAAATTTGATGAATTTATCGCAAAAAATGGAAATTTTCTATTTGTTTCTGCAACTCCAAATGAATATGAATTAAATTTAAGCGAAAATAGAGTTTTTCATCAAATTTTGCGTCCAACTGGGCTTTTAGATCCAGAAATTTTTATAAAAGATAGCGACAATCAAGTAGAAATTTTATTTGATGAAGCTAAAAAAGTTATCGCAAAAAATGAAAGAATTTTGGTTGCAACTTTGACTAAAAAAATGGCAGAAGAGTTAAGCAAATATTATTTAGAGCTTGGAATAAAAGTCAAATATATGCATTCTGATATTGATGCTATCGAAAGAAATGAATTGATTCGTGGGCTTAGAAATGGTGATTTTGACATGCTTATAGGGATAAATTTGCTAAGAGAAGGGCTTGATTTACCAGAAGTTAGTTTAATCGCTATAATGGACGCCGACAAAGAGGGATTTTTACGAAGTGAAACGAGTTTAATACAAACTATGGGAAGGGCCGCTAGAAATGCAAATGGTAGAGTTTTTATGTTTTGTAAAAAAATAACAAAATCTATGCAAAAAGCCATCGATATTACGCAAGAAAGACGAAATTATCAAGAAAATTACAATAAAACTCACAATATCACACCAAAATCAGTTTCAAGAATTATTGAAAACAGTTTAAAATTAGAAGATCAAGGAGAAATTTTTAATTATGCAAAAAAAATAGAAAAAATGCCAGCTGTAGAAAGGGCAAAGATTGTTAAAGATTTAAGAAAACAGATGTTAGAGGCTGCTTCAAATTTGGAATTTGAAAAAGCTGCGGCTCTAAGAGATGAGATTAAAAAATTAAGAGAAATTTAAATTATAATTTTTTTTATACGATTTTGCATTTTTAAAATTATTTATTTATGTGCAAAATTTGTGTTTATTGCTTAATTTAAGAAATTTTCGGTACAATCCAAGATTTTTTAAACTTCATTTAAAAGGAAAAAGATGTCAAAAGAGTTTTTTTCACAAATTCAGCAATTTTTTATGGAAAATCAAAATTCTTACGTAACTTACGAAAAATTAATAAAATTTTTTGATAAAGCTCCAACTGCTGCGAATATTAAAAAAATAAAAACATTGGCCGATGAATTTAAAGTAGAAATTGTTTCTTCTGCTTATGTTGCAAAGATTAAAAATATAGAAGATGCTAGAAAACGTGAAGAAATAGCAAAAAAAATCGCCGATGAAAATATGGAAAGCGAATTTGATCTTACAAATGAAACTGAACTTTTAGAATGGAGCAGAAGTGATAGCCCAGTAAGAATGTATCTTAGAGAAATGGGACAAATTCCGCTTTTAACAAAAGAAGAAGAAGTTGAAATTAGTAAAAAAATAGAGCTTGGAGAAGATATTATAATCGAAGCTTTTTGTTCTGTGCCTTATTTGATAGATTTTATTTTGGATTACAAAGAGCCACTTTTAAATAGAGAAAGAAGAGTAAAAGAGCTTTTTAAAAGTTTTGATGATGAAGAAAATAGCGAAGACGATGACGCTACAGAAGATGAGGTTGAACAAACTGATGAATGGGATGAAGATGTAAAACGAGATGATAAAAAAGATAAATATAAAGATAAAAGATCTTTAAAAGTTATTGAAAGTTTTAAAGCTTTAGAAAAAGCGAAAAAAGATTGGATGAAATTTTTTAGCAAAGATGAAAGCGATTTAGAAGGAAATAGCTTAGAAGTTTTAACTACAAAATTAAATTTTGCATTTAAAAAGAAAATTTTAAAAGAAAAACTTATGGATTTGGGTCCTACAAGTAAATTAATAGCTGAGATTGTAAGATCTATGGAAACAGCTTTAAAAAGCGATAGTGAGTTTGAAAAAGAGCTTGGACGACTTGAATATAAATTGCCTATGTTTAGTGCCGAGTTAAAAGAAAATCATAAAAAAATTCTAAGTGAAATAACGAATTTAAGCAAAGAAGATATAACAGCAAGAGTACCAGAAGCTACGATGGTTTCGACTTATATGGATATCAAAAAACTTTTTATGACAAAAGAAGCTAGCAAAAAAAGTTTTAATTTAGAGCCAGAAAGGCTTAAAAATGTTTTGGAACAAATAAAAAGAGGCAAGAAAATTTCTGATATCGCAAAAGGTAGAATGGCAAGATCGAATTTGCGTCTTGTTGTAAGTATCGCAAAACGATATACAAATCGCGGTTTGCCGTTTTTGGATTTGATTCAAGAAGGAAATATCGGACTTATGAAAGCTGTGGATAAATTTGAGTATAGAAAAGGTTATAAATTTTCTACTTATGCGACTTGGTGGATTAGACAAGCTATTTCACGAGCAATTGCGGATCAAGCAAGGACGATTAGAATTCCTATTCATATGATTGAAACTATAAATAAAATTAGCAAAATCAATAAACAATATCTTCAAGAAAATGGAGTTGAGCCAGATGTTCAAACCATAGCCAAAGAGATTGGACTTAGCATAGATAAAGTAAAACAAGTTATAAAAATCACAAAAGAACCTATAAGTTTAGAAACGCCAATCGGTAACGAAGATGATGGAAAATTTGGTGATTTTGTTGAAGATAAAAAATCAAGTTCTCCTATGGATGAAATTTTAAAAATGGATTTAAGAGAGCAAATTGATAATGTTTTAGAACAATTAAATGATCGTGAAAGAGCGGTTATTAGGATGCGTTTTGGACTTATGGATGATGAAAGCGATAGAACACTTGAAGAAATTGGAAAAGAGTTAAATGTCACAAGAGAAAGAGTTAGACAAATCGAAAGTAGCGCGATAAAAAAATTAAAACATCCAAAAGTTGGAAGACAACTTAAAAATTATATAGCAGAAGGTTAGTATTTAGCTAACCTTTTAAAATAGATCTCCAAAGCCTTTTATGAAGCTTTTTACATTGTCTGATTTTTCTTTATTTTGTGAATTTTTTTCTGAATTATCATCTTTTTTTACGCCAAAAAGTTTGTCGATACCTTTGCTTATTTCTTTGGAAATTTTGCCTTTTAGATAATCAGAACTTACCGAATATTTTGGTTCTTTCGTTGTTCCAGAAATTTTTGCTTTTAAATCTGTTTTTTCAACATTTGCGTCAAAATTTATATCCAAAATTCCTGTTTGTGAATAAATTTTTCCATTTTCGACTTTTATTTTGCTTTTTGGAGAATCCATATTTACGTTGAAATTTATCTTTTCTTTGTCAATTGTGCCAAAAATTTTTCCATCTTTGTAAGCCAATGTCGATAAATCTTTTCCTGTTGTTAAACTTAAAACATTTATCATTTTTGTTTTTGTAAATTTTCCCTCGTCAATTAAAATTTCAAAATTTCCAAACGATTTTTTTGTATCATAAGCAAAATCAGCATTTGCTATGCCTTCATAAAAATGTCCATAATTTAACATTTGTGTTAATTTTAAAATACTAAATTTATTTAAATTTGCTGTAATTTTTTCACCTAAAATTTTTGCTTTTAATTTTCCACCAGCTACATCGTCGCTATTTAATTTAAAATCTAAGATTTTATCAAAATTTGCTTCTCCAAAAAACGCTATTTTGCCACTTAAATTTTGACCGCTTAATGAGTTAAATTTGCTTAAATCTGGCAAATCACCGCTGAAATTTGAATTTAATTTTATTTTTTCTATGTCAAAATTGCCGTTTAATTTATCTAAATTTGCTAAATCGCTTTCCACAGTAGCGTTAAAATTTGCAATTTTATTTTTTATTTTTGTATTGCTTTTGATTTCAAATTTTGTATTTTTTGGAAAATCTTTTTTTAATATTTTGCTTAAATTTTCTGAGTTTAAAACGCCATTTTTTACATCAAAATTTATTTCTCCATCCAATTTTGCAATATCGCTAAAATTTGCATTTGCATTTAAATTTCCGCTTGCTAATGGCTTTTGCAATATTAAAACAAATATATTATTTAAATTTAAATTTGTAATTTGTGCTAATAAATTTTTTCCATTTGAACTTATTAAAATTTCGCCACCAAGAGTTTTTGCTTGAAATTTTGCATTTTTAAATTCATTATTTTTTAAGCTAACTTCACCAATGCCATTTAAATTTCCGCTTAAATTTTGCTTTGTGAAATCTTTAAAATTATTAAAATCATCGATTTTTAAATTAAAATTTGCATCTAAATTTTTATTATCTAAATTATATTTTGTTTGCAAATTTTCGATTTTTGCTAAATTTGAGTTTAAATTTGCTAACAAATTTATTAAATTGTTTTTAAAATTTATTTTAGAATTTAAATCAAAATTTATATTTTTTGATAAATTTATATTAATTTTTTTTAAAGCTTCTTTATTTATAAAACTTTCATTTGTTTTTATAAATGCCTCGCCTTCGCCGTTTTTGATATTTGATATCACGTCAATCTTGCCTTTTATATAAATTGGTTGATTTGCAACTGCTAAAAGTTTTTCTATATTTAAATTTTTAGCGTTTAAAACTACATTAAACGGCTTAAATTCTTTTATGTTTGCGTTTAAATTTAAATTACTATCAAAAATTTTGCCATTTGATATAAGATTAAAATTATTTATATTTCCATCAATTTTGCCCTGTAAATTCATATTTTCTTTTAAATTTACATTAAAACTTTTTAAATTTCTGATATCTACTTTGTAATTTAAATCAAAATTTCGCGTAAAAAGATTGCAATCTCCAAAAATTTCTGCAAAAATTTCATAATTTACTTCGGCTTTTAAATTTAGTGAAGAAAAATTTATATCAAATTCCGAAAATTTCACGTCATAACCACTTTTTTCTTTAATTAT
>CAMUNZ010000064.1 GCA_947090385.1 uncultured Campylobacter sp. | reverse complement strand
GCAAACTTTTGTGCATACTATTATAATATATTATTACAAGTAATAATATATTAAAAAAGGAAAATCCACACTACGGTAAGTAGTTTCCGTGGTTCTTCCTTTGCCCTATTCAAGGGTGCGCCCGTACGTACGCCGGCGGGTAGAGCATTTCTTAAGCTTGCTATAAAATATGCATCTCAAAAATGCGAATATTTTAAAAAATATCTTTAATTCAGTCTAATTAGGATGATAGAAGACTCTCTTTATGATTTTGCGACCCCTGATTTTCAAACACTTCCTTTTTAGGAAGCGTAGAAAAATGTGGGGTTAATTCCAAATAAGGAAAAAAAGCAAGATCATAAAGGTCTTGCTTTTTTTCTATCATTCATAAAAAAAATAAGTTTAAAAAAACGAAGAGCACAACACAAGCACAGCTCTTCATACATCTACATAAATTATACCACGTGCTCTTCGTTTTTTTTAAAAAACTTAAAAATTTTTGAAAGGAATTTTATGGGTGCTTATAGTGAATTTATGGTAATGCAGCAAGAGGCTAAATTAAACAACGATTATAGCCTTGTGGATGCATATGAAAGAAATTTAAATTGGAGGAGAAATTATAGTAAAAAAATATATGACAAATTAAGCGACATAGCTATAAGCAAAATTTTAAAATCAAAAATAGTTATTAGTGAAAGTTATTATCAAAAGCTAAAAACAAATAAAGTGTTGCTTGAAGTTTTTATGGTTATTAAATCCTTTAAAAATAAAAAAATCAAAATCATTGATCTAATAAATTTAGGGTTTAAAAAAACTTCTATAAAATCAGCTATAAAAAGACTTATTGAAATAAAAGTTTTAGATGGTGAGTTTTATAAAAAATATAAACTTCTAAAATTAAAAAAAATAGTACTAAAAAACCCTAAGGAAAATTACTGGATTTTAAATGGCTATGATGCCTTAAAAATCTTTCTTCTTAATGGTTTAAGTAATGCTATTTTATATGCAATAAATAGGCATAAATCAAAGCAACTAAATGCTAAAAAATTGCATTGTAAAATAAACTCAAGAAAAGTGATTTTACAAAATGCATATTATGCAAAATTTAACTGATCAAATAGCAAAATATATTTAATGAACAAAGTCATAGCCAATTATTTTGGAGTTGAATATTTGCAAATGTTTGGTATATTGCGTAGTCAAGAAAAAAAAGTTACAACATTAAAATTAGGAAATTTAAACATCAAATGTAATGTTTATAAATTTTCTACACAACGTTATTTGTTAATGCAAATTTAAAAGTTTTAAAGGTTTTTATAAGCAGTAATAAATGGCTCCCAGCATTGGGCTAATGTTTCTGCATTGTAGGTTCAAATCCTACGCGAGCCACCAAATAATATTTACATTTTAAATTACTACTTTTAAAAACGTTTAAATTTAAGTTTTGATAGTTACTGGCACTAAGTGTCTATTTTAGTCATAAATAAATTAGTCAAATTACTAATACAAATTAATAAGAGCGAATATGCGGTCAAAATTTTAAAGATAAATATATAGCAGTAATAAATATAAATAATTACTAATGCTTTAGAAGGGAGAATAAATGGATAAAGTATGAACTGAATTTAATTTTATTACTCCTAACACAATGTATAAAACCAAACTTGGTAATACTCACGATTTTAAAAGTTGAGTTAATTCTGGACTTGTGGTAGATTACATTACAAGACCAGATAAATGCGTTGTATTTAAAGAAGATGAAAATAATTATGATGCTATGAAACTACTTCTTACTAAGGAAGATAAAATAAATTGATATAGACAACATTTAAAAATAAATCAAAATTCTAAACAATCAGGTCTTTATAACTTATTAGATAATGATCCAAAGGATGTAAATTTAGAAAATGTCAAAAACGATTTAAAAAATTTAAAAGGTAATTATTGAGAATTAATCGTTAATCCTGGTGATTTAGGCTTAGATAATAATGTTTTATGTAAGGATAAATGACATGAAGTTTTAAAACCTAATTTTGAAAGATTTTTAAAAGCTAATGCCTTTGATTTAGAAAATGTTAATGTTTTTTATTCTATACATGGAAATACTGATTATCCTCATGTTCATATGTTTTGATATGAAAAGGAGCATAAACACAAAAAAGCCAAACTTAATTTAAATTCAATTAATGTTTTTGGCTATAAAGTGGGTCTATCTATTAAATACGATGAGGATTATCAAAAAATAAATGCACTTACAAAAGACATTTGAAATACAAGAAAACAAATTGTAGGAATAATTGCCAATAATTTTGCTAATAGTAATGAAATTATTTCTAAAAGTAATTTGTGCCAAGAATTCATTAAATCTTCAAAAAGTATTTTAGATGAAGTTTTAAACAAAAAAAATATTTCATATTCTCGTATTTCTGATGAAAATAAGAAAAATATTGAAACAATAAAAAAATTCTTATTAAATTATGACAATGATTATTCAAAGCTCTTTAATTCTTATCAAAAACAAATTAATGATTTAAATAATTTAAACATCGAAGATAAATTTCTAAAACAAAGAATTTCAAAAATTATAAATAATGAAATGGATGATTTTCAAAAACAAGTTGGTAATAAGATAATCAAAACCTTACTAAATGCCTATAAGCAAAATAATAATGCATTTACTAGCCGAAAGAATTTCGCTTCATTTTTCAATGAATTTCTAAAAATATTTAGCCTAAATAGATCGGAATGAGCCCTTAGAAATCTAGCGGAAAGAGAATTTTTGGCTAAAGATTTAAAAGAACTTGAACTAGTAGAAGAGTTTTATCGTAGCAAACTTGTCCATTAGGAGTTTTATGGAAGAACAAGAAAAATTATCAAAATCAAAAATTATAGGAAAGACACTTCTTTCAATAATTGTTAGTACATTTTTGTTTTTTGTTCTAACTTTTATTATTAATGTTTTTATGGGCCAGAACAAAAATCCTGGACATTTTAAACTTTTTTGAAACTCTACTGTTACTTTATTAAAAACCAAACCTGATATTTTTGTTTATATAGGTCTAGGAATTTCTATATTAGTCTTCTGTTTCATTTTTTGAAAGCAAATAAAATCTCTTGGCAAAAAGATAACAAAAAACTTATTAGGTGCAAAGGCTAGCCAAACTTGAATATGAAATTATCAATTAGGAGAAGGCTCTAAAACAAAATACAATAAATTATTTAGAAAAATGATTAATGCAGAAACAGAACCAAATTGATTATTTACTTTTGATAAAATTCAAAAATATTGATATGTAAATGATAAAGATGATAACTCTATTGTAAATGGACCGCCAGGATCAGGGAAGACTCATAGAATAATTTTGCCAAATATTGAATTTATGGCACAACTTGATTATTCTAAAAAACCAAATTTAATAATTAGCGATCCAAAGAAAGAAATTATCAAATTTACAGGAGGCTTATTAACTGAAAACGATTACAAAATTTATGTAATTGATTTCTCTGACCCTAAATTATCTCTAAAATGAAACCCTCTTTCATATGCATGAGATTTAGCGGTTGATGGTGAAAAATTCAAGAATTTGACTTTCGAAGAAAGAATTAATAAATCGTTAGAAGTTATAAATAATGTTATTGAAAGTTTAAATTGAGGTAAGGCAGTTAATGGCAATATGTGGATTAGCCAAGCTAAAAAAACATTAATTGTTATTACTAATTTCTTATTGCTATTAGGTATTGATGATAAAAATATTATTCATAAAAATAATTTTAATTTCGAAACAATAGCTTCATTATTAAATACTTCTCACTGAGAAAACGATAAAACTATCTCTGCTTGAATCTTATATGCTAAAAAAAGAGCGCTTGATGACAATAATTATTATTGAAAAAAAATTTATAACAATATAGAAGATTTGTCAAAAACTCCTAAAGAAACATTTGGTGGAATATTAGCCGAAGCACAAAGTGTTTTAAATGTATTCAATAATGATGAAAATTTAAAGATGGTTTTAAGAGACACAGAAAGTTTCAATTTAGTTGATATAGTGTCCGATCCTAAACCTTTTGCTATATTTATACATTATCCTGACCATAAACCTACATCTCACTTTTTAGTAAGTATGTTGGTAGAACAAATTTATCAATCGTTAATTGAACAAGCAAACAAAAATGATAACCTAAAATTAGACAGAAAGGCTTTCTTTCTATTGGATGAATTCGGAAATTTACCTGTTGTTGTAAATTTTGATAATAAACTTACAATTTGTCGTTCAAGAAATATTTTCTTCATGCTGGTAGTACAAGATTACAATCAAATTAAGAAATATAACATATATGGAGAAGGAACAGCCCAAGTAATTAAAAACTCTTGCCAAGTAGTATATTTTTTAGCCTCTAATGATGAGCAAACATTAAACGATATTTCAAAAGCGCTCGGAACAAAAGAGGTTAAATCAAAAAGTTATACAACAAGTGATAACCATTCAAGTTCTACTGAAAGTGAAAAATCCAAACCTGTCATGGAAGTAGCGGAACTTAAATCTAAAAAACCTGATGATTTAATAATTATAAAAAATGGTTATAAACCTTTATTAATTAAAACCTTATTGGCTTATAAATATTTCCCAAATGATAATTATGTTTATACCAGAAACGAAAGTAAGCTACTAACTAATGCGGATTTTGAATTATTTGATATTAGAAGTTTGGAAAAACTTATTAAATTTGATAATTCTAAACAAAAAAAACAAAATAATAAAAACCCAAAAGTTTTAGATGATAACAATTTAACTTATTCAGAAGATGTTGAAGATCCTGCGGATTTATCCCAAGAACAAAAAATTCAAAGAATGAAGATGGTTTTTGGAAAATTAGATCTTTGAAACAATTATATAAATCTAAAAAATGATTATAAACGTACATTAATACCTCATAAAAAAAATCAAATTAAAGAACAAATAGAAGAAACATTAAGTTTAATGTGAGAGCAATATGTTACCAATGATCTCGAAAGCGATTTGCTTAATATTCTTTGATCTGAGGCAAAAGAGCGCAAAATACCAAATTATCACGATTTGAATGTTGATATATTGCTTTACTTGTTGCATCCTACCGAAGACATCTCCAAGTTAATTGAAAAATCTAATTAAGGAATTTTACTATGAATATAAATAAAATAAAAGTTGTTGAATTATTTGGCGGAATAGGCGCTATTAGAAAAGCTCTAATTAGAACCATCAAACCTCCTAATTTTGAAATTATTGATTATGTCGAAAGTGATAAAAAAACAGTAAATGCTTATAATGCAATATATAACGATTTTTACAAACCTTTAGATATAAGAGATTATTCACTTCCTAATAATGTTAATGTTGATTTATTGTTTCACGGATCTCCTTGTCAAGATTTTTCGTGTGCAGGTAAAAATATCGGAGGAAGTAAAGAAAGTAAAAGTCGAAGTAGTTTATTGTGGGAAACAATTAGAATCATTAAAGAAGCTCAAATAAAACCCAAAATTGTTATCTGAGAAAATGTCAAAAATGTATTAAGCAAAAAACATAAACCTATATTTGATGCATATATTAAGGCATTAAATGATCTAGGATATGTTAGCCATTATAAAATAATTAATTCATTAGATTGTGGAATTCCCCAAAGTAGAAATAGAGTTTTTACTGTTTCTATTAATAAAAACTATTTAAAACAATTCAATAATTTAGATACATTAAATTGTCTAAACAATAAATATAAAAATATAAATGATTTTTTACAGCCAAATGTAATAAATCCAAAA
>CAMUNZ010000063.1 GCA_947090385.1 uncultured Campylobacter sp. | reverse complement strand
AGAAAAAAGAAAAATTTTCGATGAAAAAAGAGAAAGTAAAAAAATGGATCGAAAAAAATCTTCAAACGAGCCGTTTTTTTCAAAACAAAAACTTCAATCTAAAAAACCAGAAATTCGTAAAAATAAACAAAAATGATAAATCCAAAACTTATTGAACATATTTTTAAGGCTGCGTCAATTTCACGTTGGAATGATTACCCAAAAATGGTAAGTTTAGTTGAACTTGATAAACAATCACATAAAGCAATTATTGCTTATTTTTTAACAAAATTAGAAAAAGATGTTGATATAAATTTTATTATTGATGGATTAATTTTCGAATTTTTTATGAGAATTGTAGTTACTGACATTCGTCCGGATGTTTTTCATCAAATTCAAAAGACAAAAAAAGATCTTATAAAAGATTGGATTTTAAATAAACTTACTGAAATTTTTAGTGAAGATTCTGAAATTTTTATCAATTTACAAAATTTTATAAAAGATAAAAAACATCAAAAAGAAAAATTAATTTTAAAAGCTGCTTCGTATTTAGCGACAAAATGGGAATTTGAAATTATTTATCAAACAAGTAAATTTTTAAATGATATCGAAGAAGTTAAAAAAGCTGTTTATGAAGAGATAGAAGATTATTATGATTTAAATGGAGTTAGAAAAATTTCTTTAAATCAAAAACTTGCCAAAATTATCGATTTAAGCGGACGACTTCGTTTTCAAAAAAGATGGGCACAAACTCCAAGATTACCAGAAACTTCAGTTTTAGGACATATGTTTATAGTCGCTATTTTTTCATATTTTTTTAGTAAAAATGTAAAAGCTTGTAAAAAAAGATTAGAATTTAACTTTTTTTGTGCTTTATTTCACGATTTTCCAGAAAGTCTTACAAGAGATATCATAACGCCAGTAAAATACGGAATTGCCGGACTTGATGAGATTATAAACGATTATGAAATGCTTTTAATCGATAAAAAAATTTTACCAAATATCCCAGCGGATTTTGTTGATGAATTTTCTTATATTTTAGGTATTAGAAAACAAGACGAAAAAATTTTAAAAAATGAGTTTGAAAATAGAATTCTTGAAAATGAACCTTGCGGAGTTTCAGCTAGTTTAGCTACTTTTAACGAAGATAAATTTCGTCCGATTGACGGAAAAGTGATAAAATTTTGTGATAAAATTGCGGCTTATTTTGAAGCAGGGATTAGCATAAGTTACGGTGTAAAGACAAAAGAATTGATACAAGCTTTTAAAAATATGGATGAAAATTTCAAAAAAAATCCAAAAATTGAAGGTATAGATTTTTATGAAATTTGTAAAAATTTTGTAGATTTTTTTGAATTAAAAGAAATTTTAAAAACTCCTTAGCGGATAACTGCGGCACATACTTTAAAAAGTACTCTGCTGTATTCCTACCCTGAAGTGGTGTTCTTTAAAACATTGCACAGGTCCGCTAAGAAGCGAATTAGGATTATATTTAAAAAAACTTAAATAAGGTTTAAAATGAATTTTAAATTAAGATTTTTAGCGATTTTTCGTGAATTTTTTATTTATCATCATAAATCTTTAGAATTTCGTGCAAAAATTTTTGCTTCTATGTTAGTGGCAAATAAAAATTCACAAAAAACAGATCTTGACGAATTAAAAGACATCGCTACCGAAATTTATCCAAATGATAAAACAAGAGTTGAAATTTTGATTGCAACGACTTTGGAATTTATTGATAAATGCAATAATGAATTAAATTTAGATGCACTTTTATTTGATATAGATAAACAGTTAAAACACAATCCAAAATTCGCTAAAAAAATCGATTTTTCACATTTAAGAAGGCTTATGAGTGACGATGAAGAAGAGACTTTAATTCAGCAAAGAGTTTATGAATTTTTGGTAAATGAAGTAAAAATTTATCTTAATTAAACAAAATAAAATTTTTAAAAAGCTATAATCGCGAATCTCACAAAATTTTCAAAGAAGGTTTATAAATGATTTTATTTAATGCCGTTTTATTAAGTATAATAATAATGACAACTTTATGTCTTTTGCGCTTAAATGTTTTACTTTCTATATTAATTTCTGCGCTTTGTGCCGGACTTTTAAGCGATTTTAATTTAGTAAAAACTACACAACTTATAATAAGTGGAATGAGTGCAAATTTAGAAACTGCTTTATCTTATATTTTACTTGGTGCGATTGCAGCTGTGATTTCAATGACAAATTTAACAAAAATTTTGATTTATAAAATCAGTGATATTATTTCAAATAAAAAAGGAATTTTTGTTATTTCTATCGCTTTTTTTGCATGTTTTTCACAAAATTTAATTCCCGTTCATATCGCTTTTATACCTGTTTTAATCCCACCACTTTTAAATTTAATGAGTAAAATGAAAATCGACAGACGCGCTGTCGCTTGTGCTTTGACTTTTGGACTTCAAGCTCCTTATATAAGCATCGGCGCTGGATTTGGCTTACTTTTTTATAATATTTTAAAAACAGAATTTGAGCACAATAATATTTTAATTTCGATATCAGATATCCAAAATGTGATGTGGCTTGGCGGCGTTGCTATGTTTGTTGGGCTTATTTTGGCGATTTTGTATTATAGAAAACCAAGAAAATATAAAGTTAATGAAACAAATTCTTTAAATATTCAAAAAGATAATCTTGAAATGACAAAAAAAGAATGGGCAGTTTTAGCTGGTACAATTGTAGCTTTTGGAGTGCAAATTTATACTAAATCAATCCCACTTGGTGGAATTTTAGGTTTAATTGTTATGATTGTTTTAAAAGGTATAGAATGGAATAAAGTCGATTTAGTTATGGATAATGGACTTAAAATGATGGCTTTTATCGCTTTTGTTATGCTTGTAGCGGCTGGATTTGGTAATGTTTTAAGAGAAAGCGGAGCCATAGCAGAACTTATAAATTTTGCTTCAAATTTAAGTGGTGGAAAATTTGGTGGCGCTATTATAATGTTAATAATCGGGCTTTTTATAACAATTGGCATTGGCACAAGTTTTGGAACAATTCCTATTATAGCTACGATTTATATTCCGCTTTGTGTTTCGCTTGGATTTTCTTTACCAGCTACGATTTTATTAGTTGGTATAGCAGCAGCTGTTGGAGATGCTGGAAGTCCAGCAAGCGATAGCACTCTTGGACCAACAAGTGGTTTAAATGCGGACGGACAGCACAATCACATTTACGATACTTGCGTTCCGACTTTTGTATTTTTTAATATTCCATTAATTGTATTTGGTTGTATATTTGCCTTATTTTTATAATGTTTAATATCTCAAATCGTCGCTACACAGGGGCAAAAACAAAACTTTTAAAAAATATCGAAGCAGTTTTAAATCAGACATCTTTTAAAACTGCTTTGAAAAGTGGATCATTTTTTGATGTTTTTGCAGGAACTGGCGTAGTGAGCGAGTATTTTTTGAAAGAAGGATATTTTTCGCGTTTTATTATAAATGATTTTTTGCACTCAAATTTTGCGATTTTTAACGGCTTTTTTGCAAGCGGCGATTTTGATCAAAACAAACTTAATAAAATCGCTAAAAATTTTAATCAAATTTCTTTAAAAGAGCAAAATTATTATAGTTTAAATTTCGGCGAAAAGTTTTTTAGTAATCAAGATGCCGTAAAAATCGGCTTTATACGCGATGAGATTGATTATTTAAAAAACGCAAACGAGATAAATCAAAAAGAGTTTTTTATTTTGCTTTCAAGTTTAATTTATAGTTTAGATAAAATTTCAAACACTTGCGGACATTACGAAGCTTACCGCAAAAACATCATTTTGCAAGATCGTTTTGTTTTTGAGTTAATTTCGCCGATAAAAACTGATAAAAAAATTGAAATTTTTAGGCAAAACAGCAACGAACTTAGTAAAAAAATCCGATCAGATATCGCCTACATCGATCCGCCGTATAATTCTAGGCAATATAGCCGTTTTTATCATCTTTTAGAAAATATAACTCAAAATAAAAAACCAGAGCTTTTTGGAGTCGCTTTAAAACCAAAACCAGAAAATTTAAGCGTTTATTGCACGACAAATGCAAAAAAGGCTTTTGAAAATTTAATAAAGAATCTTGCAAATAACGGAACTTGCGGAATTTTAGTGAGTTATAATAATACAAAAACAGCAAATATTCGCAGCAATGTTTTAATTAATGATGATGATTTGATTGCAATTTTACAAAGTTTTGGAAAAATTAAAAAATTTGAGTTTGATTTTAAACCTTTCAATGCAGGAAAAACAAATTTCAAAAATCATAAAGAAAGAATTTTTTGTGTCAAATTATAATTTTTTTGTAAAAAGTCCATTAAACTATATAGGTGGAAAATTTAAACTTTTACCACAACTTTTACCGCTTTTTCCTAAAAATATCGAAACAGCAGTTGATTTATTTTGTGGCGGTGCGAATGTCGGCGTAAATTTAAAGGCTAAAAAAATTATTTTAAATGATAAAAATAGTAGAGTTATTGAGCTTTTAAGATTATTTCATAATATTGAAATTGATAAAATATTTATAGAAATTTTAAAAATAATAAATCAATTTAATTTATCACAAAGTGATAAATTCGGTTATGAATTTTATGGTTGCGATAGTAAAAATGGACTTGGAAATTTTAATAAAGAAAAATATTTAAAACTTCGAGAATCTTACAATAATAAAAATGAAATTATTGCTTTTTTTGTTTTAATAATATTTGGATTTAATAATCAAATAAGATTTAACTCAAAAGGAGAATTTAATTTGCCTTGCGGAAAGCGTGATTTTAATGCAAACTTGCAAAAAAATCTTAAAATTTTTATAGAAAAATTACAAAATTTAAATATAAATTTTTCAAATTCAGATTTTCGTGATTTTGATATAAAAAATTTAAATAAAAACGATTTTGTTTATATAGATCCGCCATATTTTTTAGCAAATGCGACATATAATGAAAATGGGCTATGGAGTGAAAAAGATGAGAAAGATTTACTTGAATTTATTGAAATTTTAAATGCAAAAAAAATTAAATTTGGTTTTTCAAATGTTATTTTGCATAAAGAAAAAGAGCATAAAATTTTGCAAAATTGGCTTAAAAAAAATAGTAATTTTAAAATATATTTTTTAAATTATAGTTATAAAAATTGCAATTATCAAGCTAAAAAAAGTATTTCAAAAGAAATTTTAATAACAAATTTTAAGGTAAAAAATGAAGTTAAAATATGATTATTTTGGCAATACAAGTCTTAGAGTAAATAATATGCTTTATAATTTCGAGATGCAAATTATTTTATTTGACAAGCTTTTTAACGATACTAATAAAAATGAAATTTGGAGTTCGAATTCTAATTTACAATTTCGTTATTTAAAACTTTTGCAAGAAAATAATCTGATAAAAAACGAAAAACAAACTGCAAATTTAGGAACAAAAGATGCAAGGGTAAAATCCGCTCCTCTTGAAAATTATGGCTTCATAAATCGTAAAGAAAAAGTAATTACACCATTTGGAAAAGAATTTTTAGAACTTATAAATAATCAATCTTATAAAATTTACAAATAGATTTGATTGCACTATTTTTTATAAAAGCAAATTTAAATTTTAAAAAAGACAACGATGGTAATTTTTTTGAAAATTATCTTGAAATTTTTAAAATATTTAATGGAAAAATTAGCAATGATTATTTTAAATTTTTACCATTATTTAGAAATTTTAAATCAATAAAAGAATTTGTTGAAATTTTAAAATGCGGTGAAGCTGAAATTTTAAAAAATTTAGAATATTTT
>CAMUNZ010000062.1 GCA_947090385.1 uncultured Campylobacter sp. | reverse complement strand
AAAAATGCACTTGAAAATATTATAAATTACAATGAAGAAAAATTGATGCAACAATTTGAAAAAATTATTAAAAATGGAATAGAAATAAACGTAAATGATTTAGAATTTTTCAATGAAAAAGGTAAAAAATTTAATTTAAATTTGACACTAAAAATTCCAAAAATCAAAAATTCACAAAGCTTATTTAAACTAATGGAAATTTTAAGTAAAGAATTGGAATTTCATGGTGAAATTAAAACAAATTTTGATGATTTGGATAAAAAGTTTGAAAGAATTTTTGTAGAAAATGGCGAAAATAAAATTTCAAATTTTAAATATGAACCAAAAACAGCAACGATAATGTTTAACGATGAAATTAGTTTAAGCGAAGTTTTAGATGATTCACCGACAAACGATTTTGAGATAATAAAACAAAATTTAGAAAAGTTAATTTCTGATTTATTTGCGTTTTATAAAGCAAATGGCGAATTTGCACAAAATATAAGTGAAATGACAGATATTTTAGTGGTAGATATTACGCCGACAAAAGCAACACTTTTTATAGGAGATTTAGATTGCATAAATCTAGAAATTTTTGAAAAAAATGATAAAGGATTTTTAAAAATTACAAAAGGAACTGATGCGAAAGAAAAGAAATGCTTGAGAATTTATAAAGATTCCTTTATTAAAGATTTGTTGGAGAACGCAAATATCGAGTTAAAATGAAACGCGACATAATAGATATTACAAATTTTCTAGCATCTTACGCTGACACGCTTATAAGCGTCGGAAGTTACAACACAAGAGTAAAAAGATGCGTTAAAAGAATAGCGCAAAGTTTTGGCTATGATGTGTCTGTTTTTATACTTTTAAAAACAATTACAATTAGTGTAATGCAAATCGATAATTACAAAAACAGGCGAACTCTTGTAAAAGAGACAAAAGCACATAGCGTAAATTTATATATGATTTCGGAACTTTCAGCGCTTTCTTGGGCTATAAAAGATGAAAACTTAAATTTTGATGAAGCAACAAAAATTTATAATGAAATTTTAAAATCAAAAGATCCAAAATTTTCTATTTCTATCGTCGCCATAAGTGCAGCATTTGGAGCATTTTGCCATCTTTTCGGAGGCGATTTGTGGGCCATGATATTTGTAATTTTTGGAGCAATGTTTGGAGTAAGCGCAAAACATTTTTTAAATAAACATAAATTTGATATAAGATTAACATTTATAATTTGCGCATTTTTATCGTCATTTATAGCTTATTTATCGTTTTATTTTGGACTTAGCAATACGCCAGGAGCAGCGATGAGTTCAAGCATTTTATATCTTTTTCCAGGAATTGCTTTGTTGAATTCTATGTTTGATATACTTGATCAAAATGTTTTAATCGGCGTAAGTCGTGCAGTAAATGCATTAATTCTAATTATATGTATGAGTATAGGAATTTATATTACTTTAAGTATTTCAAATATGGTGAATATATGAGCGAGTTTTTTATAGATGTTTTTTTTGCGATAATTGCTGGATTTGGCTTTTCTTATGCGAACAATCCGCCAAAAAGAATTTTATTTTATTGTGCAGTTTTGGGTGGTTTTGGTTATGCTTTAAGATTAATGCTTATAAAATTTGAAATTTTTAATATCACAGCGGCGACGCTTATAGGATCGCTTTGTATTGGATTTTGCGCGATATTTTTCGCAAGACGATTAAAAGTGCCAATCGAAGTTTTATCGTTTCCGGCTTTGCTTCCGATGATTCCTGGACTTCAAGCTTATACAACAATTGTATCTGTTTTTAATTTCATAAGATCGGATGATTATGATAAAAAAACACATTTTTTAATAGAATTTTTCACAAATGGATTTATAACAATATCGGTAATTTTTGCCTTAATCGTCGGCGTTTCCATCGTGCTTTTAATCTTTTATGAAAAATCTTTTACAATGACTAGAAATAGCCATTTTAGAAAAAAATATTTAGAAGAAAATTGATAAACAATGAAAAATTTCAATCTTTTTAAAATATTTTTTGATAAAAAAATAAAATTTTCAACGAATTTTTTTAATTTTACTTCTTGAAATTTTAAAAATTTTTGACGGTTTATCTTGCCAAAATTTCTTATCAACAATTTCATCTGCGACATTTTTTGCCCAAATTTCGTCAAAATTTTTCCCATGCAAATTCGCAGAAGTTGAGTAAAACCAGCCATTTTTTAAAAGAAATTTTTCGTGATTGCAATTTTTTACCACACGAATGCTTTGTAAATTTGGATAAATTATAGTAGTTTTCTTAACTCTTCTTACAAAATTTTTAAAAGCATTTGGAACTCTGGTAAATTTTTTTAATTCACTAAATTTCGCAGTCGTTATAAGGCATCTTTGATCTAAATCTCGCCTTTTTATAGCGTTTAATTCATTTAAATTTTTACTTAAAAATCCAGCCGTCGTATCAGTTTGCGCTAAAAAAATCATTTGTAATTTTTTAAAATTTCATCCATTTTATCTAAGAAAAATTTTTGCAAAGCACTTAAAAATTTCTCATCTTGCGCCTCAAATCTAGCCACAATTGTAGCCGTCGTATTTGACGCCCTTACCAAAGCCCAGCCATTTTGAAATTTAACTCTAACGCCATCAACTAAATTTATATCCAAAATTTCACCGATTTTTAAAATTTTATTTGATTGTAAAAAGTCTTTAAGATTTTCAATTGCCTTGAATTTTAAATTTTCATCGGTTTTTATTTTTATCTCTTCCGTGCTAAAGAATTTCGGAAATTTTTCCAACTCTTTTTGTAAATCAAAACCTTTATAAACCAGCTCTAAAACTCGCATCATCGCATAAACAGCGTCATCAAATCCAAAAAATCTCTCTTTAAAATATATATGTCCGCTAACTTCGGCACCAAGATCGAAATTTTGCTCTTTTATCGCTTTTTTTATGTTTGAATGCCCCGTGCGACCTATAACTACGCTTCCACCTTGATTTTTTACAAAAATTTCTAAAATTTGTGAGCTTTTTACATCGCCTAAAATTTTTGGATTTTTCATATTTAAAGATAAAAGACAAGCAAGCTCATCGCCTAAAATTCGCCTTTGTCCTACGATAACGCCTATCCTATCCGCATCACCATCAAAACTAAAACCGATTTTTAAATTTTGTTTTATAAGCTCATTTTTTAAATCTTTTAAATTTTTTTCTTCACTTGGATCTGGATGGTGATTTGGAAAATTTCCATCTGGATTTTCAAATAAAATTTTAGCTCTTAAGTTTAGTTTTTCTACAATTTTTTTTATACTTACGCTAGCTACAGAGTTTGCATTATCCACGACAAAATCAAAATTCCAATCTTTCATATAAGAAAATTGATCCGTGATAAAATTCACATACAAAGTTAGAGCATCGACAAATTTTGCATTTTCATCATCTTTTATATCAAAATTTTTACTAGCCAAATCTAAAACTTGTTCGCCCATTTTTGCGAGTTCTTTTCCATAAAAACTATCTTTAAAAATTGTGATTTTAAAACCATTGTATTGCGGAGGATTATGCGAACCAGTGATTTGTATATTTGCGTCAAACATCTCACTAAAAACAGAATAATAACCAACAGGAGTTGGGATTAAACCTATATCAAAAACTTCTATTTTCGCAGCTTTTAAACCACTTATCAAAAATTTTTTCAAATTTTCTCCACTCAATCTTGCATCGCGCCCAATGCTACAAGTTTTAGCGCCTCTTTTTTTCATTTCAATGCCCAAACAATAACCTATCAATTTGACATTAAATTTATTTAATTCTTCATCTATAATACCGCGAATATCATACTCTCTAAAAATATCTTTAAGCATAATTCTCTCCTTCAAAAGTGCAATTATATATTTTTTTTGTTAAAATCTTTCAAAAAATTAAAGGCAATTTATGATAGGCACAGATATAGTAAAAATTAGCAGAATTTCAAGCATAAAAGAGAAATTTGGTGAAAAATTTTTAAATAGAATTGTAAACAAAAAAGAAAAAAAATTTATAAAAACAGATGAAAATTTAGCTGGAATTTATGCGGCAAAAGAGGCGGCTGTAAAAGCTTTAGGAGTAGGAATCTCAAAATTTTGCGATTTTAAAGATATAAAAATTTTTAAAAATTCGAACAACAAACCTATTATAAAATTTAGCAAGAAAGTAAAAAAATATTTTAAAATAAAAAATGCCGATGTGTCCATATCACACGATGGCGGTTTTGCGATCGCCATCGTAGCGATAAAATATAAAAAATAATTTTACAATAATTAATCAGAAGTTCCTGCGTGATGAAATTCTTCTGGATGCTCTATTGCATAACGGAATTTCTCCCAGTTTATTTGTTTATCCCAAATAGCGACGATTAATGCAGCGACAGAATTTCCACAGAGATTTCCAACGGCTCTCATTTCGGACATAAATTTATCAACGCCAAGCAAAACTGATATCGCCGCAACAGGCAAAACATCTGCTAATTTAGCGCCCATTCCACCATTTGCTTCTGGCAAATCCATTGCGCCAAGTGCGCCAAGCGTGCTACCAAGAACGATAAATCCACTTCCTGTAACGCCCACAGCACCTTTTGAACTAATCATCAAAACAATCAAAATACTAATTTCATGCGACAAACTAAGCTCTACGCCAAACGCTTGTGCTAAAAATATAAAACTCATTGCTAAATATATATTTGTGCAATCAAGATTAAAACTATATCCTGTAGGTAAAACAAGCCCAACAACAGGCTTAGAAAGCCCAGCTTTTTCTAATTTTCTCATAAGTGGCGCAAGAGCAGATTCACTTGAACTTGTGGCAAAAACAATCAAAACTTCTCTTGATATAAATCTCATAAATTTAAAAATATTAACTTTTACAAAATAACAAATCGTGCCCAAAACTCCAAAAATAAAAACCAAGCAAGAAAGTAGCATTACAATTAATAAATAACCAAGATTTAATAGCGAATCAAGTCCATATTTTGCGACCAAAAATGCCATAGCAGAAAATGCAGCCACAGGACTAAAATACATAATAATTTGCAAAATTTTAAATACAAAATTTTGTATAACTTCAAAGCAACAAAGTATAGATTTTTTATCTTCAACTTTCATCAAAGATATGATAACTGCTGTGACTATAGATATAACTAAAACTTGAAGCGTCTTGCCGTCTGTAAAAGGCGAAATAATATCGGTAGGAATTGCATCATGCAAAATATGCATAATCTCGGATGTAGCGCTTATTTCTTGCGCTTGTGATGTAAATTTTGCAACACTTGCAGCATCAACATCGCTAGAATCAAGACTCATTCCGCGCCCTGGTTGCATAACATTTGCCATAAAAATTCCAATCGCTAAAGCAAAAGTTGATACAACTTCAAAATATATAACCGCTTTAGCACCTATACTTCCAACATGTTTTAAACTCTCTAAACTTATAATTCCAATTACAATCGTAACAAAAATAATAGGTCCGATTAAAATTTTTAACGCTTTAATGAAATAATCAACGCCAGGCTTTGCGGCTATAGCTAATTCTTTATCAATACAACCAAGGATAATGCCAGCTATTATTCCAAAAATCACCCAAAACCCCAGACTATACATCAGCCTTTTAATCATAGGTTGATCTCCCATAATTTTTCCCCTTTGATTTAAATTTATAATCTTGATTTTACAAAAGATAATTAAATCTAATATAAATTTAATATAAAATTGTAATAAGTTTGATATGAAATGCGAATTTAAGACCATAAAATGTAAAATTTTATCTTAATTTTTATTAATTATTTTAAGATATCTAAGGTAAAAAATGGTCAAAATTTTTATTTCAAACGACTCAAAACATTTTTC
>CAMUNZ010000061.1 GCA_947090385.1 uncultured Campylobacter sp. | reverse complement strand
TATTTCAATCCTAGAAGATCCCTTGTTGTTTGTATATTTTTCATAAATTTTTATGATATCAAGGCAAAAATTTTTATCTTCATAAAGAATTTTTTCGCTAAATATAAAAATTCCATCTTTTGCTAAATTGTCGTAAATTTTTTTTACAAAATTTTGCCTTTTTAGAGGTCTTATAAATTGCAAAGTATAATTTAAAATAACAGCATTTGCTCCATTAAAATCAGCTTGTAAAATATCATCTTCTATAAATTTTATATCAAACCCATAAGCTAAATTTTTGCTAATTGCTTTTTTAATCATGGCATTTGAATTATCAATTCCAACCAAATTTAAACCAGAAATTTTATCTTGCAAACCAAACAAAAAATTCCCAGTCGAACAACCAAGATCATAAACAAAATCGCCTTCTTTTAATCTTAGTTTTAAAATTTCATAAACTAAATTTCTACTTAAATCATAAAACGGCACGGATCTATTTATCATGTCGTCAAATACATTTGCCACATTTTCATCAAATTCAAATTGCTTATTTATTGGTGTTTTAAATACCTCATCACGCATTTATCAAAGTCCTTGTATGTGTTATTTTTTCGCTTGTAGTTATATCACAGGTTTGATTTAAAACATTTGCAATTTTTATATCTTTTTGTATTTGAGTTTTTAAATCTTTTAAATCGTCAAATTTTTTGTTTTCTCTGATAAATTCTATAAAACATATACTAATTTGTGTTTTTACTTCTTCAAGATTATCAGATAAAATGTGAGTTTCTACGCTAAATTTATTATCCACAGAAAGCCTATTTCCTATAAAAGTAACAGACGGATAAGTTATATCATTAAATTTTGTTCTTGTTGCATAAACTCCATTTTTAGGCAACAAATAAACACCAGTATCGACATTTATCGTCGCAAAAAGTTTTTTGCTTCCTATATTATTTCCACGAATTTGCACACCACGTATAGAATACTCGCGCCCCAAAAGCCTATTTGCGCGATAAATGTCGCCATTTTTTATAAATCTTCTTATGTTTGAGCTATGAATTCCCATACCGTCAAAAGTAAATTCATTTACAATTTCAACTTCTCCATCAAAAATTTTTTTCAAATCAAATTTATCCCAGCCACGATCTTTTCCAAATCTAAAATCATAACCGACAACAATTTTTTTTAAATTTATAAAATCTTTTTTTAGCAAATTTACGAAATTCCGCCCGTCTAAATTTCTGATTTCTTCAAAATCATAGTAAAAACAGGGCAATTTCGAATACTCTTCTCTTCTATCTTTTGGTGTCAAATTTGCCATTCCAATTTCGATAATCACAAGCGTGCCATTTTTACCAAGTCTTTTTATAAGCTCTTTGTGACCCCTATGAATTCCGTCAAAATGCCCAATCGCGATCGCTTCTACATCTTGTTTATTCACCTATTATCCTTTTTAAAAAGATAAAAAAATTCTTTGTTTCCGTCTTTTCCACAAATTTGACTAACTCTTTCATCTAAAATTTTCCAGCCAATTTTTATAATTTCACTCTCAAATTTTCGTCTTGCGATGTCTATAACTTTATCATTTTTTATGACGCCTTTTGAATTTCTTTTAGCATTTTTTCCGACTTCAAATTGTGATTTAAACAGAATAATTATAAATTTATCAGCCAATTCATCAATTTTTTTAAGAATTTTTTCAACTCCGATAAAACTAACATCACAAGTAATCAAATCAAATTTTTCATCACTTGAAAAATTCCTAATATCTGTATTTTCAAAAATTTTTAAATTTGTAAATTTTAACAAACTTTTATCGATTTGATTATGTCCAACATCAACGCCTGTAGCAGTTTTTACGCCCCTAAATAATAAAATTTGCAAAAATCCGCCAGTAGAAGATCCGATATCAAGGACGTTTAAATTTTTTACATCAAAATTTATCTCATTTAAAAAACCATTTAATTTCAAAGCCGCCCTGCTTACAAAAATTTCTCCTAAAATTTCTATATCTTCATCAGAAATTTCATCGATATTTTTTATCATAAAAGATGGCTTTAAAATCAATTTCTTACAAATTTTCACTCTTTTTTGAGAAATTAAATCAGAAACTTTATTTCTACTTAAATTACATTTTTGCGATAAAAAAAGATCAACTCTCAAAACTAGCCTTTAAATTTTCATACTCTTTTTCGTCTATGATTTTTACACCTAATTTTTGTGCACTTTCCAGCTTAGATCCGGCATTTTCTCCAGACAAAACAAAATCTGTTTTTTTGCTGACAGAATTTGTAACTTTTGCGCCAAATTTTAGTAATTCATCTTTAAAAAAATCTCTAGATTTGCTTAATGTCCCAGTGATAACTACAGTTTTATTTGTGAAAATATTTTCTTTAATATTTAAATTTGTAGATTTTGGTTTTATGTAATTTAAAAGTTCTTCTATTTTTGATCGATTTATATCGACAAAATCGACAAAATTTTGCGCCATATTTTCACCAAAACCATCAAGTTTTACAATATCTTCAAATTTTGCATCAAGCCATAAATCACCAAATTTTTGTGCGATTTTAGTAGCCGCGACACCACCGATATTTTCTATGCCAAGCGCGGTTATAAAACGAGATAAATCGCAAAATTTGCTATTTTTTATAGCGTTTAATAAATTCCTGCTCTTTTTTTCTTTAAAACTTTCAAGCTTTATTAGATCATCAAAATTTAATTTATAAATATCGCAAACTTCATTTAATAATTTTGCATTTATCAATGCTTCGACAACTCCTTCGCCAAGCCCATCGATATTTAAACAATTTTTGCTTGCAAAATATATAATCGAATTTTTTACTCTTGCTGGGCAATCCAAATTTTCACAACGCAAAAAAACATCCTCTTTTTTTAATCTACTTTGACATTGTGGACAAAATTTTGGTGGATTTATTATTTCTTGAGTGCCGTCTCTTCTTTGTTTAAAAACAGCTGTGATTTTCGGGATGACATCTCCGCTACGAATGATATTTACAAAATCACCAATTTTTAGATCAAGTCTTTTTATCTCGTCAAAATTATGTAAAGTAGCTGATTTTACGACTGCGCCATCAATATTTACAGGCTCCAAATTCGCCACAGGCGTGACAACTCCACTTCTTCCAACTTGCAAAGAAATTCCGATAAGTTTTGTAGTTTTTTCAAGCGGTGGAAATTTATAAGCAACCATAAATTTAGGAAATTTAACCGTATAACCGAAATTTTCACATATTTGTAAATCATTTACGCGAATTACCATTCCGTCTAACAAAAATGTTTTTTGATCTCTTAATTTTAAAAGCTCTAAATAAATTTCTTGCAAATTTTTAGCATTTGCCAATCTTACAAAACTATCTTTTTTAAAACCTAAATTTCGCACAAAATTCATAGTTTCAAAATGAGTTTTAAAATCTAATGAGTTTTTTCCGACGCCCCAAGGCAAAAAAATAAGTTTTCTATCGGCTACAATTTTGCTATTAAGTTGTCTTAAGCTCCCAGCCGCCGCATTTCGTGGATTTGCAAGCAAAATTTCCCCATTTTTTATGCGATTTTCATTTGTTACATCAAAATCGGCCTTGCTTATCAAAACTTCACCGCGAATTTCAATTAAATCGTGATAATCTATGCTTAATGGTATCGATTTTATAACTTTTGCATTTTGCGTCACATCTTCGCCGATTTTTCCATCGCCTCTTGTCGTCGCTTTTATCAATTTTCCGTTTTCATAAAGTAAATTTAAACTCGCGCCATCAAATTTTGGCTCTATAAAAAATTCTAAATTTTCTTTTTCGTTTCGTAAAATCCAAGCTTTTAATTCATCTTCATTAAAAACATCTTCCATCGACCACATTTGTGCTAAATGTGCATTTTTTTCAAAACCTTCGCTAATTGCACCACCGATTTTTTGCGTGATAGAATATGACAAAATTTTATTTGGATTTTGTTTTTCAAAAATTTCAACTTCTTTATATAATTTATCATATTCTTCATCGCTAGCTAATGGATTATCGTCGCTATAATACGCCCTTGCCCAGCGATTTAAAATTTCTATATTTTCTTTGTATTCATCATAATTCATCATCAATCTCATTCATAGCCAAATGAAGTCTAAACATCTGTTTATATTCATAAACTTCATGAGTTCGCAAAATTTCAGCCCCGTTTTCAAAAGCCTTTAAATGCAAATACAAACTTCCAGCAAGTCTATCTTCAACTTTACTAGGAGAATAAAAATCAATCACACTTTTTCTACTTGCTCCGTATAAAATAGGCTTTTTAAAATGTAAAAAATGCTCTAAATGTTTTGTTAAAATCAAATTTTGTTTTGCTGTTTTTCCAAAACCAACGCCAGGATCAAGATAAATTTCATCGCATTCGCATTTTTCTAATTTATCTTTAAAAAATTGATCAATCTCACCAAGCAAATCATCATATTTTGGTGCAAGTTGCATATTTTGCGGATTATTTTGCATATGCATCAAAACATAACTTGCGTTATACTCTTTTGCAAGCTTTGTAAGAGTGACATCGCCACTTATATCATTTATCATTTTAAATCCATTGTCAAGCGCGAATTTTAAACATTTTGAGCTAAAACTATCAAGGCTAAATTTAACTTTTTCATGTAAATTTTGCTTGTAAATTTCAATAATTAAATCTTTAATTCTTTCAAATTCAATATCTTCATCACAATACAAACTTCCAGGTCTGCTTGAAACTCCACCAAGATCTATGTAATCAGCGCCATCTTCGATAAATTTTGTTATTCTAGCGATAGCATTTGTAGAATTTACTCTACTTTGCGGATTAAAACTATCTTCATTTATGTTTATTATCCCCATAACTTTTGGATATTTTGGTTTTGTAAAGTTTTGTTGTAAGAATTTAGATAATTGATTTAAGCCAAAATCTTGCAATTTTTCTTTTTCGCTAAGTCTAGAAAGTTGGGAATTTGTGGCGATCAAAAGTGCATTTGAAATTTTATCGCCACCTAAAATCGAATTTTTCGGGCTTACAAGCTCGGCACCGATACAAAGCGCATCTTGCTTTAAAATATTAATTGCTGCAAGTTTTATATCTTTTATCAAAATAAAATTTAATTTTGATTTTTTAAACATAATATCAAAACCGATTTTTGTCGGATTTATACTTTCACACAATAACTCAAAATTTGAATCTTTATTTATTTTATATATTTTCATCTTTTTCCTTCAATCATTAATAAAAGCGTCGTCAAAGTGGCGCGTGATTTTGCATTCAAACTTATATTTACTAAAATTTTTCTTATAATTTCAAGTTCGTTTTCGCTAAATTTTATACCGCATTCAAAACATTCTAAAATCAAATTTTCTACAAAATTCATCAAATCTGTCTTACCAAAATCATCGCTATTTTCTAATTTTATTTTATCGTTGATGATTTTTAAAAGCGTTTTTAGATCTAGTTTTTGTAAATTTATATCCGTTTTTTGACGCTGTTTTGGGGTAATTAAATTTTCGATAATCATCCTTGAACAAACAGTTGGAAGCAAAATGCTTTTAGAATTTACAGCTATTATAAATTTTATATTTTTAGGAGGTTCTTCTAAAATTTTTAACAAAGAATTTTGCGATTCTTTATTAAATCTTTTTGTCATAATTAAAATAATTTTTAAGAAATTTTCAGCGATATAAGCTTCAGATATCACAGATCTTGTTTCATCTAAACCAAAACTATCAAATTCAAAAATTCTCAAATTTTTGCCGTATTTATTTAATAATTTTTTTTTTAAATCTTCAAAATCATTTGCAAGGATAATCTTGCCAATTACACTCAAAGCGCAACCTCATTAAAAAACATTCCACTTATACTTTTATCTAAAATTTTAAATAAATTTAAAAGTTTTATATCTAAAAACTCATCTTTTCCAT
>CAMUNZ010000060.1 GCA_947090385.1 uncultured Campylobacter sp. | reverse complement strand
CCTATTAAATTTATATTTTTATTTATTTTTAAAATTTCATTGCTATGTCCAGCATATCCTAATGTGCAATCGCAAAAAATGCCAGAAATTTCGCTAAAACAATCTGTAATTTCATTTAATAAAACTGGAATATGTGGTGACAAAAACTAAGCCTTTTTAAAAATTTTGTGTATAATAGCCAAAAAAATTTAATTACGGTTAAACGTTATGTTTGAAAAAAGCATAAAAATTCAATTTTGAGTGATTTAAAAGATGAAAATTTTCAAATTTTAGGACAAAAAAAGGATTTTCGTTGGGACGATGCTAATTTTGATTGTTTTATACATCAAAATATTTATAAAAATATTCCCATGGCTAATTTTTTTTGTATAGCAACGCCAAAATCGACCATATCTTATAGTTTAAATCATAATATTTTATCTCCAAAAGATTTTTATAGCGGTTTTGAAAGTTTAAAAATTTATGATCCAAAAAATTTTGTTAATTGGAACGAAAGAGCTTTTAATGAAATTTTAAATTTTTTGCAAACAAACAAAACTAACGTCGTGATAGTTAAAGGAATTGGAATTTTTATATATGAAAAAACTCTTTCAAACTTGTTAGGATTGATTTGTAATATAGAACATTCTGTGAAAATTTTACACATTTATGAAACTAACAAAAATTTTCATATTTAGTAAAATTTTGTTAGTAATTTTTTTAAAACAACGTGATCTTTTCAATATTTTTTAATCATTTTTTCTGTAACATTACGGACTATTTTTTTGTTAGTAATGAGGTATTTTATGATAGATTGGATGCAAAAACACAAGAAATATTTAATAGTCACTATTTGGGTTGCGTCTATTGCTTTTGTTGGGGCTGGTTTTGTTGGCTGGGGAAGTTATAGTTTAAATAAAAATAAAGCAACTGCGGTCGCTATGGTTGGTAATGAGCCAGTTAGTTTTAAAGATTTTAACGCAAAATATCAAGATGTTTTTAATGCTTATTATCGCATGAGTAATGGAAATTTTTCGCAAGAACAAGCGGATAAAATGAATTTACAATACATTGCTTTGATCGAAAGCATAAATGAGAGAATGAGATTAAATTATGCTAAAGATTTGGGTATTAGCGCTTCTGCTGATGAGATTGCTAATAAAATTTTTGCATTAGAACAGTTTCAAACAGATGGAAAATTTGATCCCAAAAAATATAGACATATTTTAAAACAAAATGGAAATTCTCCAAGTAATTTTGAAGATTTAATAAAAAAAGAGATTATTTTAAATAAACTTAGCAAAGTTTTGGTATTGACGCCAAATGATGAAGATTTAAATTTATTAAATGATTCTATTTTCATGCAAGATAAAATTTTAGTTGATATTGTTAAGGTTGATGAAAATTCGATAAAAATCGATGAAAATTCTACAAAAGATTTTTGGGAAAAAAATAAAAATTCCTATTTTACAAAAAAAGAGTATGAGTTAGAAACTAAATTTGTAGAAGTTAAAAATGTAGATGTAGCACAAAATGATTTATTAGAATTTTATGAAAAGCATAGATCTGATTATAAAAATTCTGATGATACATTGATGGATTTTAATTCATCCAAAACTTTAGTAAAAAGAGATTATGAATTTGATTTGGTGCGTCAAGATGCATTAAAAACTTATGTAAATTTAAAAAATAAAAAAATTCAAGCAGATGGAATTTTGCGTATCAATGATTTAAATGCTACTTTTAAAGAGTTTAATTTTGATGGTAAAAAAAATGGCGACACAATCAAACCTATAAAAACTGAAAGGGGATATTTAATAACAAGGATAAAAAACATAGTTTTACCAAAACAAATGAGTTATGAAGAAGCTAAAAAGTTCGTTTATGCGGATTTCAAAGCTAAACTTTTATCCGATAAATTAGAAGAAATTTCTAAGAAAAAGTTAGAAAATTTTGATGGAAAAGATATCGGTTTTATAGGTCGCGATTTTAACGGAAATATAGAAGGTCTTACAAAAGATCAAGTAAAATTATTTGCAAATAATGTTTTTGCAAATAATAAATTAAACGGTTTTATAAAATTAAATGATAATTTATCTGCAGTATATAAAATAACCGAGCAAAAAATCGGCAATTTGGAAAAATTAAAAGTTTATAAACAGTATTATTTGGAAAATTTATCAAACATAAAAAACAAAGAACTTTTATCTGACACTACAAAAGAGTTAGAACAAAGATATAAAATTCAAAATTTTTATAATCCGCAGGAAGCATCGAAATGAGTGAATATATACTTGGTTTAGATGTTGGTTCTAGTGAAGTTAAAGCGGTAATTGCTAAAAATGAAAACGATGATTTTTCGCTTATCGGCATAGGAAAATTTCAAACTAGTGGAGTAAAAAAAGGAAAGATAACGAATATCGAACAAGCTAGTTATTCTATAAAAGAAGCAGTTAGAAATGCAGTAGAACACGCTGGAGTTAAATACGATAAAGTTATAGTTTCTATATCTGGTACTTATACAGATAGCGTAAAATCTCAAGGCGTTATAAACATAGAAAACGATGAGATTAATATAGGCGATATAAAACGCGCTATGCAAAATGCTGAAAAAGACGCCGATATAAAATCAGATTGTGTTAAACTTCATGTTTTGCCATACAATTTTAAAGTCGATGCACAAGATAATGTCGAAGATCCGCTTGGAATGTGCGGCTCAAGATTAGAAGTTACAACTCATATCATAACAGCACCTAGAAGTTCTATTTTAAACTTACAAAAAGCCGTTCAGATGTGTGGCATAAAGATAGATAATATCGTCTTAAGCGGTTATGCTTCTGCTATTTCTACTCTTACAAAAGATGAAAAAGAATCTGGTGTGGCTCTTATAGATATGGGCGGTTCAACTTGCGATATGATTATACATTTAGGAAATTCTTTAAGATACAATAGCGTTTTGCCTGTTGGTTCTTCGCATATAACAAATGATATATCAAGCGCTATTCATACACCTTTAGCTAAAGCTGAAGAGATTAAAATAAAATATGATGAATTAAAAAACAATACACAAGAGATCGAAGTGCCTATTATAGGTGATACTAAAAACACAAGAAAAGTTAGTTTGGAGATTATAGCAAGGGTTATTTTTGCTAGATTAGAAGAGACTATTGTTTGTTTAGGAAATAATATAAAAGATAGTAGATGTTTGGAGGCTTTAAGTGGTGGTATAGTTTTAACTGGCGGTATGGTAAAACTTGGAGATATTAGAGATTTGGTTGTAGCTAGATTTCCAAATTTATCTGTAAGAGTTGCTAAACCAAGAAATTTTTATAGTGGATTATCCGAAATTTCACAAGATGAGGCAAATTCGTGTGTGATTGGTCTTTGTATGTATGCTGCTGGAAAATTTACTCCTTATGAAATAGATTCTAACTCACAGCTTAGATATAAAGATATAAATATTAAAAAGCCTGTTGAGATTGCAGAAGATAATTTAGAAGAGATAAAACTTGATAATAGCGATATAAAAATAGATAATCTAGAAAAATCAAATTCTAGTTTTCAAAAATGTATGAATTGGTTAAAAAATTTGTTTTAAGGGGTTTAATATTATGAATGGTTTTAGTGTTGAAGAAAGTAGAGTCGTAGAAAATGTAAAAATGAAAGTTATCGGTGTTGGCGGCGGCGGCGGTAATATGATAGATCATATGGTTAGAGAAGGCCATAAAAAAGTTGAACTTATATCTGCAAATACAGATTTACAAGCATTAGATAACTCCCTTGCTGAGATAAAAATTCAACTTGGTGTTAAAAAAACCGCAGGCAAAGGTGCGGGGACAGATCCTGAAGTCGGAAAAGAAGCCGCAAAAGAGAGTTACGACGAGATAAAAGATCGATTAGAATATACAGATATAGTATTTATAGCTGCTGGTTTTGGTGGTGGTACAGGAACAGGCGCATCGCCTATAATAGCACAAGCTGCAAAAGAAAATGGCGCTTTAACTATAGGTGTTGTTACAACTCCTTTTAATTTTGAAGGAAAAAGACGATTTGAAGTAGCTAAAAAATGGATAGAAGAATTAAAAAAAGAGTGTGATTCTATACTTGTAATTCCAAATGAAAAATTAAACAGTTTAATAGATAAAAAAGCTGGCATAAAAGATGCTTTTAAAATTGTTGATGACGTTTTAGTCCATGCTGTAAATGGTATGATTTCTATAGTTTTAGAAAGCGGAAAAAGCGATATGAATGTCGATTTTGAAGATGTTAAAACTGTTATGAGATTTAGAGGACTTGCATTGATGGGGATAGGCTCAAGTAGTGGCGAAGGCGCTGCTGTTGAAGCTGTCAAAAATGCAATACAATCTCCTTTACTTGATAATGTAAATATAAATGGCGCAAAAGGCATCATAGCAAATTTCAAAATGCATCCAGATCATCCATTTTTTGATTTTAACGAAGCTGGAATTTTGATTAGAGATTCTGCGGATGAAGGTGCAAATGTTGTCATAGGAACTATAACCGATCCAGATATTAAAGATTTTAAAGTTGAAGTAACTATAATCGCTACTGGTTTTGAATCTAACGAAGAGATCAAAAAAACTAGTGGAACTACAAATATAAACGACATTAAAGAAAAAACTATCGATACTATAAGAGAAAGAAGAAAAGTTTCTGGCGGGTATGATGAGGATTTTGATATATTAGATTTACCTACATATCAAAGAAATGGGCTTGATTGATAAAATAATTTGCGAGAAAAAATCTCGCAAATTACATTAACCTAAAACAGATTCAAGCATCCAGATTTTTTTCTCTAGATCTGCTATTTTATCTTGTGCATAAGTCGCTGTTGTAGTGTCATTTTCATCGCTAGATAATTTATCCAACTCTTTAAATTCATCTACTAAATATTTAAAAGCTTTTTTACTGTTTTTTACGACTTCTTCGACTGTGTAGCTATCTTTGATTTCAACTGGTGCTTTTGCTAACTCTAACAACTCTTTTTGACAAATGATCGGTTTTCCTTTAAGTTGCAAAGCTCTTTCTGCTACATCATCAAACATTGAAGCTAATTCTTCATAAACTTCTTCAGTGTATTTGTGAATTGCAAAAAACTGATAGCCTTTTACATTCCAATGATAGCTATGAAAAGCTAAATATAGCGAATTCGCATCTGCTTGCAATTGATTTAATTGTTTAACAACTTTACTCATCTTTTTCTCCTTAAAAATAAATTATTTGGGAGCAATTATATAGAAAATTAAATAAACAAATAATTAATAAATTTTTAAAAATTTCTATAATAATACATATTGACATTTAATATCATTTTGGATAAACTCCGCGCTTATTTCAAAATTATAAAGGATTTAGGCTTATGTTATTTGAGTTTTTAAAACATAATGTTGAACTATGTATTATGATAGTTTTAGGAGTTATGAGTTTTATTTCTATTTGGTTTTTGTTTGAGAGGATTGTTTTTTTTAAGAAAGTAAATTTAAATGATTTTAAAAATGCAGATGAGTTAGAAATCGCACTTAGCAGAAATTTAACAACACTTTATATAATTTATTCAAATGCACCTTATATTGGACTTTTAGGAACAGTTGCTGGTATTATGATTACATTTTATGATATGGGTTTGTCTCAGTCTATAGATGCAAAAACTATTATGATAGGATTATCTTTAGCTTTAAAGGCTACTGCTACTGGGCTTTTAGTCGCAATTCCAACTTTAATGTTTTATAATGCTTTAAATAGAAAAGTTGATGTTTTAGTAACAAAATTCAGGAATCAAAAACAATGAGAGCTAAAAAAGACGGATTAAATTTGGTTCCTTTTATTGATATTATGCTTGTTTTGTTGTGTATAGTTTTAAGTATTTCTACATTTATAGCGCAAGGTAAGATTGAGGTTGAACTTCCCAAGAGTGAAAGTGGAGTAAAAAAAACAGAAGAAAAACCGATTTTGATAGCTATCGATGAAAACTCTAAAATTTATTTTGATGATGTCGAAGTCAGTAAAGATGATTTAAAAAGCAAAATAGCGGATATCGATGACAATAAACTTATAGTTTTAAAAAGTGATAAAAATGCAAAATTTGATAGTTTTGTTAGTGTTATT
>CAMUNZ010000059.1 GCA_947090385.1 uncultured Campylobacter sp. | reverse complement strand
TTAGGAAAAGTTAATTATAAATTTTTTGGCCCATTTGCCTTTATTTATCCATTTTTGTTTTTGATAATTTTTTATATTGTTTATAAAAATTTTAAAAAATTTGATTTAAGAAGTTTAGAATTTATTTGTGGTATTTTACTTCTTTTTTTGTCGATAAACATCACACAAGCCATTTTTATGAATTTTGGTGGTTTTGTTGGCGAAGCTGTTGTAAATACTTTAAAACTGCAAATCGGATTAGTCGGCGTTTGGGTTTTTAATATAATTTTATATATTTTGTCGATTATTTTAATTTTTGAAGAGAATTTTTTTATTTTGATAAAAATTTTGTTTAATAAAAAAATCACAAATAAGACAAAAATTTTGAATAATGAAAAATTTATTTTAAATTTTGAAGATAAAACGGATTTAAATGCAAAAGATAAAAGCGACGAAATTTTAATTTTAAATGAACCTAAAAAAGAAGAGAAATTAGAAATTTACGAAGAAAATAAAGAAGAGACTTTTATACAAAATGAGCTACCTCAAATAAAAACATCAAAACCAAAAAAACTTGGCAAAATAGAACATTTAAACGAAGTTGCTGAAAATAAAAAACTTCTTGATGAGATGGAAAAAGGTAGTATTGAAAAACCACAAGATTTTAATCTTCCATCTTTAAAATTGTTAAATGATGTTCCAAAACATAAAATCAGCATAAACGAAGACGAAATTGATCAAAAAATTTCTGATTTGATGGATAAACTTTCTAAATTTAAAATCGAAGGTGATGTGATTAGGACGTATTCTGGTCCTGTTGTTACAACTTTTGAATTTAAACCGGCTTCAAATATAAAAGTTAGTAGAATTTTAAACTTGCAAGATGATTTGGCAATGGCGTTAAAAGCTAGCACAATTCGCATACAAGCGCCAATTCCAGGTAAAGATGTCGTAGGAATTGAAATTCCAAATAAAAATATCGAAACGATTTATTTAAAAGAAATTTTGGATGATGAAATTTATAAAACCTCTTCTAGTCCACTTACGATTGCGCTTGGTAAAGATATTGTAGGACGAGCTTTTATAACAGATTTAAAAAAACTTCCACATCTTTTGATAGCAGGAACGACAGGTAGTGGAAAAAGCGTTGGGATAAATGCTATTTTACTTAGCCTTCTTTACAGAAATTCTCCAAAAACTCTTCGTCTTGTTATGATTGATCCAAAAATGCTTGAATTTAGTATTTATAACGATATACCTCATCTTCTTACGCCAGTTATAACTCATCCAAAACAAGCAATTACTGCGCTTTCTAATTTAGTTTATGAAATGGAAAGACGAAACACACTTATGAGTCATAATAAAGCTAAAAATATCGAAAGTTATAATGAAAAAATGGCAAGTGTAGGCGGCGAAATTTTTCCTTATATTGTTGTTATTATTGATGAATTAGCCGATTTGATGATGACTAGTGGGAAGGATGTCGAGCATTACATAGCAAGACTTGCACAAATGGCAAGAGCTAGCGGAATTCATCTAATAGTAGCAACACAACGTCCAAGTGTAGATGTAGTAACTGGGCTTATAAAAGCGAATTTGCCAAGCAGAATTAGCTTCAGAGTAGGACAAAAAATAGATAGCAAAGTAATTTTAGATCAAGTTGGTGCTGAAAGTTTGCTTGGTCGTGGCGATATGCTTTTTACTCCTCCTGCAAGTCCAGGGCTTGTTAGACTTCATGCACCTTTTGCCAGTGAAGGCGAGATTGAAAAAGTTGTTGAATTTTTAAAAAACGAACAAGAGGTTGTTTATGATGAAAAATTTTTAAAAGAAGAGGGTGAAAATAGCGCTCAAATTTCAAATTTTACTTCAAATGGCGAACTTGATGAGCTTTTTGAAGAAGCAAAACAGATAATCTTGACAGATAAAAAAACTTCTATTTCATATTTGCAAAGAAGGCTTAAAATCGGCTATAACAGAGCTGCCACCATAATCGAACAAATGGCGCAAATGGGAATTTTAAGCGATTTAAATGCAAAAGGGCAAAGAGATATTTTAATTTAAAGGCAAAAAATGAATTATGTTTTAAAAATTTATTGTGATGATGAAAAAGGTTTGGTTTATAGAATTTCTGATATCATTTTTAAGTTTAGTTTAAATATTTTGACAAATCATGAATTTGTTGATCACGAAAAAAATAAATTTTTTTATCGTGCTGAAATTTATGGCGAGAATTTGGATGTAAATTCTTTAAAAAGTACGCTTGATGCTATGCTTGGTGGTCGTGCAAAGATTGAAATTTTTGAAGTTTCAAAAAAAAATATAGTAATTTTAGCCACAAAAGAAACGCATTGTTTAGGAGATTTGCTTATAAAGCATTATAGCAATGAATTAAATGCAAATATTTTAGCAGTTATCGCAAATCACGATGATTTAAGAAATTTAGTTGAAAAATTTGAAATTCCATTTTTTTGTGTAAAAAGTGAAAATTTAAGTAGAGAAGAACATGAAAAAGAACTTATAAAATTGCTTAAGAATTACGAATTTGATTATATAATTTTGGCAAAATATATGAGAATTTTAAGTGATGATTTTGTTTCGCATTTCCCACAAAAAATGATAAACATTCATCACTCATTTTTACCAGCTTTTATCGGCGCAAATCCTTATAAACAAGCTTATGAAAGAGGCGTTAAAATAATCGGTGCGACGGCACATTTTGTAACTGGAGATTTAGATGAAGGTCCGATTATCACTCAAGATGTTATAAGAGTAAATCACGAAATGAGTTGGCAATATATGCAAAGGGCTGGACGGAATGTAGAAAGAAATGTTTTAGCAGCCGCTCTTGATCTAGTTTTTGACGATAGAATTTTTGTTTATGATAATAAAACGGTGATTTTTTAAATGTTTAATATAGTTTTGATAACTCCACAAATTCCGCAAAATACTGGCGCGATTGGTAGAATGTGCGTAAATGCTGAATGCAAACTTCATATTGTAAAACCTACGATTTTTTCTCTTGATGATAAATCTGTTCGTCGCGCTGGGCTTGATTATTGGAAAAAATTAAATCCGGTTATTTGGGAAAATTTGGATGAATTTTATGATAAAAATAGAAATAAAAAATCAAGAATGTTTATCGCGACCACAAAAACTGATAAATTTTATTATGATTTTAAATTTGAAGAGAATGATTTTTTAATTTTTGGTAGCGAAAGCCATGGAACACCAAAATGGTTTATGGATGAAATTTCTCCAAATTTGATGACAATTCCTATGGGCAAAAATGGTAGAAGTTTAAATTTGGCAATGAGCGTAGGCATCGTAACTTACGAAGCTATAAGACAAAATATAGAAAAATTTAAGGATATAATTTGAAAAAAAATTTAGTAATTTTTTTATTTATTTTTCAAATTTTCGCAAATGAAATAAAAATAGCTACTTTTAACACAGAGAATTTGTTTGACGGAAATTTTATAGGTAGCGAATACAAAGATTTTAAAAATTGGAACGAAAAAGATTATAAAAAAAAGTTAAACAAAATCGCAAAAATTATAAATGGTTTAGATGCCGATGTAATCGCGCTTCAAGAAATTGAAAATAATAAAGTTTTAAAAGATTTGGCATCTTTAACAGATTATAATTTTCAAGTTTTTACAAAACAAAAAGGCGCACCCATCGGGCTTGGATTGATTTCTAAAATTCCATTTAAAAAAAGTGAAATTTTTAAAGTAAGCGGAGTAAAAACAAGAGAAATTTTGCGAGTAGAATTTAATTTTAACGGCGAAAATGTTTCGTTTTTTGTCGTGCATTTTCCAGCTGGTGGATATAAAAATATCGAGGCAAAAAAACGAGCTAGTGCAGTTTTACAAAATGCTATAAAATCTTATCCAAATTCAATTTTGCTTGGTGATTTTAATTCAAATTACGGTCAAAATTTTATTCTTAAAGATCTTAAAAATTATGAAAATTTATGGCGTCAAATTCCAGCTAATTTGCGTCAAAGTCATGTTAGTGGCGGTTCTATGGATCATGTTTTGATTAATAAAAATTTATATAAATTTTATAAAAAAGATAGTTTTGGCGTAAGAAAACCAAGTTTTTTTGAGAATTTTCCAAGCGATCATTATCCGTTATATTTTTCTTTAAATTTAGAGCCGGTTTCTTATAAAGAAGATATTTTAGAAGAACAAAAAAATTTAAAATTGAGTGAAATTCATAACAAAACTCAATTAGAAAATTCAGTTTTGATAAAAAATGCAGTTGTAACTTTTGCTGATAATTTTGGTTTTAATATCGCACAAAACGATAAAAAAGGCGTTTATGTATATGATAAATTTCACACTCTTAAAAAAGGCGAAGTTATCAATATTTTAGTGAAAGACATCGGATTTTTTAAAGGAAATTTTCAAATTATAGATTATGAAATTATAAACAAAATTGGTTTTACAAATGCAAATAATTTTATGATAAAAGATATAAAAACTGCTAAAAGTGGCGATGTAATCGAAAAAATCAGCGGAAATTTAAAAAATGGCTATCTTTTTGGAGATTTTGGTAAAATACGAGTTTTTTCACATAAAAAAAGATTACAAAATTCCGATAATGTAACATTTTTTGGAGTTAGAATTCTAAAATATAAAAACGAATTGGAGATTTTGATTGATTGATTTTTTTATTTTAATTTTGTTTGTTTTATTTATGATTTTTTTGATTGTTGGATTTAATAAACAAGTTTTAAAAAATAATGAATTAAAAAAGAATTATAAAGGAAAAAATATGAATTTATTGATTGAAATCGGCGTCGAGGAGCTTCCAGCGATTCCATTTTTAAAAGAGCATAAAAATATTTTGCCAAAATTTAGCAAGATATTAGAAGAAAATCGTTTAAAAAGTGATTGTAAATTTTATTTTACACCGCGAAGATTAATTATTTTTAGCGAAAATTTTCCACAAAAGCAAGAAGATTTTATAAAATTTCAAACAGGTGCGCCAAAAAAAGTTGCTTTAAATAATGATGGAAGTTGGAATAAAGCGGCTTTATCTTTTGCTAAAAAATGTAAAATTTCAGAAAATGAGCTTAAATTTAAATTGATTAATGGAAATGAAGTTTTATATTTTGAAGAAAAAATTTCAGGAAAAAATAGTAAGGAAATTTTGCCAGATTTGATAAAAAATTGGTTAGAAAGTTTGAATTTTGGCAAATCTATGCGTTGGGGACAAGGCGAGTTTGAATTTATAAGACCTGTTAGAAATGTTTTTTGCAAACTTGGCAATGAGTTTTTGAATTTTGAAATTTTTGGGGTAAAAAGTACTGATGGATTTTTTCCACATAGAAAATTTGGTTATGATTTGGTAAAATTTAATGATTATTTCGAAGATTTAAAAAAATTCGGCGTGATTTTAGATTATGAAGATAGAAAAAAAATTATTTTAAACGAGTTTGAAAAATTAGAAAAAACAAATAATTTTGAAATTGAAAAAGATTTAGAGCTTTTGGATGAAGTTTGCGCGATAACCGAATCTCCAAAATCCCTTTTATGCGAGTTTGAGGAGGAATTTTTAAAATTACCAAAAGAGGTTATTATAACTTCAATGAAAGTAAATCAAAGATATTTTCCAATTTTTCAAAATGGAAATTTAAGCAATAAATTTATAGTGATTAGTAATGCAATTAGTGATAACTATAAAGAGATAAAAGCAGGAAATCAAAAAGTTTTAAGAGCTAGATTAAGCGATGCGATGTTTTTTTGGGATAGCGATAATAAAAATGGTTTAAATCCTGAGAAATTAAAAAATGTAACTTTTATGAATGAACTTGGTTCTATTTTTGATAAAACTCAAAGAGAGATTAAAATCGCAGAAATTTTAGGTGAAATTTATGATGAAAATTTAAAAGATTTAAAAAAGGCTGTTTTATTAAGTAAAGCTGATTTGGTAAGTTCTATGGTTGGCGAATTTAGCGAGTTGCAAGGTGTTATGGGCGGATATTATGCTAAAAATATGGGTGAAAACGATCAAATTTCGCTTGCAATTAGCGAGCAATATTTACCAAATAGCGAAAATTCAAAACTTCCAAGCACGAAATTTTCAAGTATTGTTGCACTTGCAAATAAAATTGATACGATTTTATCTTTGTTTAGCATAAATAAAATTCCAAGCGGAAATAAAGATCCTTATGCGCTTAGAAGAAACGCTTTGGGAATTATAAAAATAGTTTTAAATCAGAATTTGGATTTTGATATAGAAAAAATCGTAAAAAAATTACTTGCTAATTATGCAAAATTTGATGAAAATTTAGTTATAAGTTTTATTTTTGATAGATTTTATTCGCTTTATGATATAAATTCATCGATAATTCGTGCTTGTTTAAATAGTGGAGAAAAAAATATCTCAAG
>CAMUNZ010000058.1 GCA_947090385.1 uncultured Campylobacter sp. | reverse complement strand
ATCAAAAATGAAATTTATTTGCAACTTAAATAATTAATTTTTTATAAAAAAAATAACTATATGATTTGTTATTTTGTTTGTTTTGCAAAAATTTTCTATATTTTTTAAAAAAAACTTTATTTTTAATTTTTTATTAATTACGATTTTAAGATAATTACTGAAAAATAAAAGACCTTGTAATTTATTTTTATTTTTAATTAAGTTTTTGTTTATTAAATTACAAATAATTTTTTTTAAAGGAGTGATATGAAAAAGTATTTTCATATGATTTTGTTGTTATTTTTTGGCTTTTTATATGGTTATTCTATAGAAGAAATTCAAAAAAATGGCACTATAAGGGTCGGTGTTTTTGAAGATCAACCACCTTTTTCAACTTTTAAAGATGACAAATTTGATGGTTTTGAGATAAATCTAGCGAACAAATTGGTTGAAGGCATGTTCGAAAATAAAATTAAAATTGAATTTGTTCCGATAAAAGCAAATGATAGAATTTTATATCTTCAAGAAAATAAAGTAGATATAATAATAGCAACGTTTGCATTAACAGAAGATAGAAAAAAGCTCGTAAATTTTTCGACACCTTACATGAAAGTTCATATAGGAGTTCTAACACCAAAAAGCACTCATGTAAGTAGTTTAAATGATTTAAGAGATAAAAAAATTTTGATAGAAAAAGGAGCTACAGCTGAAAATTTCTTTAAAGAAAAAAAATTTAATATCATAGAATGCAAAACTGCTGGAGATTGTTATAGGAGATTAAAAGCAGAAGAAGGCGATGCAATGGCAAATGATAATTTGATCGTTCTTGCGTTTTCTGTTCTAGATCCTGATTTTGAAGTAAATATTCAAAATTTAGGAAAACCAAATTTTTTAGGAATTGCAGTAGCAAAAAACAATGAAAAATTAAAAAATTTAATCGATGAACAAATGATAAAACTTAGCAAAGAAGGCTTTTTTAAAGAAGCTTTTGATAATTATTTAAATGTATTTTACAAAGGTACAGCTGAGAAAAAATATTTCTTACTAGACGATATTTATTCATTTTTTGGATAATAAATTCCGCCGAAATTTGGCGGAATTTATATAATTTTATTACATTTAAAAGACACTAAATGTGTTTTTAACATTTGATGCTTAATTTTTTAAAAATTTACCTTGTTTTAAGATATTAGTAATACAATCCTCAATTTTTAAAATGTTATCTATAAAATAAAAGGAAAATTAAACATGAAAAGATTGATTTTATTATTTTTATCAATTGGAGTTTTTGGTTTTTTGTTTGCAAACTCACTCCAAGAAATTAGAGAACAAGGAGTTATAAGGATTGGAGTTTATATAGCACAGCCACCGTTTTCAACTTGTAAAGATGGAAAATGTGAAGGTTTTGAGATAGAAATGGCACATAAAATAACAAAAAATATATTTGGCGATAAACAAGGCGAAGTTAAAACTATACCACTTAAATCAAATGAAAGAATTTCAGCTCTTCAAGATAATAAAGTAGATATGGTTTTGGCCACATTTACAATCACAGAAGAAAGAAAGCAATTGGTGGATTTTACAAGTCCATATTTTAGTGTAAATATAGGAGTTTTAACACCAAAAAGTAATCATGTAAATAGTTTAGACGATTTAAAAGATAAAAGATTTTTGATAAAAAGGGGCACAACAGCGGAAGATTTCTTTAAAGAAAGAGGAGTTAATATCATTTATTGCGACACTTCCGCGGAATGTTATAAAAAATTAAAAGATGGTGAAGGCGACGCTATGGTGGACGATAATCTAGTTGTCCTTGCTTTTGCAGTTTTGGATTCAGATTTTGAAGTAAATATTAAAAATTTAGGAAAAGCTGATTTCTTGGGAATTGGCGTAGCAAAAAATAACTCACAATTAAAAAAATATTTAGATCAAGAGTTAATTAAAATGAGTAAAGAAGGATTTTTTAAAGAAGCTTTTGATAATTATTTAAATGTATTTTACAAAGGTACAGCTGAGAAAAAATATTTCTTACTAGACGATATTTATTCATTTTTTGGATAATAAATTCCGCCGAAATTTGGCGGAATTTATACAATCTCTGTTTTTCAAATCTATTAAAAATTTTATTTTTGTTTAAGATTTTAATTATACAATTTTTCAATTGTTTATTTACAAAATAAAAGGAAAGTTAAACATGAAAAAGTTAATTGTATTCATCTTATCGATCGGCTTTTTGTTTGCAAACTCGCTCCAAGAAATTAGAGAACAAGGAGTTGTAAGGATTGGAGTTTTTGGAGATCAACCACCATTTTCAACTTTTAAAGATGGAAATTTTGAAGGTTTTGAGATCGAAATGGCAAACAAAATAACAAAAAATATATTTGGTGACAAAAAAGGAAGAGTAGAATTTGTACCAGTTAAAGTAAATGATAGAACAACATTTCTTCAAGAAAATAAAGTAGATATCATAATAGCCACATTTACAATCACAGAAGAAAGAAAGCAATTGGTGGATTTTACAAGTCCATATTTTAGTGTAAATATAGGAGTTTTAACACCAAAAAGCACTCATGTAAGTAGTTTAAATGATTTAAGAGATAAAAAAATTTTGATAGAAAAAGGAGCTACAGCTGAAAATTTCTTTAAAGAAAAAAAATTTAATATCATAGAATGCAAAACTGCTGGAGATTGTTATAGGAGATTAAAAGCAGAAGAAGGCGATGCAATGGCAAATGATAATTTGATCGTTCTTGCGTTTCCAATCATAGATTCAGATTTTGAAGTAAATATTAAAAATTTAGGAAAAGCTGATTTCTTGGGAATTGGCGTAGCAAAAAATAACTCACAATTAAAAAAATATTTAGATCAAGAGTTAATTAAAATGAGTAAAGAAGGATTTTTTAAAGAAGCTTTTGATAATTATTTAAATGTATTTTACAAAGGTACAGCTGAGAAAAAATATTTCTTACTAGACGATATTTATTCATTTTTTGGATAATAAATTCCGCCGAAATTTGGCGGAATTTATATCAATTGATTTAATTTTAAAATAAACTCAACACCTTGATAACTCATAGAATATTCATTTGCTATCTCTTCTATGCTTTTTCCATTTTGAAATTCATTTATAACTAAACTTTCTTGCGAATTTGTGCCTATTTTATCTTTTACTACATTATCTATCATTTGCAAAGAACGAATTATTGGTGCGATTTTCATTTCGACTTGTTCGTCTATTTTATCACTAAAATCACCGACATTTAAATCATCGATCATTTTTTTTATAGCAACAAAATCTTTTTTTATAATAAAAAATTCTTGCATATTATCTTCTAAAACCTGCTCAAAACGAGCAAATTTTCTCTCACTTTCTCTATCTTTTATATACATTACGATAAGCAAAATCAAAAGTACAACACAAAATCCAGCGATAAAATATAATTCCATATTAACTCCAAATATCAAAAATTATAAACACAAAAAATACAAAACTTAAATATCCATTTAATGTAAAAAATGCTTTATCTATATTTTTAAAATCATTTCTTACAATTTTATGTTCAAAATACAAAATCGTGCCACTTATAAAAACGCCTAAAAATGCCCAAAAACCAAGCCCAGCAGCTAAAACAAATAAAAACCAAAAAAGTATAGCAATAACGTGAAAAAGCGAGGCTATGTAAAATGAACTTTTTTCTCCAAAAATTGAAGGTATGCTAAAAAGCGAATTTTCTTTGTCAAATTTTATATCTTGCAAACTATACAAAATGTCAAATCCGCCAACCCAAAAAGTAACTCCAAAACACAACAATAAACTCCATAATGGTACATAATTTAGTACCATTACGGCGCCAGCAATCGCAGAAATTCCATCACAAAATCCCAAAACTAAATGACAATTTACACTAAATCTTTTTACATAAGAATAAAAAGCCAAAACCACTAAAATTGGCAAAGAAAGTTTAAAAGCTAAAGAATTTATAAAAAAAGTTGCAAGCACAAAAATTAAACAATTTAAAAAAATAAATTTTAAATTTTGACTTGATGAAATTCTTCCATCAACGCTTGGTCGATTTTGAGATCTTGGATTTTTCACATCAATATCAGCATCCAAAAATCTATTAAAAGCCATAGCAAAATTTCTAGCACTAACAGCACAAATAATTGCTAAAAACAGAATTTTAAAACCAAACCATAAGGTATTAAATTCTGTTGTATTTGCCACAAACATAGCAACCAAAATAAAAGGCATAGCAAAAATTGAGTGTTTAAAAACAACAAGTTCGCTAAAATCTTTTAAGAGTTTTAACATAAATATTTCTCCGTAAAATTGACAATTTTAGCAAAATATAAATTTATTTATTTTTAAATTTTGATATAATCGCCATTTTTGGAGTTTTAAGTGTTTTTTGAATTCGCAATTATCGGAGTTACTGCATCTGGAAAATCGGCCCTTGCAATTGAAATAGCAAAAGATATCAAAGGAGTTATTTTAAGTCTTGATAGTCTTTGCATTTATAAGCAAATAAATATTGCATCAGCAAAACCAAATTCGCAAGAACTATCAAAAATTAAACATTTTGGTATAAATTTAGTAGATGTAAATCAAAATTTTAATGTAGTAAATTTTATAGATGAATATAAAAAAGCAAAAAAATTTGCACAAAAAAATGAAATTCCTTTGATAATAACTGGCGGAAGCGGATTTTATCTAAAAACTATGATTAGCGGAATTTCACCAAAAATAGACAATATAAATATAAATTTAAATGACGAAGAAATTTATCAAAAATGTAAAGAAATTGATCCAAAATTTTGTGAAAAATTTAGCAAAAATGATAAATTTAGAATGCAAAAATGGGCTAAAATTTGGTTACAAACTGGCGAAATTCCTTCTGTTTGGTTTAAAAAAAATACTCAAAATCCAATAATTAATAATATAAAAATTTTTGAGATAATTTGGAACAAAGAAATATTAAAAAACAGAATCAAAACTCGTACAAATGAGATGTTTAAAAATGGATTAATAGAAGAAGCAAAATTTCTTTTCGACAATTATAAAAGCGATTTAAAACCACTAAAATCGATAGGATTAAAAGAATGCAAAGAGTATTTAGATGGAAAATTTGGCAAAATCAATTCTCAAAATGCGATTTTAGAATGCAAAAATTTAATCTCACTTCACACAATACAACTCGCAAAAAGACAAAGAACTTTTAACAAAGGACAATTTAATGAAAGAATTTGTGAAGAAATTTCAAAAATCAAAGAGGTGATTTACAAAAATTTAAATATTTAATCTTGCGGAATTCCAGCTTTTATAAGATTTGTGAATTTTATGCTTTTAAGCCCAGCTATTTGACTTGAAAATTCTTTGATAAGTTTTGCATTTCCCCTTAAAATAGAAGTTTCAAGGCAATTATTATGATCCATATGAATATGATTTGTGCAAATTATTTTTATTTTAGCATCATGTTCAATCGACATTTTTTTAGCCAAAAGATCATTTTCATGATGATCATAAACACAAACAAAAACGGCTACAACTTCATTTTCTTCATTTTGCCAAGAATCTTTTACAATTTTTTCTCTTATCAAATCTCTTGTAAGCTCACTACGAGAAACATATTGCTCTTTTTTTACCATATTATCCAAAATTTCAAGTAAATTCTTTGGAAGCGAAACGCTAAATCTAATTATATTTTTATCCAAATTTATCCTTAAAAAAAATGATTGAAACCAAAACGAAAGTGGTGCCTAGGGGGAGACTTGAACTCCCGACCTCCGGCTTATGAGACCAGCGCTCTAACCAGCTGAGCTACCTAGGCAAAAAATGAAAGCTGAGATTTTATCTAAAATAAACTTACATATAAATTAAAAATATTTTTTAACAAAATGATTTTTTTTCAACATATATTAATTTTTTTTGGATAAAATCCATAAATTTTAAATCAATTTAAGGAGAGAAAATTGAGTCTATACGATAGAAATTATGTAGATAATTCAGTATCTTACGAAGAAGCTTCACAGAGTGATTTAAGCGTATTTATAAAGCAAACTTATCAATTAGTGGCAGCTAGTTTAATCGCCGGTACTGCTGGCGGATTTATAGGAATGAGTTATTTTAAAACATTTTCTTGGGCTTTAGTTATTTTAGAATTTGCGCTTTTATTTGGGCTATTTTTCACAGCAAAAAGAAATTCAACTCTAGCTTTAGTAGTTTTATTTGCATTTACATTTGTTACAGGGCTTACACTTGGACCTACTTTAAGTTTCTATATAGGCGCTGGTCTTGGTAATGTTGTAACACAAGCTTTTGGACTTACAGCTATAATTTTTGGAGTTTTAAGCGTAGTTGCTATGAAAAGCAATTATAATTTTGCCTCTTGGGGAAAATTTCTATTTATTTCTTTGATTGTAGTTGTTATTGGCTCAATCATAAATGTATTTTTTCTTCACAATCCTATGATTCAAGCAATTATCGCTGGAATTAGTGCAATT
>CAMUNZ010000057.1 GCA_947090385.1 uncultured Campylobacter sp. | reverse complement strand
GATAAATTTAAATAAAATTGTCCAAGCAAAACGCACGATAAAAGGTTTTGTTGAAAAAACACCTTTTGCAAGAGCAAGTAAATTAAGCGATATAGTCGGAGCTGAAATTTATCTAAAAAAAGAGAATTTACAAAAAACCGGTGCTTATAAAATTCGTGGCGCTTACAATAAAATCGCAAATTTATCCACAGAAGATAGAAAAAAAGGAGTTATTGCCGCAAGTGCTGGAAATCACGCACAAGGAGTTGCTATAAGTGCTAGAGAATTTGGTGTAAAAGCAGTTATTGTTATGCCGGAAGCCACTCCACTTTTAAAAGTTAGCGGGACAAAATCTCTTGGTGCAGAAATTATTTTAAAAGGTGATAATTTTGATGAAGCTTATACTTATGCACAAAAATACGCAGTTGAAAATAATTTGATTTTTATACATCCATTCGATGATGAATTAGTGCAAGCTGGACAAGGAACAATCGCTCTTGAAATGCTTGAAGATGTTGGAGATTTGGATATTATAGTTGCTCCTGTTGGAGGTGGCGGACTTATAAGTGGAGTTGCAAGTTGTGCAAAACAGATAAATCCAAATATTAAGATTGTAGCAGTTGGTGCTATCGGTGCTCCTGCTATGTATAATAGTTTTAATGCTAAAAAACAGATTAATTCAAAAAGTGTTCGAACGATAGCAGACGGCATAGCAGTAAGAGATGCAAGTGAAATTACTTTGAAAAATATTTTAGAAAATGTAGATGAGTTTGTTCAAGTAGATGATAATGAAATAGCAAATGCGATTTTGTATCTTTTGGAAAATCAAAAAATAGTAGTTGAAGGGGCTGGAGCTGCTAGCGTGGCTGCTGTTTTAGAACATAAATTTAAATTTGCAAAAAATGAAAAAATAGGTATAATTCTCAGCGGTGGAAATATTGATGTTCAATTACTAAATATCATTATAGAAAAAGGTCTTATAAAATCTTATAGAAAAATGATAATAGATGTCACATTGATAGATAAACCAGGGGCTTTGATGGGACTTACTGATGTTTTAAGAAAAACAAATGCTAATATCGTAAAAATTGATTATGATAGATTTTCTACAACTCTTGATTATGGAGACGCTACGATAAGAATCACTCTTGAAACAAAAGGCAAAGAGCATCAAAAATTAATCTGTGACGAGTTGCATAAATCAGGATATAAATTTATGCAAGAATTTTAATTTTGTATAAAATTTTATGAAATTTAATAGAAGGTAAAAAATATGTTAAAAAAAATATTTTTATTGTGTTTTTTGATTTTTAGTTGTTTAAGCGCAAAAGAAATCAATATAGGATTTGCTACAGATAATGCACCATTTAGCTATGTAGATTCTGATGGTTATACTGGCGTTGAATACGAAATGATTAAAGAAATTTTTAAAAGAGTAGGAGATACGAATTTGCGTATTAATCTTGTTGGAAGTAGTTTTGAAGGTTTGTTTGAAGGCATAGAAAACAAAAGCTTTGAAATGGCGATAGGAACTATATCTATAACAGAAAAAAGAAAAAATAATTTTGATTTTTCTGTTCCATATTTTAATGCCGCAAATATGATTATTTGCAGATCAGATGATACTTCTTTGTTGACTGTTGATGATTTGCAAGGTAAAGTTATCGGAGCTTTTTTAAAAGGTAGCACTCAAGAAGAATTTGCAAGATCTATCCCAAATGCTAAAGTTGTGGTTAGCGATAGTTTAATAAATTTAATGATAATGTTAAAAACTGGTCGTGCAGATGCTTTGGTGATGGAAGTTACAAATAGTCCGATTATTTTAAATAATAAATTTGAGTATTTAAACGAAATTGATAGAAATTCATTAGTTTTTTTAGAAAATTTAGGTGCAGATAAAAAATTAACAATTTTAGAAATAGTAAATAATGAAAAAGGTAAGCTCGCGATTATGTTTTCTAAAAATTTTGATAGTGAATTAAAAGAAAAAATTGACGATGCGATTTTACAAATGAAAGAAGATGGAACAATAAAAAGATTTCTTTCTACTTACGGAATTTCTATGAGATAAATTTAAGCCATTTTGGCTTAAATTTTTAATACTTTCTTAAAATTTCTATCAATATATAATTAAAAAAGTTAAATTTAATTTCAAGTGTTATAATCCGTTTTTAAAAAATTAAAGGGGTGAAAAATGTGTAAAGAATGTGGTTGCGAAAATCATTCAGAAGAAAAAAAGACAGTTGATGTTGTTACCAAAATTTTGGACGAAAATGATAAAGAAGCGATGCATAACAGAGAGCATTTAAATGAGAAAAAAATTTTATGTATAAATTTGATGAGTAGCCCAGGAAGCGGAAAAACGACGCTTTTAGAAAATACAATTAAAAAAAGTGGTTTTAGAATTGGAGTCGTAGAAGGCGATTTAGAGACAAATCAAGATGCAGATCGCATAATAAAAGCTGGTGGAAAAGCTTTTCAAATAACAACAGGTCAAGCTTGTCATCTTGATGCTTTTATGGTGCATAAAGGACTTCATCATTTGCCACTTGATGAACTTGATATCGTTTTTGTAGAAAATGTTGGAAATTTGGTTTGTCCAGCAAGTTACGATGTCGGAGCGCATTTAAATGTAGTTTTGCTTAGTTCGCCAGAAGGAAGTGATAAAATAACAAAATATCCTGTTATGTTTAGAGCTGCCGATTTAGTTGTTATTACTAAATCAAGTGTTAAAGAATTTTTTAAATTTGACACAAATGAAGTAATAAAAGATTTAAGAAATTTAAATCCAAGAGCCGATATAATTGAACTTGATAGCTTAAATGGCGATGGTTTTGATAAATGGATAAATTATTTAAAATTTAAAATGGAGCTTAGATAATGTGCCTTTCGATTCCTTCGAAAGTTATTTCAATTGATGAAAACAATTTTGCCATCGTTGAAACTTTGGGCGTAAAAAGAGGTGTTAATTTAGATTTAATTAGCGAAGAAGTGAAAGTTGGCGATTTTGTTTTGATTCATGTAGGCGTAGCGATGGAAAAAATAGACACAAAAATCGCACTTGAAAGTTTAGAAATTTATAAAGATATTGTTTCAAAAATGCAAAGTGGCGCAATTCCTGAAACAGAAGGCGATTTAGGACTTAAAAATTGGGTGGATAATGGATTTAATAAATGATTTTAGGGATAAAAATTCTATTCTAGCTATATCGAAACTCATAAAACAAGAGTGTAAAAAACCGATTAATATAATGGAAATTTGCGGTGGTCATACTCATAGCATTATAAAATTTGGAATTGATCAAATAGTTGGTGAAAATATAAATTTTGTTCATGGACCAGGTTGTCCAGTTTGTATTTTACCAAAGATTGTGATTGATACTTCTATAAAATTAGCATCTATTAAAAATACTATTTTTTGCACCTTAGCTGATATGATGAGAGTTCCTGGAAGTTTTACATCTCTTCAAAAACTTAGAGGCGAAGGAAAAGATATAAGAGCGCTTTATACTCCTCTTGACGCTTTAAAAATAGCCATCAACAATCCTGAAAAAAATGTTATTTTTTTTGCTATTGGTTTTGAAACAACTACTCCTATGACTGCTTTGCTTATAGAAAAATGTTTAAAAAATAACGTAAAAAATCTATTTTTTTATATCAATCATGTTAATGTTCCGGCTCCTGTTAAGGCGATAATGAGCGATAAAACTGCAAAAATAGAAGCATTTTTAGGCCCAAGTCATGTTAGTGTGATAATCGGAAGTGATGCATTTAAACCACTTGCAAATGAATTTAAAACTCCGATTGCTGTTAGCGGATTTGAACCACTTGACATTATGATGTCAATTTTAAATTTAGTAAGACAAAAAAATCAAAATTCTTATGAAGTTTTTAATGAATACGATAGAGTTGTAAAACCACAAGGAAATTTAAAAGCTTTAGCTTTAATGGATAAATATTTTAAAATTTGCGATTTTTCTTGGCGAGGTTTAGGAAATATAAAAAATAGCGGTTTTGATTTAAAAGATGAATTTGATTTTTTAAATGCAAAGAAAATTTTTGATTGCAAAGTTGAAAGTAAAGGCGAAAGCAAAGCTTGCATATGTGGCGAAATTTTAAGAGGTCACGCAAAACCAAAAGATTGCAAAGTGTTTGGAAAAATTTGCAATCCTCAAAGTCCGATAGGAAGCTGCATGGTTTCAAGTGAAGGAGCTTGTGCGGCTTATTACAAATATAGACAAATTTAAAATGGAAAATTTCGGTCAAATTTTGGATGAAAAAAGAAAAGAAATTTTTAAAAAAGTCCTGTTTAATTATAGGCTTTATGTCATTTTAATATCAAGTTTAATTATATATATTATGTGTCTTTTTAAGAAAATGAATTTTAAATTTTTCGGTAAAATTCCGATTGTGTTTTTGCTGATTATTATATTTATTTGTATTGCTTTTTTGTTTTATTTTACGCAGTTTTATTATCTGTTTTACAAAGACGAAAAGAAAAAATTTGAGTATTTAATTAAGAAAAATATCGTATCTAACTTTTTAAAAGAGTATAAATATGACCCTAAAAATGGGCTTTTGAGTGATTTTATAAATGATACGGATATTTATGTTTGCAATGATTTTATAACTCATGATTTGGTAACTGGATTTTATAAAAGAACTGAATTTGAGTTTTGTTTAGCAAAAACATATTATGAAAATAATCGTTATTCTAACGATACGCATGGCAAAAAAGAAATTTTGGATAACACCGGGTTTAATCACGAATTTAGAGTTTTTGGCGACGATGAAATAGAAGCGAGATATTTGCTTGATTTTTTAAGCATGGAAAAAATAGTGAAATTCCAACAAACTTTTGGCAATTGTGCGGCCAGTTTTGCCTTTATAAATAATAAATTTTATATTTTTTTGCATAATCAATATTTTAATTACACTCCGTCCTTGTTTTTTGAAATTGACAAGCGAGAAATTGAAACTTTTGTAGATAAAATAAAACATTTTATAAGTTTTATAGATTTTTTATGGATAAAAAGGAGAATGTTTGAAAAAAATTATGCTTAGCCATGGCGGTGGCGGTGATGAAATGCAATATTTGATTAATGATATAATTTTTGAAGTTTTTGATAATGAAATTTTAAAACAATCAAATGATTCGGCAATTTTAAATTTATCAAATTCAAAATTAGCTTTTACAACAGATAGTTTTGTCGTAACTCCTAGATTTTTTAATGGTGGAAATATCGGTAAAATCGCAGTTTGTGGAACGATAAATGATCTTTTAATGGTTGGGGCAAAACCACTTTTTTTAAGTTGTGGTTTGATAATTGAAGAGGGATTTGATATCGATGAACTTAAAGAAATTTTAAAAACTATGAAAAAAAATGCCGATTTAGCTGGAGTGAAAATAGTTTGCGGAGATACAAAAGTTGTCCCTAAAAATAAATGCGATGGAATTTTTATCAACACAAGCGGAATTGGCGAAATTTTGCAAACTTGTGAAATAAAAAATTTAGAAGTAGGGGCAAAAATTTTACTTAGCGGAGATATAGGAAGACACGGAGCTGTGATTTTGGCTTTACGCGATGAACTTGCCTTACAAATTGATTTAAAAAGTGATTGTAAAAATTTAAATGATGAAGTTTTAGAAATTTTAAACTCAAATTTAAAGCCACTTTGTATGCGCGATGCTACTCGTGGCGGACTTAGCGCGGTTTTAAATGAATGGGCAAAATTTGGTGGTTTTGAAATAGATGTTTTTGAAGAAAAAATTAAAGTTTCGAAAGAAGTTCAAGGAGTTTGTGAACTTTTGGGATTTGAGCCTTTTGAATTAGCAAACGAAGGAAGTTTTGTTTTGGCTGTAAAAGAAGATGAAGCTAATAAAATTTTAAAAATTTTGCAAAAATTTAATAAAAACGCAAATATAATAGGCGAAATCATTGCAAAAAAAGAAGATGGATTTGTGACAATAACAAATGAATATGGAAGTAAAAGATTTTTGGAAAGCCCAAAAGGTGAGCTTTTACCTAGAATTTGTTAGGATTTTTTTAAGCTCATCTTTCGATATAAGACCAGAAATTTTTTTTATCATTTTGCCATCTTGAAAAATCAAAATCATAGGTGGCAAAAATATGTTAAATTTTGCTGTTATTTTGGTCAATTCATCGTTATTTTTACTCATATCTATTTTTATTAATTTAAAATTTTGTGTCATTTTTTTTATATCTTTTTGTGTAAAAATTTCATCAAATTTTTTACAATTTTCACACCAAGATGCCCAAAAATCTACTAAAACTGGCTGTTTTGATGTATTTATAATATTTTCTAAATCGTTTAAATTTGAAATTTTTTCAAAGTCAATTTTAATTTCGTTTTGAATTGAAAAAGATTTTGTAAAATTTTGTTTATCAAAATCTGAAATTAAAATAAAACTATAACCAAAAATTAAGATTAAAATAGATTTTTTAATTTTATCTAAATTTGTTTTTGCACATTCAAAAATTCCAAAAAATACTGAAAAGAAAACTCCTAAAATTCCGTACAA
>CAMUNZ010000056.1 GCA_947090385.1 uncultured Campylobacter sp. | reverse complement strand
CCTTTAATTTTGCGATTTTTAAAAGTTTTTTATAAATTTCTATGTTCTTTTTAGCCGTTTGAAATCCCGCCCCACTTAAAGCGCTTAAAAGCGCCGATTTATCTACTTCGTTTATAAATTTATCTCCGATTTTTTGCAAAATCCATTTATTTATTCTGTTTATATATTTTCGCCGTATTGTGTAGTTTTCTTTTGTGTTTGGAATTTGTGTATCTAGCCACTCAAAAAACAGATCGTTTATTTTAAATTTCTTTTGTTTTGTTTGATTTAAATTTAATGCCTTTTCTCTTGCCGTTGCTAAAGTTATATTTTTAAAATTTTCAATCGTTATATAGCCATTTTTCACGCGTTTTTTATAAATTTTCGTGCCCGTATCGTAGCAAATCAAATACAAATGAGCGCTACTATCTATGCAAAAACTTTTAAATTTTTTCCCCGCTGGACATTTTAATGCTTTAACCTGCGTCGCCGTATAATTTACCATAATCCACGCCTTAGTAATACAATTTGTGATACAATTTTTATGTAAATTATAATAATAAAATATACTTTTAAAAACAATAAACTACATTTTTAAAATCCATCAAAAAGCCACCATTTAGGCATTTGCTACAGATAAAAAAATAAAAATAAAATGATTTAAAAAAGTGAAATGGTGACCCCTACGAGATTCGAACTCGTGTCGCCAACGTGAGAGGCTAGCGTCCTAACCACTAGACGAAAGGGCCAAAATAATAATAATGGTGCCCCAACTAGGACTCGAACCTAGGGCCACATCATTAAGAGTGATATGCTCTACCAACTGAGCTATTGAGGCAATGGCGCGACGGACGAGGCTCGAACTCGCGACCTCCGCCGTGACAGGGCGGCATTCTAACCAGCTGAACTACCGTCGCACCGTAAAATGGTGGTCACTAAAAGACTCGAACTTTTGACATCCACCTTGTAAGGGTGGCGCTCTACCAACTGAGCTAAGCGACCAAAAGCAAAAATCGAGATTATACATTTTTTTTGCAAATTTTTGCTTAAATTTAAAAAATATTTTAAAATTTTTGAGTTATCAAAATTTTTGCAAAAAATATATTTTTTTCACTTTTTTTGATATTATTGCGATTTTATTTTTCTGGAGAAAAAATGCAAAAATTACTTTGTGGTGTGATAGAATTTATGAAAAACGATTTTGTTGAGCAAAAAAAACTTTTTGAAAATTTAGCAAACAAACAAAAACCGCATACGCTTTTTATAGGTTGTGCTGATTCTCGTGTCGTGCCAAATCTTATCACAAAAACAGGTCCGGGTGAACTTTTTACGGTTAGAAATATCGCAAATATTGTGCCGCATTATAGAATTTCGCCAGAATTTGTAGCGACAACAGCGGCAATCGAGTATGCAATTTATGCTTTAAAAGTTAAAAATGTCGTGATTTGCGGACATAGCAATTGCGGAGGTTGCAGTAGTTTATGGGAAGATGAAAAAAAATTTAAAGATATTCCAAATGTAAAACATTGGCTAGATTTAATGGTACTAGTAAAAGATGAAATTTCAAAAATCAAAGATCTTAGCCCAACAAAAAAAATGTGGATCACAGAAAGATTAAATATTATAAATTCTTATGAAAATTTACTAACTTATCCGCACATTTTAGAATGGCTTGAAAAAGGCAAAATTCACATTTTTGCTTGGCACTATGTGATAGAAACTGGTGAAATTTTTGCTTACAATCGAGAAACAAAAAATTTTAAACTTTTAGAAAAGAGTATAGATTGAAAAAAATTCTAATTTTAATATTTTTATCGTCGCAAATTTTTGCGAATTTAGATTCAAATGTCACAAAAAATAGCATTTATTTACTTGTAGAAGAGCTTTTGGAAGTAAATAAAAAAATTGATATCATAGCAAATATCGATCAAAATAAAACAGGTGCCGAAATCGCGGCTCTAAAAGAACAAAAAAACAGCATTTTAAACAAAATTCCTTTATCTATAATAGAAACAAAAATTGATGAAAAAAAGATAGAAATTTATTCAAAAAATCGTGCAAAATTTCAAAATCGTCTGCAAATCACATCAAAAAATAAAAAATCAGCTGAATATTTGGGTACTAGAATTGAAAATTTAAAATTTCAAGTTTTAGAAAATTTTTATAAAACTATATTTTCTTTGCAAAATTTTTATAATTTTGGCTCAAACGAAATAAAAATTAAAACTATAATCAAAAACGGACTTATAAATTTACAAACTGCGAATTTTAAAGAAATTAACGATATAAAAGCCAGTTTAGAAGATTTTCAAAATACAAATTTAAAAGAAGATTTTGATTTTGTTTTATCCGAGATAAAAAATTTCGAAGATATTTTAAATTATCTATTGGCAAATGCTTCGATTTTTAAAAGCAACATAATTTTGACGAGCTTTAATCTTAAATATATTTTAGATTTTATAAACTCAAAAATACCATTTGATACTGGTTTTAATGTCGCAAAAACTTTGTTAATTGCTTTTGTTTTTATGATTTTTGTCTCATTTACTAAAATTTTAATAAAACTTGTTTATGTCGCGTTTTCTAAATTTAATGTGCAAAATATCTATCAAAACGAAATTATAAATGCTATAAGATTACCTATTAGGTGGTTACTTATAACTTATGGGATTTTTATTTGCATCTTGATAGCTTATTATCCAGCGCCTCCGAGTTCATATTTATCTAAACTTTTTTCTATAATTTACACGATAACTTGGACTTGGTTTATACTTAAAATTTTAGACGGTTATGGTCTGATTTTTCTTGGAAAATTGGCTAAAAAAAGCGGTCGCAAAGAAGTCATAAATCTTGTAATAAAAGTTTTATATATTATTATTATTTTGATTGCTTTTTTGATAGTTTTACGTTCGATAGGATTTGATGTTTCGACCATTATCGCATCTTTGGGTATCGGAGGTTTGGCTGTCGCACTTGCAACAAAAGATATAATCGCGAATTTTTTTGCTTCTGTTTTGCTTTTGGTGGATAATTCATTTTCGCAAGGAGATTGGATTGTCGTCGGCGATATTGAAGGAACAGTTGTAGAAACTGGGCTTAGAAAAACTACAATTAGAACTTTTGATAATGCGCTTGTTTTTGTGCCAAATTCAAACATAATGAATCAAAATATAAAAAATTGGAGCAGAAGAAAATTGGGTCGTCAAATAAAAATGTATATCGGACTTGAATATTCTGCTTCAAAAGAGCAAATTCAAAAATGTATAGATGACATAAAAAATATGCTTTTTAATCATCCTGAAATCGCAAAACCAAATGATGATAGCGCCATGAATTTGGGCGATACAAGAGTGCTTCATAAAGCAAATATGGTAAGTGTGGATGATTTAGCCGGATATAAAAGCAATTTATTTGTAGTTTTGGATAAATTTGATGATAGTTCGATAAATATTTTAATTTATTGTTTTTCAAAAACGATTATTTGGGGCGATTTTTTGCAAGTAAAACAAGATGTTATGATGAAAATAATCGAAATTTTAGAAAATAATGGCGTTGGCTTCGCATTTCCTAGTCAAAGTTTATATGTAGAAAAAATACCAGATTTTAAAGGAGAAAAAAATGAAAGATTATGAAGAGGATTTCGAATATGAAGAAGATGATTTTGAAGATTACGACTTCGATTATGACGAAGATGATTACACATATGATGACGATAGCACCGATGAGTTTTGATAAATAGATATTTTTTGTCCTATTTACAATTTACTTAAAATTTATAGTTATAATGACTTAAAATTTTTAAAGGGGAAAAAATGTTTGAATTAAGAAAACTTCCATTTGAGGCAAAGGATTTAGTTGGTTTTATTGATGAAAAAACTATAAATTTTCATTATGGAAAGCATCATCAAACCTATGTGAATAATTTAAATAATCTTATAAAAGATTCTGATTTTAAAAATTCCTGTCTATTTGATATCATACAAAAAAGCTCGGGAGGCCTTTTAAATAACGCAGCGCAAGTTTATAATCATGATTTTTATTGGGATTGTGTAGCTAAAAAAAGTGAAATTTCTGAAGATTTAAAAAAAGCTTTAAATGAAAATTTTAAAGATTTTAAATCTGAATTTTTAGCAGCTGCAGCCGGACAATTTGGATCTGGTTGGTGTTGGCTAGTTTATAATTCAGATAATAAAAAACTAGAAATAATCGCTACTTCAAATGCACAAAATCCAATAACTCAAAATAAAATTCCACTTCTTGTCGTTGATGTTTGGGAACATGCTTATTATTTGGATTTTCAAAACGCAAGAGTTAATTATTTGGAAAAATTTTATGAGTTTATAAACTGGAAATTTGTAAGTGATGCTTATGAATGGGCTAAAAAAGAGGGCATGAATAGCGTAAAATATTATATAGACGAAATTCATTCTTGTAAATAAAAGAGGTTTAAAGTGAAAAGTTTTGGTGAGCCGAGGATAAAAATTATCGCTATGCCAAGTGACACAAATCCAGCCGGTAATATTTTTGGTGGCTGGATTTTGAGTCAAATAGATTTAGCAGGTAGCATAGCAGCAAGAGAGATTGCACCACAAAGAGTTGTAACAATTTCTATGAAAGAAGTTATTTTTAAAGAGCCAGTTTTTATCGGCGATATCGTTAGTTGTTATGCAAAAGTTATAGCTGTCGGTAAAACTTCTATAACAACGCAAGTTGAAGTAACCGTTCAAAGACTTGGTGAAAATAATGAAATTTACTGCATAAAAGTTACATCTGCGACTGTTGTTTATGTAAGCGTGGATAAAAATGGAGATAAAAAACTAATCGATAGCGAATTAAAAAGATTAGCAGGATTTTAAATAATTTTGCCTTTTTTCTTTAACGAGCAAAAAGGCAAAAAATGATATAAAAAATATCGTTAAACTAATTGTAAGCCCAAAATTTCTAACAGCATTTACATTTGAAAAACTAAGCATAAAAAATGAAATTATCGTTGTAAAACTAGCTGCAAAAATTCCAAAAATTCGTCCGTTTTGTGTCATTTTATAGTTTTTTGCAAAAATCATATAATCAATCCCAACAGCGCTTGCTAAAATTAAACCAAAAACCCCAAAAATATTTAAAGTAATTCCAAAAATAGTAAAAACAAAAAGCGTCAAAACAACGCTAAAAATTATCAAAAATAAAATTTTTACTGCTAAAACGGCATCAAAAAATAGCCATAAAAATAAAAAAGCAAACATAAAACCAGCTATTTTTAAATAAATCGAAATTTCTTTTAATTCATTAAATTTTTTTTCTATTTTGCTTTTAAAATCAATCAAGATAATGCCTTGTTTTACGAGTTTTTGTTCTAAAATTTTGCTGTTTTTTACATTTTTTAAATATCCTAAAAAATAATTTTCATCAAGGCAAAATTTATCCAAAATTTTGCAAAATTCGCTTGGATTTTTTACATTAAATTTTGATAAATTTTCAAATTCTTTTTGAAAATTTTTTTCATTTAATCCAATATTTTTAAATTTATCCAAAATTTTTTCATCATTTTTTAAAATCTCAAATTTTTGTATTAAAATTTTTTGTATTTCTGAATTTAAAATAAAATTAACACTAAAATCACTAAAAAGATTTTCGTTTTTTAAATCCGATAAAATTTTATTTGCATTAATATTTTTTGGCAATAAAATTGTTGTTAAGTTTTGATCTAAAATTTCTAAATTTTTTGAAATTTTTGGCGAGTTTTGATAATAATCCTTTAAATTTTCTTCGCTTTTTAGATAAAAAAACTCAAAAATCGTTAAACATATGAAAATAAATGAAAAAATGATAAATTTTTTATTTGTTATCGCAAATTTGTTCGAAAACTTTTCTAAATTTTGTAAAAATTTTGTAAAAATCTTTTTTTGTATAAAAATTTTATTATTTAAAATTTCTGGTAAAGCAAAATATGAAAAAGTCATAGTCGCTAAAAGCCCAAAAATCGAAAAAACGGCAATCTGCTTTAAAAATATAAAATCTGCGAATAAAAACATCATATAGCCAGTCGAGGTTATAAAAAATCCTAATAAAAACATATTTTTTAACTTTTTTATTGATTTCTTTTCTATTTTTTTTGAATAATTTTCTCCTAAAAAATGCATAGAAAAATCCATCATTAAGCCAGTTAAACTTGAACTTATGATAAAAGTTAAAATGCTTATTTGCCCAAAAAATAAAATCACAAAAAATAATCCGACAACAAGCCCAAAAATTACAGGCAAAATCAAACTCAATACATAAAAATTTCCAAAAGCAAAACTTAAAAAAATAAAAATTATTACGATGACTATGCTTCCAAAAACAAAGCTCTCTTTTAAACCTTGATTTCTTCCGATTGTAGATAAAATTTCGCTTCCGGCATAAATCGCGTTTAAATTATCGCAAAAATCTATGATTTTGTTTAAATTTTTTAAGTTTTTACTTAAAATAGCATTTACAAAATAATATTTTTCACCTTTTATCATCATTGTAAAATACAAATTTTCATCAAGTAAAATTTCACTTTTTTGATTTAAAGATGATGAATTTGAAAGCAAAAAAAGCGGATCGTATTTTAGTTTTAAATTTGTCGGATTAAAATATTTTTTTATAATTTCATCGAAAAATTTTTCTTCATTATTTATCAAAATTTGTGCATGTTTAT
>CAMUNZ010000055.1 GCA_947090385.1 uncultured Campylobacter sp. | reverse complement strand
AAATGGAAATTTTATAAACGAAAATGGAAATTTCAAATTTATCTTAAATGAAGGGAAAATTTACACAAAACAAAACGAAAATTTACATACGGCAGAGTTTGAAAAACTTATTTTAAACATAAATTTAGAATCTAACAAAAATATAAACAATGAAATTTTGTCATATTGGACAAATATGAGCGAAAAACGAAAAAAAGATTTTACAATTTTTATTTTAGTTTCACTTTTTCCACTAGCTAGTTTTTTATTTGCCATTAGTTTTGGACTAGTTGTTTATAGATACGAAAAAGGGATAATTTATTTTGGAATTTTTGCGGTTTTATTTTTTTATTTTGCTTTGATTATGATTTTTGCAAAATATCCTAAAATGGCAATTTTACCGATATTTTTGACTTGTTTTTTATTATCTTTTTTGTATTTTAAAAAAACTATTTTGAACAAATTTTAGATGAAAATAGCTTTAATTTACTCTTACGACGGATCGAAATTTTGTGGCTCACAAACACAGCCAAACTTAAATGCAGTTGAAGATAAATTAAATTTAGCTTTAAATAGAGTTGGAATTTTTCAAAAAGTTATATCAAGTTCAAGAACGGATAAAAATGTACATGCATTAAATCAAGTAAGCACGACAGAAATTGGAGATTTTTTTCATGATTTAAATCATTTAAAAAATTTAATAAATCACCACGCAAAACCGTATATTTTTATCAAAAAAATCATGAAAGTGGATGAAAAATTTCAAGTCAGATTTGATGTAAAAGCAAGAAGTTACAGATATATTTTAAATCACAATGATTTTAACCCATTTTTGAGCGATTATTTTAATTTTTGCAAAAAACAGGATCTAAAAAATCTAAATATCGCGCTTAAAATTTTCGAAGGAAAACACGATTTTACCGAGTTTAAAAAAGAAGGAAGCATAAAAGAAAATTTTGTAAGAGAAATTTATCAAGCTTTTGCATATAGATATAAAAATTTTACGATTATAAAATTTAAAGCAAATGGTTTTTTAAGAACGCAAGTCAGATTTATGGTGGCAAACGCTTTAAAATTTGCAAATGGTGATGAAAATTTTATAAAAATAAATACCAAAAATAGCAAAAGTAATTTTTATTTAAAAGCAATCACCAGAATTCCAGCGCCAGCAAATGGCTTATATTTGCACAAAATTTTTTATTAAATTTGATCTAAAATTTTGTTTTTATAAATTTCAAATTTATAAGTAAAAGTAGCACCTTCGTTTATTTTAGAATCTGCTTTATAAAAAATTTTATTTTCTTTGCAAATTTGAGAAACTATGTTTAATCCGAGTCCAAAACTTCCATCTTGTAAATTTTCTTGAGAATATCTATCCCAAATTTCATCACAATTTTTAATCCCTTGACCAAAATCTTGAATTTTTAAAATTGCAAAATTATCATCTTTTTGCAAACTAATTAAAATTTTAGAATTTGGTTTTGAAAATTTTATGGCGTTATTTAAAGTATTATCGATAATTCTTAAAAGTTTTATCTCGCTTAAAAAAATTTCGATATTTGGCGAAATTTCGCATGAAAACTCTACAAATTTTACATTTGCAATCAATGTTTGAAAATTTATCCTATCTTGTAAAAATTTGCTTAAATTTATGATTTCATTTTCAAAAACTATATTTTTATTTTTTACAAAATATTCAAAATCTTCAAGCGTAATTTTTATCTGTCTTAAAGCTGATTTAATTCTATGCATATTTTTGTTTTTAAATTCGCACATTTGCAAATTTATCATAGCGACACCAAGCGGAGTTTTAATCTCATGTAAAGTATTTCCTAAAAATTTTTCGTATTTAAATAATCTTCTTTTTATAGGCAAAATCACAAAAAAATACAAAATAAAAAATATTAAAATTTGCAAAACAATCATCAAAAAAATAGTATTTTTGCAAAACAAATCACCTAAACTTTCAAACATTTATTTTATACCCAAGTCCTCTTTTTGAAATTATAAAATTCTCGCATGTTTTTTTGCGAATTTTCATGATATGCATCCTAATATCGCCATTTTCAACCTTTGAATCAAAAATTTCATTGCAAATTTCATAAGCTTCACAAAATGATTTTTTTGTAAGCAAAAAATTTAAAATTTTTAACTCAACGCTACTTAAATCAATTCTGTTTTCACCTTTAAAAAGAGTATTTTTCGAAAAATCATAAAAAAAATCATCCAAAATTTTCACACTATTTTTATCTAAATTATAATGATTTTTTAAAAGCTCGTTTATGCGAAATTTAAGCTCAGCTATTTCAAATGGCTTTTTTAGATATTCATTGCAACCAAGATTATAAGCAATTTCTAGATTGTTTATATCTATCAAACTTGTCATTATCATGATTGGAATTTGCAAGTTTAAAGATTTTGCAAATTCCAAAACTTCAAAACCAGAAATTAAAGGAACTTTTACATCCAAAATCAACAAATTATATGTCTCTTTTGCAATTTTTTCACAAGCAATCTCGCCATTTTCTACATCATCGACTTCAAAACCTAAAGTCATTAAATACTCTTTTATACTTTGCCTATAAGAAAAATCGTCTTCCAAAAGTAAAATTCTCATCAAATTCCTAAACAGCTTTGTCCAGCATAAACTATATAAAATCTTAAAAATATAACACCAAAAACAACCATAAACGAGTTAAAAACTATATAATTTGGCTTGTAAGCGTGATTTTTTAAAGCAGTTAAAGCAATTATTATCGGCGTTAAAAGTCCTATAAAAACAACTCCAATCCAAAATATATATCCATAGATTTCGTGCGTTAAAGCTTGCATCATGACAATTCTATCAATTCCGTTTTCAAAATAAAGTCCACAAAAAAGTATAAATAAAAGTGGAATTTCAAGTAAAATTGCCCTTAAATCCAAAATCAAAAGATACTTTATGCTATTTTTATTTAATTCACCTTTAAAAAATGCCATTCCTATTAAAATATTTGCCGCAATTCCGCTTGAAAAACCAGAAACTAAAAACAAAATAGGTAAAATAGGAGTATTCCAAAGCGGAATTTTTCCAATTGCGCTAAGTAAAAATCCAGTATAAATTCCAACGCCAATCGATAATATAAATATAAAATATTCAATATTTTTAGCAAAAACAGCAAAATTTCTTATCAAATTTATAATCGGAGTTAAGAATTTTAAATTATTTTTTATCTCTTTTTCAAAAATTATCATTGCAAAAAGATAAGCAAAAGGAGTATAAACAAGCAAAATCAAAACGCCGATACTCATAACAGAACCAAAATTATAAGTTATCAAAAGCCAGTAAAAATTAAGTGGTTTTCCTAAATCAAAAATCAAAAGCAAAAGTCCCAAACTTATACTAAACGGCGCTAATAAAGCACCTGCTTTTACCATCGCATCCCAAATGGAATTTGTATTATCTTTGTGATGATTCCATTTTACAATTAAAGAAACCATAATGCTTCCAGCACTAAGACCAGCCAAAAAAAGATAAATCGCAATCGGCCAAGGCCAATAAATAATTTCAAATTGTGCTAAACTTCCCCACATGTTATTCATAATTTAATCCTTTTTTATTTTTTATTATGGCTAAACTTGGTTTTGTATTTAAATAAGCTTTGCTATATTCGACTGAATTTTTAGATAAAACCTCGTCTATTTTTTTATCGCCAATTTCACCAAAAATTAAAGCCTCTGTCGGACAAACATCAACACAGGCTGGATTTTTACCTTCAAGAAGACGATTTTCATAACAAAAAGTGCATTTGCCGATAGAATTTGTCACAGGATCGACAAATCTAGCATCATATGGACAGGCTAAAATGCAATATTTACAACTTACACAAGTTTTGTCATCTACCAATGTCACACCATCTTTTGTTTTAAAACTAGCTCCTGTTGGACAAACATCAACACAAGGCGAGTTTTCGCACATTACGCAACTATGACGGATAAAATCTGTTTTTAATTTTGGAAAAACACCACTCATTTTAGAATGTACTTGCAATCTATAAACTCCGTCACTTACGTTATTTTCGACTCTGCAAGCGATGCTGCAAGATTGACAACCTATACATAAATTTTCATCAACTATCATTATATATTTTTTCATAATTTACGCCTTTTTTATCTCTATACCGACATTTGTAACCATAGTTCCACAAATTTTGCCATCTATTGGATTTAAAAATTCATTTTGATTTAAACCATCACCACAAGTTCTTTTTAAATTTTGACTAATATGCCCAAATCCATGATAAACAAATAAAGTATCTTCTCTTATGCCTTCTGTCACAAAAACTTCTCCTAAAGCTTTTGCGAATTTATTTTGAATTACGACTTTATCACCAGTTTTTAAGCCCATTTTTAAAGCAACTTTTGTATTTATCCAAATCGGATTTTTGTCCATCATATCGTTTAAAACTTTGATATTTTGAGTGTGAGCGTTTGTATGAATAGGAGTTTTTCCGCTAATTAAACAAAACTCATAACTATCAAAAACATCAATATCTTTTGCATTTATCGTGCCCTCACCCGGAAATAACTCCTCGACTTTTTCACAAAAAAGTTCTATTTTTCCACTTGGAGTTTTAAATTTCATCAAGCTTTCCATAAGCCCATTTTCTGATACAAATTTTGCAGCATTTGGATAAACTTCAACAAATTTAGATACAAAATTTTTCTCTAAATAATAAAGCTTTGGCACTTTATAATTTATATATCCATCCTTTAAAAGTTTAGAAACAAACTCATAATCTCCTTTTGCTTGTATCATCCTATACTCTTCTATATTATTCCAAGTATATTTTTCATCTATCTTCATAATTCTTGCTAATTCTCTAAAAATTTCATATCCGTTTTTTGTATCGCCAATCGGCTCTATTGCTTTATTTCTTACACAAAATCCAGGTGCTGTTCCGCTTTTTTCTTGTAATCCTTCATCTCTTTCTAAATAAGTACTTTCTGGCAAAATAACATCAGCAAAATTTGAAAAATCATTTATATAAACATCGATAGAAACGATAAAATCTAATTTTTTTAAAGCCTTTATAGTTTTATTTGTACAAGCAACACTTAAAGGATGATTAAATCTTGTATTTACCCATCCTTTTATCGCATAGGGTTTTTGAGACAAAATAGCAGGGGCAATATCCATCAAAACACCGTGTTTTCTAGGTATAAAAAAATGTTTATCCTCCCCGCATCCGTCAATCCTTTTACCTTTTGGCACTTTAAAATTACTATTTGGATTTGCTAAAGTCGGAAACAGTTTTTCTCCTATTATTTCGTTAAATTTAGCTGAATTTTTACTAAAAAATATGCCGCCTTCTTTTTCAAAATTTCCCATCAAAGCATTTGCTATACAAATCGCCCTTGTTCTTTGATATTCTGCCCTCGTTGTAGTCGTTTTATGTCCCCAATCGATTATAACTTTTGGAGCAGCTTTGTAAATTTCATCAGCAATTCTTTCTACAACTTCCGCACTAATAGAAGTTATTTTTTCTTGCCATTTTGGAGTTGCATCTTTTACAGCTTCTTTTAGTTTATCAATACCGATCGTGTATTTTTCAACAAACTCTTTATCAAATTTTTCATCTCTAATCCAAATATGTATCAAAGCCATAACAAAAGCTAAATCCGTACCAGGTTTTACTGGAAGCCATTCGTCAGCTTTTGCAGCAACCACGCTAAAACGAGGCTCTAAAACTAAAAGTTTAGTCGTAGGATCTGCAGCAAATTTTGCCATTTTTTTAGTTTTTGCGATATCGATACCTTCAAAAAGATTGTGACCAAAATTTACGATGTATTTTGCATTTGCAAAATCTCTAGAAGGAGAAGTGCCAAAAGTATGTGGAACGGCTATTTTTTCTGTAATCGGACAGCAAGACCAATGCGAAAATATATTTGGACTACCATAAGAACAGGCAAAATTTGTCATTTGAGTATGGCTATCGCCACTTTTTGAAGTAAAAACTACAGCTTGCGGACCAAATTCATCTTTAATTTTTTGCAATTTTTGAGCGCACAAATTTAAAGCCTCGTCCCAACTAGCTTCTCTAAATTGCCCGCTTCCTCTCTCTCCTACACGAATTAATGGCTTTACAATTCTTTGTTTATCATAAAGTTGAAACATCCCAGCGCCACCGCGAGCGCAAACTGAAGTTTTATTTGGATTAAATTTAGAATTTCCGTTTATGAAACTTACTTTTCCATTTTTTACTTTCACACTTATTTGACATCTTGAAGAGCACATTTCACAAATACTATTTACAACTTTATCGCTATCTTTTAAAATTTCTTTTGCATTTAAACTCGCTAAAGTTCCAACAGCTGCAGTTGTTTTAAGAAAACTTCGTCTATCCATAGCTTCTCCTTAATAAAATTTTGTAGAAATTTTATTAATACTTTGTCAATTTTATGTCAAAAAATATTTTTATTGATAATAAAAAGTTCTATTTTTGAAATTTTTGTCTTAATTCATCGTAAGCTAAATTTATTTCTTGAAGTTTTATCGTGGAGTTTTTGATAATTTTTTCGTCCATTCCTTGCCCCATTAAAATATCAGGATGATATTTTTTTACAAGTTTTCTATACACAGATTTTATCTCGTCAAAACTTGCATTTTGGCTAACACCTAAAATTTCATAAGGAGTTTTTTGAGAAGTTTTTCTTTCGTAGAAATTTTCATTTTCATATGAATTTTTTCTCTCATTTTGTCTATAATTTGTTTCAAATTCATATTTAAATTTTGTAAAAATTTGAACGTGGATATAAAAAGGGATATTTAAACCGATAGAAATTTCTCTAAGCATTTCCTCTTCTTTGCTCGAAAAATTT
>CAMUNZ010000054.1 GCA_947090385.1 uncultured Campylobacter sp. | reverse complement strand
GAAATTTTATAAGCTTTGCTTCCAGCTAAAATCGTGTCCCCGATGCTAAAATTCTTAGCCTCTAAATCGCTTAAAGCAACTTCGCAAATTTGTTCCCCTATTCTTATTACCGCCACAAAAATTTCATCTTTTTTTGAAATTTCTAAAATTTCACCTAAAAATTCAAATTTCTGACTGCCACTTTGTTTTAAAAAAGCCCCTTTTGGTGTTGTTATATTTTTAACTTTACCATTTTCTAAGACCAAAACTCGTTTTGCAAGTTTATAAATTTCAGCCGTATCGTGACTTATTAAAATCATTGAAATTTTAAATTTTTCGTTTATGATTTGTAAAAATTTTTGAAGTTTTGTGCGAATTTTATTATCTAACGCACTCAAAGGCTCATCTAAAAGCAAAATTTTTGGTTTTAACATAATTGCTCTTGCAAGAGCTACTCGTTGCTTTTGACCACCAGAAAGTGCCGAAATTTCATAATTTTTAAGATGTAAAATTTCAGCCATTTTCAAAAGTTCTAACGCAAACTTTGGATCATTTTTTGCATAAAGTAAATTTTTAAAAACACTCATATTTTCAAAAAGTGCATAATCTTGAAAAATATAACCAATATTTCGAAATTGTGGTTTTACAAAAATTTTATCATTAAAAATAATTTTATCTTTAAATTTAATTTCTCCAAAATCAGGCTTGTCAAATCCAGCAATCAACCTTAAAATGGTAGTTTTACCAGCCCCACTTTTGCCATAAATCGCTAAAATTTCACCATCTTTTAAATCAAATTTGGCTTTCAAACAAAAATCGTTTGAAAGCTTTTTTTCACAATTAAACTCAATCATCTAAAAAAACTGAAGTAGATTTTATCAAAGCAAAAACTTTTTTACCACTTTGCAAATCAAGTCTTTTTGCAGAATTGCTTGATATTATGCTTGAAAATTCAAAGTTTTTGCTTTTCAATATTATGTTTGTCACTATTTTACCGATATTTATATCAAGAATTTCTGCTTCAAATATATTTTGTGCAGAAATGTCTTTTGGTGATTCTAAAGCAATTATAACATCGCTACTTTTAAATCCAAACTTTACCTCATCACCAACATTTAAATTTGGTGAAATTTCTAAACAAATAGCCATAACTTCACCAAAATCAGCTTTAGCTTTGATTTGAGAAACATCTTCAAAACTAGTGATTTCTAATATTTTCGCATTAAAATTCATAGCCGTACCTTGAAAAAATTTCTTTGCCTTTTTCACTCAAAATAAAATCATAAAATGCTTTTGCAACTTCGTTATTTTCGCCATTTTTAAGAATAACTATACCTTGTGCAATCGGATCATATCCATCAAAATATACATAATTTTTATTTTCTTTATATTTGTCTTTCATTTTATTAGAATACATAGAACTTGCAGCTATAAAACCGATATCGCTAGCTTTTAAACTCTGATTTAATGCATCACCGATAGATCCAGCTTCAACTATTTTTGATTTTACTTTTTCATAAAGCTTTGCATTTTTTAATGCTTGGATTGTAGCTTTACCGTAAGGCGCTGTTTTTGGATTTGCGATAGAAATAGTTTTTACATTTTCATCAAGTAAAATTTCTAATCCTTTGCTTAGATCAAAATTTCTTGTGCTAAACATAGCCACTTTTCCTTTTGCATAAATTTTTGGATCTGTAATTGCAAAATTTTCATCTTTTAATTTTTGTGCAAAACCCATATCTGCGGACATAAAAATATCAAATGGAGCACCATTTTTTATCTGTGCGACTAATTTTCCAGAAGAGCCCAAATTTACTTCTAATTTTGCATTTGGATAAATTTTTGCAAACTCTGCTTTTAACTCTTCAAAAGCATAAGTTGTATTCGCAGCTGCTGCGATTTTTAAATCACTTGCATAAGAAAAAGCAACTAAAACAATAGCTAAAAATATTTTTTTCATGACAATCCTTTTTAATAAAATATTAAGTTTATTTTAAAAAATATATAAAAAATTTTGGAGCATTGCTCCAAAATTTTAGTAGTTATCTTTTTTCCCTATCAGAAGATATAAAACATATGATACTGCAAAACAAACAGCAGTTGGTACAATCCAACCTAGCATAGATTTATAAAACGGAAATTGCGAGACTAAATCTGTAATAACTGGGATATTAAATCCAGCTATGTCAAAAGCATTTACAACACCTATAAATGCGCAAACATAAACACAAATTCTATAAATTCCGCGATTTGAATCTATCATTTTATTTATCAAAGATAAGATTATCAAAATTATTGCTATTGGATAAATAGCAATTAATATCGGAATACTAAATTTCAAAATTTGATTTAATCCTAAATTTGCTATCAAAAAGCTTACAACGCACCAGATTAAAACCCATTGTTTATAGCTTATTTTCGGCAAAATTTCATTGAAATATGTGCTAACTGAGCCTATAAGTCCAGTTGTAGTTGTAAAACAAGCAAGGAAAAATGCAACTCCTAAAATTACTTGCCCAGCGCCACCAAAAAGATGATTTGCCAAATTCGAAAGAAGTTCGGCACCATTTTTTGAATCGCTAAAAAGCGAAGCAGAACTAGCACCAAGATATCCAAGCATAATGTAAATTACCATTAAAATCGCACCAGCAACCATTCCGGCTTTTACTGTAGAATTTGCTAAATGACTTTCATCTTTTACGCCCGTTTCTTTCATAGCATTTGCCACAACGATTCCAAAAACAAGCGCCGCTAATGCGTCCATAGTTTGATAACCTTCGATAAAAGCTTTACTTCCAGGAATTACTGCGTAATCTCCGATTGGCGCATTGAAATCGCCTGTTAATTTAAAAAATCCAACTACAAAAAATACAATTATCAAAAAAAGCATGATAGGAGTTAGCCATTTTCCTAAAATTTCAACCATTTTTGAAGGATATATGCAAACATACCAGTTTAAAGCAAAATATATCACGCTATAAATCACAAGCGAGATTGTTTTATAATCCTCTTTTATGAAGGTTGCCGAAATTTCAAAAGGCATATTTCCAGCTCTTGGAATTGCCAAAAGTGGTCCAATAGATATATAAATAACAGCTACAAAAATAGAAGCAAATAATGGATCTGCTCTACTTGCAAGAGTTTTCAAATCTCCAGCTTTAGCAACTGCTGCCACGCCCAAAACAGGAAGCAAAACAGCTGTCAAACAAAAAAACATAATAGCAGTGTAATAGCTAGTCCCTGCATCTCGTCCTACCATCGGCGGAAATATAAAATTTCCAGCACCAAAAAACATAGAAAAAAGCATTAAAGATATTATGAAAAAATGCTTTTTACTCAAACCTTGATTTTTCATTGTTCTCCTTTACTAAGTTTGATTGCCAACTCTTTAGTTTCTTTTAAATCGACTTTTCCGCTACCTAATATAGGTAATTCATCTACTTGATAAATTTCGCTAGGTCTCATTATCGGAGCAAGAGTTGAGAATTTTTGTCTTATATCATCTTTATTTATATCGCCACTGTAAATTAAAACTACTTTTTCGCCTTTTTTATCATCTGGTAAATTTGTAGTTATAAAATGTATATCTTCATCTAAAACTTTACCAAGTTCGCCTTCTATCGCACCAAGACTTATCATCTCGCCTCCAAGTTTTGCAAATCTTGATAATCTATCTGTTATGAAAATAAATCCATCATTATCGATATATCCGATATCGCCGCTTACATAATATCTAACTCCATCAATTGTTATTATCGCTTCGTCAGTTTTAGCTTTATTTTTATAATAACCAACCATAACTTGATGGCCGCCGATTAATATTAGCCCTTCGTTATTTGTACCTAAATTTTTATAAGTTACTGGATCTACAATTTTTATAATAGTTCCAGGAAGTGGCAAACCCACAGATTTTTCTTTACAAAATGTAAGCTCTTTATAAAAATCTGGTTCCAAAGCATTTGGAGTATTGCAACTTACAACAGGCGCAGTTTCTGTTGTACCATAACCTTCATAAATTTCTTTCCCAAAACGCAAACGAAAATCTTTTTTTACCTCATCTCGTAATTTTTCGGCACCAGCTATAACATATCTAAGCGAATCAAACATTAAAGGATTTATTCTTTTACTTCTTGTGTAAATTCTAAAAAATGTCGAAGTCCCAAACATAACCGTAGCTTTGTATTTTGTCACCATAATTCCTACAGTTTGCGCGTCAGTCGGATCTGGAATACTTACACTTAAAAGTCCTTCATTTAACGGCAAAAGTGTAGTAACGGTCAATCCAAAACTATGGAAAATTGGTAAACTAGCTAATATAACTTCATTTGAATCGCTATTTAAAAGTCCAGAAATTTGTTTTATATTTGCCATTAAATTTTTATGACTTAAAACTATGCCTTTTGGATCACCTTCGCTTCCGCTTGAAAAAATTATAGTAGCAACTTCGTCTATGTGTGTATGTCTAAAATATGTAAATTCAAGCACAAATCTAGGCACGAAAAGTGCTTTTAAAGCAGCAAAAATTTTATCTTTTTTGTTTATAGTTTTTCCAACTTCTTCTAAATAAATAAGTTTATCACCGATTGAATTTTCAAGATTAAAACCGCGACCTTTTAATTTTTCTACAAATAATGATGATGTTAGAATATTTTTTATATTTGCTTTTTTTACGCAATTTATCAAAATTTGCTCGTTTAAAGTGTAATTTAGATTAATAGGCACTTTTCCCATTATAAATAAAACCATATTTATGATAGAACCAGCAGCCGAACTTGGCAAAATCACGCCGACATTTTTTTCATCAGATTGAAAAGTGTATTTAAATTTTGATAAAAAGATTAAAACAGCGGTTAAAAATTTGCAATTATTTAATCTAGCTCCAGTAGAATCCACCAAAATTTGTTTAAATGGATGTTTTTTTGCTTGTTTTATCCAATTGTATTGTATAGGCATTAAATTATCTATATATTTTCTCCAAGCATAAAATGCAAGCTCATTTACAGCTTTTTTTACAATCACAGCATCTGTGTCATCCGATAATGCTTCACCAAATGTCACGCTTAAATTTCTGCCTGAATTTTTCGCTTTAAAAGCCTTGCTTGCTCTTGAAAAACTAGATCCCCAAAGTCCATGTATATAAAAAGGAATGATTTTGCAACCGCTATTTTTTGCTGCTAATTCAAAACCTTTTTGAAACTCATCAATTTGACCATTGTAAGTTATATGTCCTTCTGGAAAAAGACCTACAACTTCGCCATTTGTAAGACGATCTTGAATTTTTCTAATCGCATCACGACTTATGTTATTTCCGATCGGAATTACTCTAAAGAAATCAAAAAACCATCTACAATACCAATGATCATAAAAACTTCTAAACATAACAAATTTTATAGGTCTTGGAGTTGCTACTTGCAAAACAAGCCAATCTATCCAGCTTACATGATTTCCTAAAAGTAGCACACTACCGCGTTGCGGTATGTTTTCTATGCCATTTACTTCGATTTTATAACCAAGTTTTAAAAATGGCAAAAGAACCATTCTTGCAAAAAGATGTGGAAGCTGTTTTATCGCAAAAAATCCAATAACTATAGAAAAAAATGCTAAAAATGAATAAATTCCTATAGTCAAACTTCCAAAACTTACAAATATTGTCGATAATACTAAAAACAAAATCATAAAAATATTTTGTATAAAATTATTTCCAGCTAAAACTCGTCCTAAATCTTTTTTAGGCGTGAAGTATTGAATCATCGCATTTAAAGGCACGACCAATGCGCCACCAGCAACACCAAAAATAAAAGACGCTATGCTGAAAATTGCGCTATTTTGTCCACTTGCTAACATAAACAAAGATATCGAAATTCCAAATAAACCAAAAGGAACTATTCCGATTTCTATATGCCTTTTAGAATAACTTCCAACAATCATAGCGCCGATTGCGATTCCTATCGATGCAAGTGCTAAAATCGTATTTATATGCATAACATTGTCGTTATTCATAATCACTTTAAAATGCGTTGCAAATGTAGCGATTATAAGCTGAGCAATAGCCCAAAAAATCGAAATTCCAATTATGCAAATAAATATAGTTTTATTTGCATAAACTAGTTTTAAATTTTCTTTTAAATATTCTAATTTTATTAATTTCGAAATGTAGATTTTTTTTAAATTTGTTTTAAACTCAAAAATCGGAATCTTAAACGCAAAAAATAATTCAACACAACTTGCAATAAATAAAACAAGTCCTAAAAACCAAATTGAACGTAAAATTTCGCTAGGATTTGTACCGCTAAAAAATTTTTCAAACAACAATGAAAAAATAGACATCGACAATAAAATAGAAATTATAGTAACCGCCTGAACTACACCATTTGCTGCGCCTAAATTTTCATTTTTTACTATATATTTTATAAGCGAATATTTAGCAGGAGAATAAATCGCACTTTGAGTTGCAAGCAAAAATGTCATAGCAAAAGCTAGATAATAAAACCCAAAAACATAGCAAAGCGTTAAAAAAGCAGTTATTGCGACATCAACAATAGCGCAAATTCGCACAACTTTTGTTTTATTGTATTTATCATTTATATATCCACTAACACTAAAAAGCATGATAAAAGGTAACAAAATTAAAGCATTTACAACCACACTTAAAACAGTCAAAGTCGTGCCGTCATAGACTTTTATAATAGTATTATGAATTGTGATTTTGTGCGCTAAATCAACTGCTGCGTTTATAGACACAACTATCAAAAAAGGCAAAAATCCATTAAATTTAAATAACTTATCCATAAATTTTCTGAGTATAAATAGATTTTAATTTTTGTTTCATACTATCCTCATTTTAAAAAATTTAAAAATTTATCACAAAAAACTTAAAAAAAATTAAAAACAAAAATATAAAGAATTTATAATTTATTTAATAATTTTTTATATAATAGAAAATTTTTATTTACATACAATAAGGATAAAAATGCAATTTGAACTTACAAATAAAGATATAAAAAATCTAAAAAAATTTAT
>CAMUNZ010000053.1 GCA_947090385.1 uncultured Campylobacter sp. | reverse complement strand
TGATTTAGATGAGATTGTAAAACGAAATGCTGCTTTAAGAGAAGAGCAAGCAAGGATAGCTTACGGCGTAGTTAGCAATGAAACAAGCGAGTTTTTTAGATGGCTTGGAAGTTTAAAATCAACTCCGATTATAAAAGCTTTGCGTGATAAAGCAAAAAATACTTGTGAGATTGAGTTGCAAAAAGCTATAAAAAAAGGATATTTAAAAAATAGCGATAAAGAAGAGGCTAGAAAATTTTTACATCAAGTTTTTAAAGTTTTTTTACATACGCCGACGATAAAACTAAAACAAATTTCTGATACGAACGATCCAGAAGAGATTGTAAAAGTCACAAATTATTTATTTGATACAAAAGAAAAATTTGATGAATTTAGTTTAAAAGAGGATATATGAAATTTTCAAAATTATATGCACCAACATTAAAAGAAGCACCAAAAGACGTAGTTTTACCAAGTCATAAGCTTTTGATTAGAGCGGGATTTATCGCGCAAATCGGAAGTGGCTTGTATAATTTTTTGCCACTTGGAAAAATTGTTTTAGAAAAAATTTGCGCTGTTATTAAAGAGGAAATGGATAAAAGCGGAGCGCAAGAAGTGGGGCTTAGCTTTGTTACACCAAGTGAGCTTTGGGGACAAAGTGGAAGGTTAAAAAAATATGGAAAAGAGCTTTTAAGAATCAAAGATAGAAAAGAAAACGATTTTGTTTTAAGTCCTACAAACGAAGAAAGTATGACAGATTTAATCAGAGATGTTGTGACAAGTTATAAACAACTTCCTTTAAATTTGTATCAAATTGGGTTAAAATTTCGCGACGAAGCAAGACCTAGATTTGGACTTTTAAGATGCAGAGAATTTATAATGAAAGACGGTTATAGCTTTCATTCAAATGAAGCTGATTTAAAACGCGAATTTGATTTGATGGAAAAAACTTATACAAATATTTTCACAAGAATTGGATTAAATTTTAGAGTAGTTGAAGCAGATAGCGGAGCTATCGGCGGAAGCGGAAGTAAAGAATTTATGGTTTTAGCGCAAAATGGCGAAGATGATATTTTAGTTTGTGATAGTTGCAAATATGCAGCAAATATAGAAGCTGCTAGAAGAGCAAAAAAAACTTGCAAAATATCTCGTCCAAAAAGTGAAAAAATGGATAAATTTTTTACGCCAAATATCGAAACTATAGATGATTTGGCAAATTTTTTCAAAATAGATAAATTTTATACTATAAAAGCCGTCGCAAAAAAAGCTATTTATGAAAAAGATGAAAAAGATGAAAAAGTTATTTTATTTTTTGTTAGGGGTTGCGACGATTTACAAGAAACAAAGGCATTAAATGCTTGTGGTGCGTTAGAATTAGTTGATATTTCACAGGAAGAGCTTATAAAAATAGGTTTAAATCCAGGCTTTATCGGTCCAGCGAAACTTCCGCAAGATATAGAATTTTTTATAGATTTTGAACTTGAAAATGAAACGCAGATGATTTGCGGGGCAAATGAAAAAAATTATCACACAATTGGTTTTAATGTCGCAAGTTTTAAAAAAGATAGATTTAAAGATTTAATATCTGTAAAAGATGGCGATGTATGCCCAAGATGTGGCGGAAAACTTCATTCTACAAAAGGTATAGAAATCGGTCATATATTTCAATTAGGGCAAAAATATTCAGAGCCTATGAAAGCAAATTTTCTTGATGAAAATGGCAAATCTAAGCCGTTTTTTATGGGATGTTACGGCATAGGAGTTAGTAGATTAGAAGCCGTAGCAGTGGAGTCTAGTTTTGATGAAAAAGGAATAATCTGGAATAAAGAGTTAAGCCCGTTTGACGCAGTTATAATAATCTCAAATATAAAAAATGAAGAAGTTGTAAAATTTGCAAATGAAATTTACGAAGATTTAACTAAAAAAGGTTTTAAAATTTTGTTAGACGATAGAAATGAAAGATTTGGTGTTAAGATGGCTGATTATGAACTTATGGGGATAAGTTGCGGATTTTTGATAGGAAAATCTTTAGCAAATGGCAAAGTTGAGTTTTTAAAACGTAAAAATTTAGAAAAAATAGAAATTTCGTCAAAAGATATAGAAAAGAGTTTAAAAGATTATTTATGTTAAAAATTCTATGGCTTTCTTATTTTGTATTTGAACTTGTTTTTTGTGTCGGTTTTGTAGCGACATTTGGGTTTTTAAATTACATGGCTGAGGTTTTGATATCCAGCATTTTAGGGATTATTTTGGTATCAAAAGTTGGAATTTCTACAATTTTTCAAAATGCAATTTTTTCAAATTTTAAAGATATTTTTGGAAAATTTGCTTTGCTTTTTGCTGGAATTTTTTTAATTATTCCTGGAATTTTATCCGATGTTGTTGGAATTGTGTTGTTGATTTTTTCGATTTTTACAAAATCAGGTAAAAAAACTGATAAAAATAAAGATGATTACATTGATGTTCAGATAGTTGAAGAGGTGATAAAATGAGAATTGCTACAAGAAAAAGTGCACTTGCTTTGTGGCAAAGTGAGTTTATAAAATCAAAATTAGAAGAAAAATATGGCTATAATGTTGAATTGATCGGCTTAAAAACAAAAGGTGATGTTATTTTAGATTCTCCGCTTTCAAAAATAGGTGGAAAAGGGCTTTTTACAAAAGAGCTTGAAATTTGGATGCTTGAAGGAAAAGCAGATATCGCCGTTCATAGTTTAAAGGATGTTCCAGTAGAAATTGAAAACGGTTTAATATTAGGCGCTGTTTCAAAAAGAGCCGATGTTAGGGATTGTTTTGTGAGTGAAAAATACACTAGTTTATTTGATTTGCCACAAAATGCAAAAATCGGCACAACATCTTTAAGAAGAGTTATGCAATTAAAAATTTTAAGAAAAGATTTGCAAATGGTCTCTCTTCGCGGAAATATAAACACAAGCTTAAAAATGGCGAATTTGACGCGATAATTTTAGCAAAAGCTGGAATAGATAGACTAAATTTGAAAGATTTTATAAAATTTATCGTGCCTTTTTCAATTTTTGATATGATACCTGCCATGGGTCAAGGAGTGCTTGGTATAGAATGCTTAAACAAAAAAGAAATTTTAGAAGAGATTGCGTTTTTAAATGATGAAAAAAGTGTAATAGAAACAACTATAGAAAGAGATTTTGTAAAAGAGTTAAATGGCGGTTGTCAAGCACCAATTGGGATAAATACGCAAGTTTGTGATGATATTGTAAAAATAAAAATGATTGTTGGCACTCCAGATGCTAACGAATTTATTAAAGATGAAAAAGAAATTTCTTTATGTGATTATAAAAATATTGGTCAAATTTTGGCGCAAGATTTTATAAAAAAAGGAGCAAAAGAAATTTTAGCGAGAGCTGAAATTTTAGCTAAAGATTTTATTTAAAAGGAAGGTTATGCGAAATTGGATAGAAAAATTTAGGCAAAATGGACTTTTAAAAGAGATAAAAGAGCCAGTTGATATAGATCAAGAAATTGGCATTTTAAGTTATATAGAAGCTAAAAAAAATGATGGAAAAGTTTTGCTTTTTAGTAATCCAACAAATTCAAAAGGCGATAAATTTGATCCTGTTGTGACAAATCTTTTTGCAAATAAATCGGTTTTAGAACTTATTTTTGGGCAAGATGTTAAAAAGATCGCCGACGAAATTTCAACTCTTTTAAAGCCTGAAATTCCAGAAGGTTTTATCCAAAAAATAGATTTTTTTTATCATTTAAGTAAATATAGAAGCATATTTCCAAAATATCTTAAAACTCCTGGAATTTGTCAAGAAATAAGACAAGGAGAAATAGATCTTTTTAAATTACCAATTTTAAAAACTTGGCCAAATGACGCCGGACAATTTATAACAATGGGGCAAGTTTATACTAAGGATTTTGGCGGAAAAACACAAAATTTAGGCATGTATCGTTTGCAAGTTTTTGATAAAAATTATCTTGGTGTGCATTGGCAAATTCATAAAGATGCTATGAGTATTTTCTATAAATACGTAAAAATAGGCAAAAAAATGCCAGTAAGCGTTGCAATCGGCGGAGATCCGCTTTATATTTGGTGCGCGCAAGCGCCACTTCCAAAAGGAATTTTTGAGCTTTTACTTTATGGATTTATACGAAAAGAGCCAGCAAAATTAGTAAAATCTTTAACAAATGAGATTTTTATTCCGCACGATGTTGATTTTGTGATTGAAGGATTTGTAGATCCAAATGTTTTTAAAGAAGAAGGACCTTTTGGCGATCATACAGGATTTTATACGCCAAAAGAAGAATTTCCCGTGATGGAAGTAAGCGCTATAACATCTAAAAAAAATCCTATATTTAATGCCACAATTGTCGGTAAACCACCTGTTGAAGATAAATTTATGGGTTATGCAACTGAGAGAATTTTTTTACCGCTTTTTAAAGTAAATGTGCCAGAATTGGTAGATTACAAAATGCCTGAAAACGGCGTTTTTCATAATTTAATTTTATCTAAAATTAAAACACCTTTTCCTTTTACGGCAAGACAAGTTATGCATTCATTTTGGGGAATAGGACAGATGAGTTTTGTAAAACATGTGATTTTTATCGATGAAAATGGTCCAAAACTTGATGATTATTTGAAATTTAGCGAATATGTTTTGAATCGTTTTGGAGTAAAAAGTTTAATTATAAGCGAGGGAATTTGTGATCAATTAGACCATGCTAGCCCAAATTCTTGTTTTGGTGGCAAATTGGCTATCGATGCAAGTGCTGATTTTTGTGAATTTGTGCCACAAATTTTAGATGATGATAAAATTTTAAAACTTTTAAATTCAGAAGAGCCAAAGATTACAAATGCGAAACAGTATTTTAAAGATACAAAAACTCCTATTTTATTGTTAAATTTTAAAAAGGAAAATAAGGTGAAATTCTCGTTTAATAAAATTTTAAATTTTAGAGATTATTTCAAGATTGTAATTTTTGTCGATGAAAATATAAATTTAAATAATCCTTATATGTTGGTTTGGAGAATTGTAAATAACATCGATGCAAAACGAGATATTTTTATAGATAAAGAGCAAATTTGCGTGGATGCTACGGCAAAACACGAATGGGAAGGTTATGAAAGAGAGTGGCCAAAAGAGGTTTTATGTGATAAAAAAATCGTAAAGAAACTAATTGAGAAAAATTTAATAAAAGAAGATACAAAATTTTTTGAGAAATTTGAGCTTATTTAGATAAAATAAGCCTATATTTTCGATTTTTTAGTATAATTTTGACGACAAAAATTTTAATGGGAGAACAAAATGGGATTTAGTGCTGGTTATTTAATTAATAAATGTAATGTTAGTGGACTTTTTAATCAAGCTCAAATCGATAAATTAAAAGAAGATTTAGAGCTTTTACCCGAACAAATTGTAGATTATTTGGATAATATTTATTCGAATTTTAATCTTGGGCAACTTTATCAATTAATTTATGGTTTAAGAGATGGATTAAATAGCGAACAAATCGCCGTTTATGCTAATAATAGTTTTTCTGTTACAGATATGGCGATGGCTAGATTTTCTATGACAAACGGTATCGCTTTAGAAGATACTTGTAAATTTATAGATGATTTAGGCGCTGGATTAAATGAAAGTCAAAAAGGCGAGATAAAAAGAGGTATAGAAGATGGTTATGGTATGGAGCAAATCAAACTATATACAAAACCACAATTTAAAAATTATTATGATATGAGAAAAATGCGAGAACAAGCACTTCGCCTTACAAACGAGCAAGCAAGATTTATAAATAATTTAAATTATATTTTTGATTTTAGTCAAATGCAAGAGATAATTCAAGGTTATGAAAATGGTTTAACAAATGAACAAATCGCAGTTTTTGCAGATGCCCAGTTTAGTGCAAATCCAAACAATAACCAAATGCGAGAGATTAGACTTGGCTTAGAAATGGGAATTTTGCCTGATTTAGTTAAAACTTATGCAGTTGTTGCCATGACTCCAAAAGCTATGGAAAATGCACGAAATAAAATTCTAAGCAATCCTGAAGAAGCAATGGCGGAACTTCAAAAAAATACTCCAGTTGTGCTACCACAACCAGAGCCAATGCAAGCACAAACTCCACAAATTCAAATGCCAAATTTAGCAGAAATTTCAGTCGATCAGCCTTTGGATATATTATCTGCAAATTATGAAGATGATAAAAAAATAGAACAAAATGATTTTGTTGATTTGGATGATTTTTTACCACAAGAGCCTGTAGAAGAGATTAAAACAGAACAAATAGTAGATGATCAACCAGAAAAACAAGAAGAAAATAAAGAAGATTTACAAACACAAGAGCCTATTATGGAACAAAATTCTCAACCTACTCAATCTCAAAATATCGATCAAATAGCCGATAATTTGATAGACGAAATTGATCCTAATCTATCTTTAGAAGAGCAAATTGGTGATTATATGACAGAAACTCAAAGCGAAAAGAAAGAGCCAGAGTCGCTTAATATAGAAGTTTCACTTGATGAAGAAAAAAATGAACCAAAAATAGAAATTTCAAGCAATATAGACGATATGTTATCTCAAATTTCAGATAGTGATTTGCCTACAAATGATGTAGAAGTAAAAGATAAAAATGTATTAGAAAATGTCGATGTTAGCGGGCTTGTAAAGATTGATGAACAAACAGAAAAAGAAGATAAAGATATTGATGATATGATCGAAAAAGTAAATTTGATAGATGAAAATTTACAAAAACGACAACCTCAAGTAATTGAACAAGATTTAGAAGCTAAAGAGTCTGAAATTGATGAAAAAGTGAATTTAATGGGTGACAAAATCATAAATTTTGACACAAAAATTTCTGATATTAAAAATGCGGTTGATAGTGAAATTTCTAAATTGGGCGATAAAATTACTAAAACGGATAGCAATTTAGAGCTTATAAATTCCAAAATGAGCAATTTAGATGAGCAAATTTTAGTTGCAAATTCAAAATTTGCAAATGTTGATGAAGGAATTTTAGATTCAAAACAAAAAATTGAAGCTTTTGATGCAAAAATGGGTGAATTTTCTTCGAATTTAAGTAATTTACAGAATTTGCATAATACAAATTTCGCAAATATCAAAAAAGAGCAAGAAGTTATAAATTCTGTTATACAAAAAGTTAAAAGTAGCGATGTTGTAATTAAAACAATTAGTGACAATTTAAGTGATTTATCATCTAAATTTGTAA
>CAMUNZ010000052.1 GCA_947090385.1 uncultured Campylobacter sp. | reverse complement strand
TTCATTTTTTACGCCACTAATTTGAAGTGTTAAATTTTCATATTTGAAGTCCAAATTTTTGTATTTTGCATAATTTAAGATTTTGCTAAGTTCTAAAATAAAACTTAACCATAAAATCACTTTATGATTTGGCAAAAGTGGTGAGAGATTTGAATTTATTTCTATTTTATTTTTTGTTCTTAAAATCGTGCTAATTAAGGCTTTTTGTTGATGAGTATGTCCGTAGTTTAATCCATTTTCTACAAAATATGCAGAGTGTTCGTGCATAGAATAAAATCCAAGTTTTGCACCTATTTCACTCAATTTTGCAGCGTCGATTAAACAAGATAAATATTTTTCATCAATTTTGTGCAAATTTCTCATTGTAAAAAACAATTTGTTGCAAATTTGTGCTACTTTTGTTTGTGTTTTTGTGCAAAATCTTTTTTGAAGACTATCCAAACTAGGATTGTAACCTTTTGGAAAAGTTTTTTTCTCCAAAATTTCGACACTTTTTGCAAGATTATTTTTTCCGCGCAAAATATTAGACAAAAATGCGCCTTCTCTTATACCAACTCCGCTTGTAAATATATGCCTTGCACCGAGTTTTTGCGCTATTTTTGAAAAAATCATAGCGCCTTCGCGGATTGTGTCAAATCTCTCTTTTTTGATATAAAGATTTTTTAAATTTGATATATCTGATTTTATAATTTCTTGGATAAAAGGCAAATTTTCATCGAAATTATAGTCGAAATTATGGACGATTTTTAATGGATGGTTGTTTTTTATCATTATCGCGTTTGCGATTGCTCTTAAGCTTCCGCCGATGCTAATTATATTTTGACTATAAAAATTTGGTCCTATTTTTTGCAAATTTTGTTCTAAAAATTCTTTTATTCCATTAAAATTATTTTTATCGAAAAAAAGCTCTTTTAATCTAACGGTTCCTAAATTTAAGGAAATTACATCTGTGATTTTGCCATTTTCAATTCTTGCTAATTCTGTGCTTCCGCCACCGATATCTATAGTAACGCCTTCATCAAAGCCACTAAGTAAATTTAAAGCCGCAATTCCGCCAAGATATGCTTCTGTGCGCCCATCGATACATTTTAAATTTAAATTTAATTTCTTTTTTATTAAAGTTATAAATTCGTTAGCATTTGGTGCGTCCCTTAAAGCAGAAGTTCCAAAACAAAGCACTTTTTTTACTTTATAAGTTGATATTATTTTTTTAAATTCACAAAAAGCTAGATAGCAATTTTGCATAGCTTCTTTTTGTATCATTCCGCCATTTTCATAAGCTCCTTCGCCAAGCCTTACTCGCATTTTGTATTCACCAATTATATAAAATGCGAGTCTAGAATTTCTTTCAAAAATAGCAATTCTAGCGGAATTTGATCCAAGATCTATGATGGCTGTTCTCATTTATTTAAATGTGTGTATTTGATTTTTAATTCTTCTAAAGTTTCGATATTATCTGGATCGCTTATTATGCATTCAACTGGGCAAACAACGATACAGGCTGGCTCAGCATAATCATTTATGCATTCGCAGCAAAGATCTGGATCTATAACATACGTTGGTTCATCTTCAAAAATAGCACCACTTGGGCATTCGTCGCGGCAAGAATCACAACAAATACAATCTCTTGTAATCATCAAAGACATTTTTTACCTTTATCTTGAAAATTTTGAAAGTGATTTATAACACAAAAAACTTACATAAAACTTAAATTACACAATCGGCAATTTTAGGCTTGCAATGCTTCCTTTTTTGTTTTCGCGGTTTTTTATTGAAATTTCTGCATTCATTGCATCGCTTGCAGTTTTTGCTAAAAATAATCCAAGTCCGGCGCCACTTTTATTTCCAAATCTTTTAAAAGGTGCAAAAAGATCTTTGCTTTCATCAATTCCTTCGCCTTCATCTATAATTTCTATCACAAATTTTGAATTTTTTACATATGTTTTTAATAAAATTTCGCTGCCATTTTCGCTAAATTTTATTGCGTTTTGTATAAAATTTTGCAATATATGCATAAGCAAAGTTGCACGAATATTTATAAAAATCGCATTTGGTGAAAATTCGCAAATCAATCTTATTCCACTTTGATTTGTTAATATCTCAAAATTTTTGGCTATATTTTTTAAATGAGTTATCATTTCACATTTTTGCGGTTCTTCAAATTGCGCACTTTCTTGACGACCAATTTCAAGTATTTGCGATATCATTTTATTCATATTGTTGATTGCTTCGTTGTTACTTTTTAATGTTTCTATATATTTTTCCATATCACGAGGTTTTATAAGTGTGACTTCATTTTTTGTTTTCATAACCGCAAGCGGAGTTTTCAATTCGTGTGCAATCCCAACAAAAAGCTCTTTTTGATAACCTATGAAATTTTTTATCCGAGTGATTAATGAATTTATGCTTTGTGCAAGTGGCAAAAACTCTTCGCTTATATTTTTTTCATCTATTTGATTTAAAATTTTTTCATTTTGAGAAGTTAAATTTTGGCTAATTGTTTTAATCGGCAAAAGCAAAATTCTAGATAGAAAAATCGCGTAAAAAATTATTAAAAATATCATTGTTGCATTTACAATTATGATGTTTGATAAAATTTGAGATATTAAAATCGATATGTTTGTTGTATTTTTTTGTAATACAAATGTTTTTTTGAATTTTTTTATCGGATAACTAAGCGATAAAAAATTTTCATCCATTTTTTTAAAATTCTCAAATTTTATTTCATCATTTTTGTAATCTTCTATTTTGCAATTGATTAATTTTTTTTCAAAATCTATCATTGAAATTTCATCTAACGAGTTTAAATTTTCTATATTTTTCACAACCATTTTTAAATCAAAAACTACATTTTCATAAATTGTAATTTTTATATAATGATAAAGCAAAACAGAAAATATCAAAATCAGCATCGCCGAAGCCGTGGCGAGCTGAATTGTAAATTTTGTCCTTAAATTTTGTTTTTTAAACAAATTTTATATCTTTTTTGGAAAACAAAAACGATAACCTCGTCTTCTTACGGTTTCGATTGTTGATATATTTAAAGGTTTATCCATTTTTTGTCTTATTTGATTTATTGCTACTTCTATTACATTTGGAGTTACAAGTTCTGGTTCTTCCCAGATAGCATCCAAAAGTTGCTCTTTTGAAACGATTTGATCACTATGTCTTGCAAGATGAGTTAAAACTTCAAAAGGTTTGCCTTTTAATTCTATTTCTGTGCCTTTATATGTGATTTTTTCTTCATCTGGATCTATTGTTAATTCATCAATTTTTATAGTATTTGTGCCGCCAAATCTAAGTCTTGCTTCGAGTCTAGCAACTAAAACTTCAAAATCAAAAGGTTTTTTAATATAATCATCAGCTCCAACTTTTAAAGCTTTTATTTCGCACTCTTTATCATCTTTTGCAGATATGATTACGACAGAAGTTCGTGGGCTTTTTTGTTTAACTATGTTTATTAAATCAATCCCATCACCATCTGGAAGCATCCAATCTGTTAAAACTAAATCATAATTTCTTATGCCGATGTAATACTCGGCGTCTTTAAAATTTTCTGATATGTCTGTTTGATAACCAAATTCTTGTAATCCTTCGGCTATAGTTTTACTTAAGGTTATCTCATCTTCGACGATTAAAATTCGCATAAAAAATCCTTGAATTTAAAAATTTAAGGTCGGATTGTATCACAAATTAAGCAAAAATTCAAGTTAAATTTTTAATAAAGCTAAAAAACTTAATTTTTTTTTAATAGGTTTTTTCTATGGTTGCCCCAACAATTGCGTTTTTGATTATTTTTGTTTTATAAATTTCTATTTTTTGGTATGAAATTTTTGGGAATTTATCCTTTAAAATTTTAGAAATTTCATTTAATGCGTTTTCTATAGTGTCAAATTTCGAGTTTTTAAGTGAATTTTTGATTATTTTGCAAACTAAACTATAATCCAAAAAGTCATCGCAAACAAATTCAGCTTTTACGATAACTTTTTGTTTTTTTACTCTTTCAAAATCTAAAAGTCCGATTATACATTTTAATTTTAATTTTTTGATTAAAATTTTAATCATCAAATTACCTTTTCTTCTTCTTTGCAAAATAATCTTTTTATATTTGGAATATGTTTATAAATTATGATAAATGCGATGATTATTATCGGTGCATGGGAGTTTATATCTGGAATTTGTGGGTGTATTAGAAAAGATGCTACAAAAAGCCCACACAATGCAAATAATGATGCAAGAGATGAAATTTTTAAAACTTTTCCAGTTACAAACCAAATGATTACAGCAATTAAAATTTCAATAGGTATAAAACACGCTAAAACTCCAGCTCCAGTTGCCACTCCTTTGCCACCTTCAAATTTTAAATACGGAGAAAAGCAGTGCCCAATAACTGCAAAAACAGCCATTGTCCAAAGAACAGATGGCAAAAATCCTAAAAATTTTGCGATTAAAATCGGCAAAACACCTTTTAAAATATCGCAAATCGCAGTTAAAATCGCTAAAACTTTTGCCTTTTTAGGATCTTTTTGTTTTAAAACTCTTAAAACATTTGTCGCGCCGATACTTTTGCTTCCTTGAGATTTTATATCAACTCCACAACAAAATTTTGCAAACAAAAGCCCACTTGGAATTCCAGCTATTAAATAAGCCATTAAAACAATCCAAACATTTGGTTGTGATATAAAATTAATTAAAAAATTTAAAAAACTTTCCATTTACGCCTTTCAAAAACTTGTGATTTTACAAAAAAAAATTTAACTTTTCCATAAAAGCTCAATTTTTTCATCAAAAATATCACTTTTTTTAGCGCAAATTTGTGTAGTTTTTATTTCGATGTTTGAAAAATCATATTTTTCTTTTATATTTTGCATCTCTTCTTCGCTTTTTGCAAGAAATTCTTCAAATTCATTTTGCAAAATTTCTAAATTTTCTTGTGCGTTTGCTACATCTTTTTTTTCATTTAACATTCTGTTTGCGCTTTTTGCGCCACTTGCAATTTTTGTGGCGTTAGCTTTTGTTAAAATTTTTCCACCACCAAAAAGTGCCCATAAAATCGAGCTTCCAATCGATAAAGCCGTTTCCAATCCTCTTGATTTCATGTCACTTTTTTCTTTTTCTAGTTTTATTTCAGCCTTTCTTAATTTTTCTTCAATTCTTGCTTTTTCTTTTTTAAATTTTTTGTTAAATTTTGAAGTTTCTTGCTCCAAAATTTCGTTACATTTATCGTGCAATTTTAATTTAAAACTATCTAAACTTTCATTTGGATCAGATGCTAATCCAAAAGCTTCAAAAATTTCAAGTTTTATCTGTCTGGATAAAAAATCTTTTAAATTTTTTATATCGTTTTTAAAATCTTTTTTTGATTGTATAAAGCTAGGAATTTCACCAAATTCTAGCTTTATTTTTGGTTCTTCTTGTAAAGAAGTTTTTAAATTTATACTTGCATCAGACCAATTAATTTCATCACAATTTTCTAAATTTAGACATAAATTTACATCTTTTGTGATATCGAAATTTTTATTTGCATAACGAATTTTTGCGCTTGCGTATAAATACGGTTTTACAAAATTTGAACTTACGCTGTAAATTTGCGAAATTTGTGGCGATAAAACAGGCTTTGTTTGTGTGAAATTTGTAGAAGAAAAATCAGAATTTTCTTTTTTGTTTTTCATCAAATTTGAAATTTGTTTGTCGCTTAAAGGTCCTTTTAAATATGAAAGTGCAAATCTCGTTTGTATCGTTATAAGCTCGTTTTCATTTATGTTTTTGACTAAGAAATTTCTCTTTTTTAAATTTGATATAAGATCGAAAATTTCATTTTTATTCATTTGATTTGTGCCAACTCCGCTAAGTCCGCTTATAACCCTTTCTTTATCTTGCGCGGTTTGAAGTTTTCCTATAAACCAAGTTCCGATATTTGAAAGCCCTTTGTAATCTATATCTACAGGATTTTGTGTGGATAAAACGCAACCTATACCAAAAGCTCTTGCTTGTTTTAAAAGTGTCAGCATCGGCGTTTTGCTTGGTGGATTTGAATTTGGAGGAAAAAATCCAAAAATTTCATCCATATAAACAATCATTCTTAAGCTACTTGTTCCTTGTGTTGTTCGCATAAATCTTATAATTTCGTTTAATAAAATTGTCACAAAAAACATCCGTTCGCTGTCATTTAAATGTGAAATTGTAAAGATATTTGCCCTTGCTTTTTCGCCTTTAAAAAGCATTTTTGAGATATCTAATTTTTCGCCTTTGCACCATAAAGAAAAGCTTGGACTTGCAAAAAGCGCATTTAGTTTCATCGCCATTTGCATTCGTTTTTGTGAATTATAAAAAGTTTCTAAATCAAAAATGCCTATTTTATCGAATTTTGGCTTTACAATTTGATTTATAAGTTCTGTTATTGTAACGCCTTTGTTTTCGCTAAAATTTGATAAAAATATATTTTGTAGAAGTAAAATTTCTGGATTTGTCGAATCGTTAGCATCGCTTCCAATTAGTGATAAAATAGAATTTGAGATGCTAAAAACATAATCATTTAAATCGTTTGTGTTTAAATTTTGTGGTGCTTCGAAATCGCTAAGAAGACTGATGCCAAGCCCATTTTCGCTTTTTGGAGTAAAAATATTAAAATCACAATTTTTATTTAAAAGTTTTATTCTTTCGATATTTTGGTAAGATTTTTCGATCCCATCTTTCCAAATTTGTGCTGTTTTTTTAGCTAAATCTTGCGTAGAAATTCTTAAATTTTGCGCTTCTTGCTCGTCCATAAAAGGCAAAAAATCTTCTTCTTTTAAATCATTAAAAGCTAAACATAAATTTGTTAAATCGCCTTTTGGATCGATTATTATCGTTGGAATTTTATCGATTGCCGCTTCTTCTAAAAGCGTTATTCCAAGCCCAGTTTTTCCGCTTCCTGTCATTCCTATTATCGCTGCATGTGTTGTCAAATCCTTGTTTTCATACATAAATGGCTCGCCGTTTTTTATGCCCAAATAAAACATTTTTAAATCTTCGCTTAACATAAACAACCTTTTTTAAAAGAAATTTTAGAATTGTATCAATTTAAAATTTTAAAAATGTTTATAATTAAAAATTAAAAATAAAATAGTAAAATCGAAAACTTTTCGAAAAAGGTTTAAAATTTTGATAGAAATTATTTTAAATGGTGAAAAAATTTTGCTTGAAAAAGATCAAAATGTTTTAGAATTTTTAACAAGTAGAAATTATAATTTAAATTTCGT
>CAMUNZ010000051.1 GCA_947090385.1 uncultured Campylobacter sp. | reverse complement strand
TAACTTTGTTTAGAAATATCTTGATACTCATCAAGGACTAACATTTGGATTATTGGAAGTTCTATTTCTTTATTTTGCAGTGCTTTTGTGGCGTTTGGTATGGTATTTTTAAGCTCATTATTACTACTAAATTTTAAAGATAGCAAATTTAAAGCAAACGCGTGAAAAGTAAAAATTTTAACTCTATAAATTTGATTTCCAATCAGTTTTTTAAGTCTATTTTTAAACTCACTAACCGCAGTTCTTGAGTGTGCTGACGTGAAAGAATATTCAGGTTTGTTGGCTTCTTTTGTGATTAAAGAGGCGATTTTATGAACTAATGTTTTTGTTTTGCCACTTCCTGGACCAGCTAAAACCATAACCGAATTACTCTTATCATCGTTAAAAATTGCCTTTTGTTCGGCATTTAGAGATGATAAAATTTGATCTAGTTTTATTTTTGTGATTGGAAGTTTGATATTTTTATCAAAATTATAAGTTTTTTTAAATTTTTCATATTCTAAACTAAAATAATCTTTTATAAAATTACTAACATTTTTATCATTGTTAGTTAAAAGTTCTAAAAATCTAGCTTGGATATGCACAGCTTCTATTTTTCTTTCGTAATATTTTGCTAAAGTGGCATTGTAATCCCTTCTTTTTTGATATGGTGTGCTTTCGTTTATTTTGTCCAAAAGCTTGATTTTATAAGCTTTGTAATAAATCAACCTTCCTTTTCTAAGTTCAAAATTTTTTAAAATTTGATGTAAATAAACAAGGCAGTGATGAAAAAAATCAGTTTGGATATTAAGTTTATTTTGAAGTTTTATAGAAGCAAACTCAATCTCTTTTTCGTCTTCGTTTAAAAGTTTTGTGATTTCGATGAGTATATTTTTGCAGATTTTTTGTCTTTGTTTTAATAAATTTTCAAAATTTTGCTTATTTTTGGACTCGATATTTACCAAAAAATTATAAAAATATATATTGAAATTTTGATTTTGACATTTTGCTAAAAATGAAAAACTTTGGATGATTTGCTTTATTTTTGTGATTTTTTGGCTATTTTGGTTTTCTATATTTCTTATATCAAATTTGTCATTTTGTAAAATAAATTCCCAAATCTCATTTTCAAATTTGATATGTTCGTTAAACTCATCTTTTACTTTTTTGTTTAAAAATATAGAAAGATCATTATCATAATTTATCAAATTTTCTTTTTGTAAAGCATAAATCGCATTAAAAGTATCTTTTATGCTAATGCTGATATTACTTGATAAATTCTCGATTTCAACTGGTTCGGTTTTGCTTTTTTGGATTATATTTTGCATTATCATAATCATATATTTATAAATATCTTTATAAATTTCTTTTTTACTATCAAGCAAATTTCTAATGTAATCCATATTTCGCTTTTCTTTTTCGATTAAAGATGAGCCACAAATTGTATATTTATCTCTATCTCGCTTTAAAATCTCACATCTTTCAAGTTCCAAAAGTGCCGTTTTTACGATATTTTCGTAATCAAGTTCTAAATTTATGCCTGAGTTTTTAGCCAGTGCTTTTGGCGAGACATAAACTGGATTTGATTTTTTCTTTTTTAGAGTTTTTACGATGGATTGAATTTCATCGGCATCTATTTTATTTGCGTTTAATTTTTGAAAAATTTTATCAAAATCTTCTTTTTGATATAAAATTATGCATTTTGCAACTATGTCTTTGCTTCTTGCGCCACGCCCCGATTCTTGCAAATATGCTTCAAGTGAATCTGATTGATTATAGTGAATAACGGCTTTTATATTTGGCTTATCTATGCCCATTCCAAATGCTGTCGTGGCAACTACGATATCGATTTTATCATCTATAAAATCTTTTAAAATTTCACTTTTATTTCTACCTTTTCTTAATTCTAGTTCAATCTCATCATCAATTTTTGCATAAAATGGCTCGATAGATAAATTTAACTCTTCAAGCCTTGCATCTTCGTTTAATTTTTGTGAAAGTTCTTTGCAACCTCTTGCGTTTTGTGGAAGATAAATAATAGTTGGGATTTTTCCAAGATTTTGCAATGTTTTTATCAAAGTGTCGTATTTTTCGTTTTCATTTTTAACTTCTATTGCTTCATAAATCAAATTTTCTCTTTTTGATGAAGCCAAAAACTCATCAAATTTAATATCTAAATTTTTATAAAAATACTCTTTTATATCGTTTAAAACTTCTGGTTTTGCTGTGGCTGTAAAGCAAGATACTGGGATATTTTCTTGCATATTTGAGTTTTGGTTTAACTCTTTTATAAAAGTTGCGATGTAGTGATAATCGTGCCTAAAATCATGCCCCCAAGACGAAAAACAATGTGCCTCATCAATTATAAATCGATCGATCATTCTTGATTTTAATGCGTTAAATATGGAATTTGATCTTAAAGCTTCAGGTGCAAGATAAAGCACGTCGGTTGTGCCGTTTATGATTTGTGCGATGATGTTTGCTCTTTGGACTGGATTTAAAAAGCTACTGATTGCTTTTACGCTAAAGTTTTGATTTTTTTCTTCAAAGCTATCAACGTGATTTTTCATCAAAGCTTGAAGTGGTGAAATAACCACAGTTAGGGCGTTATAAGCTTTTGCTTTAGCTAAAGCAGGAAGTAAAAAAGTAAAAGTTTTGCCACCGCCTGTTGGAAGTATGGTAAGAAGTGAATTGTCATTTAAAGCCGAGTTTATAATATCTTCTTGCGAAATTTTAAAAAGTCCGTTGCCATCAATGCTATCAAATTCCTTAAAACTATCAAAACCAAATTCATTTAGTGCAAATTTTGAGATATCAAAAGTTTTAAAATCAAAACAAATTGCTTTTAAAATCCAAGAAATATCTGGAAATTTATTTATTATCACATGTGAAATTGCGGCTTTTCTATTACCAAATAAAAACGAAATTATAAAAGCAAGTTCAAGCGGCATATTCACTACCAAGCAGTCAAAATCGTCTTTTTTGCATTCTATTTTATCTTTTACAAACTCGAAAATGTCAATCTTTTTTGGAGCTAAATTTTTATATATAAAATATCCATTAAAATACTCATTTTTATATAATAAATTTATAAAAATTTGTTTTAAATCCAAACTAAGATTATCAAATTTATTATCCAACAACTCAAAAAGTGCCTTTGTTTGAAGGGCATCACCAAGGGGATTATTTAGGATATTTATCGTTGTTTTATATGGTTTTTGTAGTTTGTGTGTTTTTTTATTTGGAAATAAAAGCATCGATAAAAGTAGGGTATCGATGATGTTTTTATCTTTTAAATTCTCATTTAAAATGGTTGTTGATAAAAATTTGCTGTCGTGGTCGATAAAATTATGTCCACAAACAAACTCAAATTCGTGGCATTTAACAAATTCTTTGATTTTTGAAATTTCTTTTGTTTTTATCGTGTCATTTTCAAAACAAGCACCAAATTCATAGATTTTTTTATCATTTTTTCCAACTTCTGTATCCAAAAATAAAACATTTTTCATTAAAAAACCAAAACTCGCATTTTGCTTTTGATTATGTCTTTTACAAGCCCATTTTCTTGCATTTTTATAAGCTCATTTTTGATTAAATTTTCATCATAATTAAGCTCGTTAATTTCTAAATGCCAAATTACATTTTCCAAAGCTTCATTTAAGCTTCTATTTGCGATTCGTGTTTCGTTTAGAATTTCAGTTTTGTAAGAAATGCCGTTTTTTTCAAGGAAATTTTGTAAATTTGAAGCGACATTTTTGTGATTATTTGATTTTTTGTAAATTTTATAAAAAACTTCGAGCATAGATGAGTTTTTAGGGACTTCCCAGTTCAAATAAACTCTTAAATTTCCTAAACTCATAAATTTTTTAAAGTCGTTTTTGCTTTGCAGTGCTGGACTCATCGTCAAAAACGCGATATCAAATTTATCATCAACTTTTAAATTTGAAAAGTTTAAATTTAAAGTTTTTAAATTTTTTATTTTAAACTCATCTTTTTTAAAATTTAATTCTTCAAGCATTTTAACCGAGCTATCCACACCTAAAACAAATTTGCAAATTCCAGCTAAATAAAGCGAGTAAATCCCCGTCCCACAGCCAATATCAATCAAAGTTTTATCTTTGAAATTTACATTAAAATTATCTAAAATTTTTAAAAAATTCTTCTGAAAAGTGGTTAAATTTCCACTAAATTTTGTGTAATTTTTAGCCTTTTTATCCCAAATTTCGCTTTTTGAGTTTTGCGTTTTGTTGCTTTGGGTTATGTTTTTTATAAATTTATCATTTTGCAACTCATCATTTTGAACATTCATCGCAAGTCCCTTTTACAACTACGCTTTTTACATTTTTAAAGTCCAAATTTGGCATGGAAATTTCTTGCATTTTATGGCATTTTTCACAGACAAAATACGCCTTTGCATGATCTGCTAATTCGTAAAAATTTTTGTTGTTAGCTAGGCTTGTTATTAAAATTCCTTGTTTTTCAAGTAGATCTAAGTTTCTATAAACGGTTGTTTTATTGGCATTTGTAAGACTAACTATTTCGTCATAACTAACAGGTTTGTTAGCATTTTTTAAAATGTCAATCAAAACACTTCTAAAAGTCGTTGGTTTAATGTCATGATCAAGTAAAAATTTTTCTATATCCATTTTGTATCCTTAATTTCATAATGATATCATAAAACGATAAAAAACATGGCAAAGAATGCAACTAGGTTGTTTAAATTTAAGTTGCAACTAAGTTGTGTTTGATTATACTCCCGCGAAATTTTTTATAAAGGAGTGCAAAAGTATGAAAAAAATAGTTTTTTTTACTTTGCTTAGTTGTTTTGGTGTTTTTGCCAAACCTTTAGTTACAACTACTATTTTACCGACAAAATATTTCGTAGAACAAATCGCAGGAGATAGCTTAGAAGTTGTTAGTTTGGTTGAAAAAGGAGCCGATCCGCACACTTATGAGCCAAAACCATCACAGATGAAAAGCGTTGAAAAAAGCGAGCTTCATTTTGCTGTCGGTATAGAATTTGATAAAATTTGGCTTCCAAAATTAAAAAAACAATTTCCGAATTTAGTTGTTATAAACACAGATGAAAACATCAAAAAAATTCCTATGGCTGCACATCACCATTGTCATTGCGAAGATCACAAAGAGCATGAACATCACGTCGATCATCACCATGACGCAGAGCATGCTGATCACGATCATGAAGAGCATCACCATCATCACGATGGCGTTGATCCGCATATTTGGTTAGATCCAGCTCTTGTTGAAAAACAAGCTACAAATATCGCAAATGCGCTTATCAAAAAATATCCGCAAAATAAAGATAAATTTGAAAAGAATTTGGCTAAATTTAAAGAAAATTTGGATAAATTTGACACTTTGACAAAAGAGAAGTTAAAAGGTTTAAAAACTAATAAATTTATGGTTTATCATCCATCTTGGGGATATTTTGCTAAAAGATACAATTTAGAGCAGATTTCTATTGAGATTGAAGGAAAAGAGCCAAAACCAGGAGATTTAAAAGAGTTGATTGAAGAAGCAAAAGAAGAAGGAACAAAAGTGATTTTTGTAGCGCCACAATTTTCTAAAAAAGCAGCAAACACCATAGCTAAACAAACCGGAGCAAAAGTCGTAGAAATCGACCAACTTCCTGAGAATTGGCTAGATGAAATGCAAAAAACAGTTGATGTTTTTGCAAAATTTTTAAAATAAATGAGATTTTTACTTTTTTTATTATTCTTCGCTAAAACTCAAATTTTAGCTTGTGCCTTGTGTGCTTTAACTACACCAACGGCACATATTTTTTTAAACTTTAACATCTCAAATAAAACGCTTGAAAACATTGAAGTTTCTTGGATATTTTCGCAAAATTTTACCGATCTTACTATGCAAGGTTATGATTTTAACGAAAATTCAAAACTCGAACAAGATGAACTCGATGAGATAAATTTTGCGATGCTTAGTTATATTGCCGATAAAAATTTTTTGATGAAATTTGAATGGTACGACATGGCTAGTGGCAATACAAATTTGATTGAAGGAAATTTTAGCGATGCAAAAACTTTGCTAGAAAATGGCAGAATTGTTTTTAAATTTAAACAAAATATCGGTGTTAAAATTCAAAAAAATAGAGTTTTTAAAACGACAGCTTATGATGAAAATGGATATTTTAATTTTGTTTTTTTAAATTCTGGCATAATAAAAGTTGATGATGATTTACATATCGAGTTTAACTCGAATTTAGGGGCAAATTTCGCTCTTTTTAAAAGCGAAAAAATTCGTCAAGAAATGCAAAAAAGTTTAAATGAACTTGTTAAAAATAGTGGCATTGATAATGTAAAACAAGAGTTAAATTTTATAGATAAGACTGCTGTAAATTCGCTTGAAAAACTAAAAGCTATTTTTACTACAAAAACGCTTAGTTTTAAGATTTTATTAAGTGTCATATTTATTTCATTTTTATATGGATTTTTTCACGCAGCAGGTCCAGGACATGCAAAAGTTTTAACAACTAGCTATTTTTTGGCAAATGGTGGAAGCTATTTAAAAAGCTTTAAATTTGCCTTAAAAGTTGGCTTTTTTCATGTTGCTGGGGCTTTTTTAATCGTTTTAATAACTGTTTTTTTGATAGATTTAGTAGCTGGAAGCATCTCATCAAACGCGATTAAAATCACCACGCAAATCTCAGCCCTAATGATAATTTTCATCGCCATTTTTATGTTTATACAAAAAGTTAAAAGTCTTTTTAGCGGTGGTCATGCAAAAGAGTGCGGATGTGCAAGTTGCAAGTCTTTTAAAAAACCAAAAAGTTTGATTTTTGATTTAAATTCTTTTAAATTTAAAGACAAAAATGACTTAAAAAATATCAAATTTTCTAAACCAAAACCTAAAAAAACAACCAAAGAAGAGTGGTTTATAGCGTTAAGTTCGGCCATTATCCCATGTCCTGGGACGATTTTAGTTTTTTTACTTGCCTTTAATGTTGGAAGTTATGCAGTAGCGTTTTTAAGTGCTTTATTTATGGGATTTGGAATGAGTTTTGTGATATTTTTAGCTGCGATTTTTGGGGCAGGGATTAACAAATTTACAAGTTCTAAATTTGAAAGTTTAAAAATTTATATTGAGTTTTTAGGTCTAGCATTTATGCTGATAATTGGTGTTTTTATGTTTTTAATGGCTGGAAATTTGGGAGCGTTATGATAGAAGTTAAAAATTTAAACTTTGGGTATGATTCAAATTTAGTTTTAGAAAATATTAATTTTAAC
>CAMUNZ010000050.1 GCA_947090385.1 uncultured Campylobacter sp. | reverse complement strand
CAAAATTTAAAAAATCATTTTTATTTATAATCAAATTTGATCCCAAATTTACGCCATTATGGCAATTTATACAACCATTTTTTAAAAAAATTTCATATCCTTTTTTTGCTTTTTTATTTAACTCTTTATTTCCTCTTAAATATTGATCAAATTCCGAGTTTAAAGTATTTAACGAAATCAAAAAATTTTCCATACTATCAACGATATTTTCAAAATTAATATTTTTATAAATTTTTTCAAATGCTTTTTTGTATTTTGGATTTGTTTCTATTTTTTTTACTAAACTTTGTTCGTTTGAGTTTAAAAAATATTCGTTTAAAAAAGTATATTTTATAACATCTTTTAAATTTGTAAATCTTGCATCGTTGAAAAAAAAATAATTATTTGCCGAGTTTAAGACGCTTAATGTCCTATTTGTTTGAATTTTAATCTTGCTGCTTCCGCTGAAATTTACATTTAAATCGTGGCATGTATTACAAGAAATCTTTTGATTTCTGCTAAATCTTTCATCAAAAAAAATATCTTTTCCTAATTCGGCTTTTCCCAGATTAAAATCAGATTTTTCTATAGGTTTTATTTGTGCAAAAATTTCACCAGTTAGCAAAAATATAAGAAAAACGAATTTTGTAATTATTTTTTTATATGTTTTTTCCAATTTCATTTTAAAATAATATCCAACTTTTAATTTTGTTTTTATAAAATTATTTTTTTATAAAACCTGCAAATCTTCCGCAATTTTTATCTTTTCTGTATGAGAAAAAATTATCATCACATTTTGTGCAAACATCGCTAAAATAGTAATTTGATATATTTAATTTTTCAATTTCATCTTTTAAAGCTAAATCTTGCGAAAATTTTTTATTTTTGATGAATTTTTCAAAATTTGGCATTTTTAAATCGCCGATTTCATAGCAATTTTGTTTTATATTTGGTCCGATAAAAATTTCAAATTTATCTCTTTTTGTGTTAAAAATTTTTTCCATTTGCAAAATCGTTTTTGTTAAAATCTTTTTTTCTATGCCTTTTCTTCCGGCATGAATTGCTGCAAAATTTCCTTCATTTTTGACTAAAATTGGCGAACAATCAGCGACCATAACGCAAAGAGAAATTTCATTTAAATTAGAAATAAAAGCATCGCATTTAGGACAAATTTTGTTAAATTTTTGTTTTAAAATTTCACTTGAAGTTTTTTTAAAATCAAAATTATTTATAAAATTGTCAAAATTTTCATGAAATTTGTTTAAAAAAATTTCATCCACATTTACGATTTCGCATCCATGCATTTGATTCATAAAAATTAAATTTTTCACATTTAAATTTAGAATTTTTGCAAGTTGTTTTCTATTTTCAAACGTTTTTATAAAATCAAAATTTTCATAAAACGCCAAATTTCCAAAATTTTTATTTGTAAAGCCGGCATTTTTATCTAATACAAACTCGAAATTTTCTCCACATCTTCCCACGAAATCTCCTTTTTTATTTCCAAAAATCTTACGACATATTTTGCCAATGCGTCGGTTTCTACATTTACAATTCTTCCTGTTTTAAATTCACCAAAAAGCGTTTCGCGCATAGTAATCGGAATGATTGTTAAACGAATTTCATGATTTTCATCAAAAATTTCATTTATAGTAAGACTTATGCCATCTATCGCTATAGATCCCTTTTTTGCGACAAATTTCATAGCTTCTTTTGGTAATTTTATAAAAAAATCAAAACCATTTTGAAGTTTTGTAATTTTTGTAATTTTGCCCAAAAAATCTATATGTCCTTGCATTAAATGACCGTCAATATTTTGATTCAAACTCATTGCTGGCTCGATATGAACTTTATTTCGTAAATTTTGAATAGCTAAATTCTTAGAACTTTCTGAGCTAATTTCAACACAAAATCCAAAATCAAAAATTTTGATTACGCTTAAACAAGCTCCATTTACCGCGATACTATCGCCCAAATTTGGACGGTATTTTGCTTTTATGCTTAAATTTTTGCCATCAAAGTTTATAACTTCGCCGATTTCTCTTATTAATCCATTAAACATTTATTCTCCATTTTAAATCCATTTCTTAAAACCATCTTTTTATCGCTTTCTACACCATCTCCCTTGGTTGTTAAAAAATCCCCTGTTAAAGCCGAGTTTATGCCGCCTTTTAGCCCAGTTTCTACAAACTCGCCTAAATTATTTCTCCCACCTGCATATCTTAAATAAGCCTTTGGTAAAATAAATCTAAAAATGGCAATACTTTTTAAAATTTCATCTTTTGGAAGAGGTGGTAATTTTTCAAGCGGTGTTCCTTTTATAGGGGATAAAATATTTAAAGGCACACTTGAAATTTTAAGCTCTTTTAAATCAAAAGCCATGTCGATTCTATCGATTAAATTCTCTCCCATTCCAAAAATTCCGCCACTACAGACATCAAGTCCTGCAAGTTTTGCGTTTTTGATAGTGTTTATCCTATCATCGTGAGTTGAACAAATTTGAGGATAAAATCTCCTTGAAGTTTCAAGATTGTGATGATAGGTTTTTAGCCCAGCGTTTTTAAGTTTTAGTAAAGTTTCATAACTTACTATTCCAAAAGATCCACAAAGATGAATTTTTGAATTTTGGCTTAAAAATTTATAAATTTCTTCAAGTTTTGGAAGTTCGCTTCCGTTATCTTTTACGCCTTTTCCACTCATTACTAGTGAAAATCTATGAACGCCTTTATTTTCAAATTTAAAGGCTTCTTTGTAAATTACTTCATCATCTAAAAGTGGATAAACTGGCGATGAAGTTTTAAAATGAGTTGATTGAGCGCAGTATTTGCAGTTCTCGCTACACCTGCCTGATTTTGCATTTATAATAGAACAAAGATTAAATTCATCTCCACAAAAATGCTTTCTTATAAGATCTGCATTTTTTAATAACTCATCTAAATCATCGGTTTTGGCTAAATTTATGGCATCTTCTTTTGAAATTTCACAGCCATTTATTATAGAATTTGCTAAATTTGATATAAAACTCAAAATTTTTCCTTTTTTATAAGTGTAAATTTAAAAGCACATTATATAAAATTAACCTAAATTTTGATAAATTCACACTTTTAAATTTTAAAGGAATATCAAAAAATGAATTACGATGTGATAGTTATAGGTGGTGGGCATGCAGGCATTGAAGCGTGTGTGGCGTCCGCAAAAATGGGAAATAAAACTCTTTTAATAACAATTTTATGCGAACAAATAGGCGCTGTTAGCTGTAATCCAGCAATCGGCGGTCTTGCAAAAGGACATTTAGTAAAAGAAATAGATGCACTTGGTGGAATGATGGGCATAGCGACTGATAATTGCGGAATACAATTTAGAATTTTAAACGAAAGTAAAGGTCCAGCAGTTAGGGGAAGTAGGGCACAAATCGATATGGATAAATACCGAATTTATATGAGAAATTATCTTTTAAATTTGCAAAATTTAGAAATAACTCAGGAGATAGCGACTGAAATTTTGACTAAAAATGGCGAAGTTAGCGGGGTAAAAACTCATCTTAGTAATATTTATAATGCTAAAAAGGTTATCATCACAACTGGGACTTTTTTAAACGGTTTAATTCATGTCGGCGAAAATAAACTTGAAGCAGGAAGAGTCGGGGAATTTAATTCTAAAAATTTAAGTAAAAGTTTAAAAGATTTAGGTTTAAAAATGGGTCGATTAAAAACCGGAACTTGTCCTAGAGTTTCTGCAAAAAGTATAAATTTTGATAAGCTTGAAAAACAGCAAGGAGATGAAAATCCGAAATTTTTTAGTTTTCGTACAGAAAAACTTAATACAACGCAACTTCCTTGTTTTATCGCTTATACAAATCAAAAAACGCATGATATTATTTGTTCGAATTTTTACCGCGCACCGCTTTTTACTGGGCAAATTGAAGGTATCGGTCCTAGATATTGCCCAAGTATCGAAGATAAAATAAATAGATTTAGCGATAAAGATAGACATCACGTATTTGTAGAGCCACAAACAAAAGATGCCACAGAGTACTATCTAAATGGACTTTCGACATCTCTTCCTTATGAAGTTCAAGTTGAATTTTTGCATTCGATAGAAGGTTTTGAAAATGCTAAAATCGTGCGTCATGGATATGCTATCGAGTATGATTATGTAGAACCAACTGAGTTAAAACATAATCTTGAAACAAAAAAAATCAAAGGACTTTTTTTAGCTGGACAGATAAATGGCACGACAGGATATGAAGAAGCAGCCGCACAAGGGCTAATGGCTGGAATTAATGCTAGTTTGTCATTGCAACAAAAAGATAGTTTTGTTTTGCGAAGAGATGAAGCTTATATCGGCGTTTTGATTGATGATTTAGTTACAAAGGGAACAAAAGAGCCTTATAGAATGTTCACAAGCAGGGCGGAATATAGACTTTTATTAAGAGAAGAAAATGCGATTTTTAGGCTTAGTAAATATGGCAAAAATTTGGGGTTGATTGCATCTGAAATTTATGAAAAGATTGAAAAAATTTCAAAAAATATAAAAAAAGGTCTTGAAATTTTATCAAAAGAGATTACACCAAATAAGCAAATCAACGAAATTTTGCAAAATTTAGATGAAGAAAAAATTGTTTCTATCGTAACTTGGCAAAAAATCGTTGCTAGAAAAAGTTTTACTATAGAAAAACTAAAAAAAATAGATGAATTTTTTGCAAATCTTGATGATAGAAGTTTAAGCGAAATTTTAACAGAAGCGAAATATTTTCATTACATACAAAATCAAAATGAAGATATAGAAAAGATGAAAAAAATGCTAGATGTAAAAATTCCGTCGAATTTGGATTTTTCAAAAATTTCTGGTTTAAGCAATGAAGTCGTAGAAAAACTTAATAAATTTAATCCACAAACTCTTTTTAATGCTTCACAAATAAGCGGTATAACGCCAGCGGCTGTGGATTTGCTTCATATTTATATAAAACTTCAAAAAAAATAAAATTTGCCAAAAAGGCAAATTTTATCAATCACAAAGTGAAATTTTTAAAACTTCTTTTATGTGAGAAACCGGTGTAATTTTAAGATCGTCTTTTACTGATTGTGGGATGTCTTCAAGATCTCTACTGTAATTTTTTTGTGGGATTAAAACTTCTTTTATTTTGCATTTATGTGCGGCTATTAATTTTTCTTTTAAACCACCGATAGGAAGGACTTTTCCACTCAATGTTATTTCGCCAGTCATCGCCACATCGCTTCTTACTTTTGTATCGGTTAAAATAGAAGCGATCGCCACGCACATCGTAATTCCAGCACTTGGTCCATCTTTTGGCGTTGCGCCTTCTGGTATATGTATATGAAGATCAAATTTTTTATAAATTTCTTCGTCTGCCACGCTTTTTTGATCAGAAATTTTGTTATTAGAAATTTTTATTTTTCGTTCATCTATCAATGTTTTAACGACACTAAAAGCGATTTGCGAACTTTCTTTCATAACATCGCCAAGTTGCCCTGTGATTTTCATTTCACCTTTTCCTCGAATTTTGATAGCTTCTATCTTTAACATAACTCCGCCGACTGCCGTCCAAGCAAGTCCATTTACGATTCCGATACTATCTTTTTTTTCAATTTCATCAAATTCAAAAACTTTTTTATCCAAGAATTTTGATAAATTTTTTTGAGATACATTTGTTTTTTTAATTTTTGGATCAAAAACCATTTCTTTTGTTATTTTCCTAAAAATTTCAGCAAATTTTCTTCTTAAATTTCTTACTCCACTCTCTCTTGTATATTTTTCTATAATTTCTTCTATCGCGCCATCGCTAATCGAAATTTCGCTATTTTGAAGCCCATGTTTTTTTAATTCTTGTGGAATTAAAAAATTCTTTGCTATTTGAAATTTTTCCTGTGGTGTATAACTTGAAAGTTCGATAAATTCCATTCTATCACGAAGAGGAGCTGGAATTTGCGAGATATCATTTGCTGTCGCTATAAATATAATTTTGCTTAAATCTACATTGAAATTTAAAAAATGATCTCTAAAATGCGAATTTTGCTCTGGATCTAAAATTTCAAGCAAAACTGCAGTCGGATCGCCTCTGTGAGAAAATCCAAGTTTATCGATTTCATCTAAAACAACGACCGGATTCATCTGCTTTGCTTCAATCAATCCTTGAACTATTCGTCCTGGCATCGATCCTATATAAGTTCGTCTATGTCCTCTTAACTCGCTTACATCTTCGATTCCACCAAGTGCTATTCTAACCAATGATTTTTGTAAAGCCGTCGCTATCGAATTTGCAAGACTTGTTTTTCCAACTCCTGGAGGTCCGTAAAAACATAAAATTGTGCTACTGTTATTATTTAATAAATTTCTTTTTTCTAAAAAAGCTTTTAAAGAAAAATATTCAACGATTCTTTGTTTTGGTTTCAATATAGAAAAATGATCTTTATTTAACTGATCTTCAACATCTTTTACACTTAATTTTTTATCACAAAATTTTTCAAAAGGAATTTCTATCGCCCAATCCAAATAACTTTGCATCATCGACGCGTCAGCAGAATCTGGATTTGCTCTTTTTAATTTTGAAATTTGTTTGTTTATCTCTTTGTAAACATCTTCGTTCATAAAAGGCTTTTTAAGCTCCAATTTTTCTTCATATTCTTTTAAATCTAAATCTTTATTTTCGCCAAGCTCTTTTTGAATTTGTCTTAATTGCTCTTTTAAAAAATACTCTTTGTTATTTTTTTCTATTTTGCCATGGACGCGACTTTTTATCTCTTTTTCTATTTTACAAGTTTCTATGATATCTTGCAAAATATTTAAAATTTTTTCACATTTTGTTTCGTAATTTGTATCTAAAAAAATTTCACAAGCGATATCTTTTTTAAGATGAATTAAACTTGCTATTATGTCTAAAAGTCTATCTGGCTCGTTGCAAGATTGAATTGTTTTTTTCATATCATCTGAAAAAATATCTGTTATTTTTGAAATCGTTTCGCAATAATCTTTTAAAGTTCTTATCAATGCCAAAGTTGTAGTTTTTTTAGGAAATTTTATTTGCAAAAAATCAAAATTTGCTAAAAACGAACCATTTTCGTTTTGCGAAATTTCGTTTATAAAAATTCCTATCGATCCTTGGAATAAAATTTTTACTCTATTATCTGGCAAAACTACTTTTCTTATAATTTTTCCAAATATCGCGCAACATTTTTGTTTTGAAATTTTATCTGGCGAAAAAGATGTTATTGCAATCTCATCCGTGACATTTAAATTTTCTATGGTTTTTAAATTTATTTCATCATCAAAAATTAAAGGCGAAATCATAAAAGGATATAAAAAATTTCCTTCGTCAAACAAAATCGGTTTTATATTATTCATAATTTTTTCCTACTCAAAAATTTTTACATACCAAGGTGTTTTTGGTGGTAAAATTTCATTTTTTTTAAATGGATTATTTTCCAATTTTTTTCTATAAACTTCTGCACTTTCTTTTCGTCCAGTTCTTTTGTAAAGATCTAAAATTTGTTGATCCGTATAAATTTGAGCCAACAAAAATTTAGTTCTCATAGTTTCTAAAAGCGCTTTATAAATTGTATTTGGATATTGATATAAAAATATATCTATTTGTTTTATGCTATCTTCTATTAATTTTTCATTTCTATTTGGCTTTACAAAAGAATCAAAATTTGCTTTTATTTTTAGATATTTTGCATATTCTATTTTTTCAAAATCTCCATATTTTCTTATATAGAAATCAAGATAATAATTTGCTAGC
>CAMUNZ010000049.1 GCA_947090385.1 uncultured Campylobacter sp. | reverse complement strand
CAAGCCCTTTTGCAATCTTATCCTTGTAAGAATGCGCTCTTTCCATAAGCCCAACTGGCGTAAATTGCGATAAAATCCAATAAAGTTCTAAAACTTCTTTTACATCACTTTGTACCCAAAAAATACTTTTTTTAGGATCTATTCCAAGTGCTAAAAATGCACAAGCAGCCTCAAAAGTATTTTTTCTTAAAATTTCTCCATCATTTAAAGATGTCATCGCATGATAATTTGCGATAAACATAAACATCTCATCTTTGCCTAAATTTTGGCACTCAACCATTGGTTTTATACTTGCAAAATAATTTGCAATGTGTAATTTCCCAGAAGATTGAAGACCTGTTAAAATTCTCATTTTAATCCTTTTTTGATTTTGCTAATTATCTGTTTTATAGTTTTATTTTCTGTATCGATTATCAAATCTGCAACTTTTTCATACTCTTTTTGACGATTATCAAAAATTTCTTTTGCTTTTACTAAATCCTTTAAAAGTGGCCTTTTTGCTATTTTTTTTTCACTATTTGAAGATTTTTGAAGACGATTTAAAATTCCATCAAAACTGTTTTTTAAATATATTATCTTGCCGATTTTTTTTAAATTTTTAACTTTATAAAATCCACCACCTGTCGATATAATCGCATTTGAAACATTTTTTTCTAAAAATTTTGCTAAGTTTTTTTCTATTTTGCGAAATTTATCTTCACCAAATTTTTCAAAAATCTCTTTTATTTTTAAATTTTGACTACTTTCTATCAAATCATCGCAATCTATGCAAAATTTATTTAATTTTTTGCTAAGTTCTCTTGCAACGCTTCCTTTTCCAACGCCCATAAAACCTATAATTACGATATTATTCATCTTTTTTTGCTCCTTTTGGTCGCGCAAAAATTTCAACTCCAACGCCATTTAAATCAAAATTTTCCCTCAATTTATTTATCAAATATCTTTTATAACTAAAATGAAGCGAATTTGGACGATTCATCACAAGTGCGATTTTTGGCGGAGTATAACCAAATTGAGCGGCATAATAAATTTTTACTTTTTTGCCTTTATCGCTTGGAATTGGATGCGATTTTGTAGCATCTTCAATAACTAAATTTAGTTTTGAAGTTGGAATTTTTTGCGTATAATTTTTATAAATTTCTAAAATCAAATCATAAATTTTATGAACTCTTTTTCCACCTAAAGCACTCACGCTAATAATCGGTGCAAAAGCTAAAAACTTAAATTTATCTTTAAAAATTCTAACCATTTTGTCAAATTCGTCTAAATTTTTATCCCATTTGTTAAAAACAACAATCACGCCAAGGCTAAATTTGCTTGCAATTCCAGCAATTCTTTCATCAAGTTCGGTAAAACTTTCACTTGCATCTAAAACTAAAAGCGCAATATCTGAATTTTCTAAAATTTTTTCTGTGCGATTTAGGGCAAATTTTTCTATGCCTTCGATTTTTCCTCTTTTTCTAATGCCTGCAGTATCGACAAATTCAAAAACTCTATCTTTATAAATAAAAGTCTCATTTACGGGATCAATCGTAGTTCCAGCCACGCTACTTACGACACTTCTTTCATCTTTTACAAGTGCATTTAAAAGCGAAGATTTGCCGACATTTACGCGCCCAATAATTCCAATTTTTATGTTTTTATTCGAGTAATCTTCTTGCAAATTTTCATTATTTTTATTTATAAAATCTTCAAAATCTTCTTCTAAATCGGGTTTTATTTCATCTTTTAAAAATTTATAAATCCAAGTTTTTAATTCATCAATCCCAAAATTATGCGAAACTGAAATATTAAAAATATTTTTTACGCCAAATTCTATAAATTCACTGCTTCTTTCTTCATCTTTTTTGCTGTCAATTTTATTTATAACTAGACAAATCGGTTTTTTAAGTTCTAAAAGCGAATAAAAAATTTTTTTGTCAATCTCATCTGGCATCATTTTTCCATCGACCATAAAAATTATAACATCGCAAATTTTAGCTTCATTTAAAGTTTTTTCTTGCACATTTTTAAAAAGTTCGTTGCTATCATCAAGACCGCCAGAATCTATTAAAATCGCTTGTTTATCAAAAATTTCTACTATTATTTTATTTGTATCTCTTGTAGTTCCACTAAATTCACTAGTTATTGCTATTTGTTGTTTTGCAAATCTATTAAAAAGCGAAGATTTGCCGACATTTGGGCGACCTATTATCATGATTTTTTGCACTTTGTGTCCTTTGAAAAAAGTTTTATTCTATTTAAAGATTGATAAAAATCCAATTAAGCAAATTTTCTAAGCAAATCGCGCTCTGTTATGATTTTAATGTTTTTTAAATTTTTCTTATAATCCATAACTTCTTTCATATTTTTTTCAAGCTCTTTTTTTTTGCTGTATTCAAGCCCACAAACAAAAATATCACATTTAAAAATATCATCGACAATTTCGCCTTTTCTCTCTTTTATCGCTTCTTTTATCGTCGAAATTTTTTCATATTTAAACTTTCCGGCAAGATAAAATTTGCTATCTTTTATTTGAAATTCTGCATGTTTTTCGATAGGTAAAGAATTCGTAGAAAATTCGTCTTCAAAATCATTTTCTACCTCTTTTTCTACAAAATTTTTAAGAAGTTTATAAAGATTTTTTCTTTCATCACTATCTATTTTAGAATCGCTCATTATATCGTTTAAAGTTTCGATGATTTTGTCAAAATACTTCGATCCTAAGATTTCTTCATTTAAATCAAACCAATCAGCCAAAAATAAAATTTTTTTATTATTTAACTCTTCTTCGCAAGTTAAAGCCTTACAAATTCCTATAAATTCCAAAATTTTTTTATACTTTGCAGAAAAATTATGCATTAAAAACTTCCTCCAAAACTTTCTATTAAATCTCTATAAACAGAATAAAGCCTTATAACTTCATCTATACTTACGCTTTCATTTACGGCATGAATTTGATCGTTTTTCACACCAAATTCAGCAACTTTTACGCCATATTGCGCAAAAAATTTAGCATCGCTTGTGCCACCACTGCTACTTAAATTTGGTTTAATCTTACAAATTTTTTCTACACTTTTACTCAAATTTTCAACGATTTTAGAATTTTTATCTGTATAAAACGGCGCAGATGAAGTCTTAAGTTCAAGCGAAATTTCAAAATCTTTAAATAAATTTTGCACATATTCTCTAACATCATTTTCATTTGTAAGATCAGAATTTCTGACATTAAACATAATCTTAACGTCGCTTGGAGTTACATTGCAAACTTCTATGCCACCTCTGATATCAGTTATCACAATCTTGCTTGGTTCAAATAATTCGCTTCCATTGTCTAAATTTTTACCAGCAAATTCACTAAATTTTGTAGCAAGTTGATGGACTGGATTTGTACATTTTTGTGGATAAGCAACATGCCCTTGAACGCCTTTTATACGTAAAATTCCGTTTATGCTTCCCCTTCTTGCAATTTTAATTGTATCACCCATTAAATTCTCGCAAGTTGGTTCGCCAATTATGGCAAAATCCGGCAATAAATTTTCATTACTTAAATTTTCAAGCATCAATTTTGTGCCGTATTTTGCGTCACCTTCTTCATCGCTTGTAATAAGCAAACTTAAAATTCCATTAAAATTCTTCACATCTTTTAAAGCACACATCATTGCAGCAATAGCACTTTTCATATCTTGAGCACCACGAGCCACAATTCGCCCACCATTTTCAATCGGCAAAAACGGATTACTTTCCCAATTTTGTCCAGGCAAAACAACGTCGATATGTCCTGCAAAACATAAATGAGGACCTTTTCCAAATTTTTTAATTAAAAATATGTTTTTTACGCCATCTTTTTCGACAAATTTAAGATCAAATTCATTTAAAAACATTGTTATATAATTTAAAGCACCATCGTCATTTGGTGTAATAGACTTAAATTTTAAGATTTCTTTAAAAATATCAATAACTTCCATGAAAATCCTTTAAAAGCCAAAAATTTTAGCAAAATTTATTACTAATAAATTTTTGATTTTTATAAAATAAAAACAAAATTATAAATAAATTTATTTTAAATTACACACAATTTTATTCAAAATTTGGTATCATTTTGATTTTTTAAGGAGAAAACAATGATAAATTTGAAATTGATAGACACAAATTTTGATGAAATAAATAAAAAATTGATTGCAAAAAAAGCTGATAAAAATGCTTTGAAAAATCTACTTGAAATTTATAACGAGTTAAAAAATTCTAAGTCAAATTTAGAAAATTTGCAAAATTTTCAAAACTCAAAAAGCAAAGAAACGGGAATTTTAGCAAAACAAGGAAAAAATTTAAATGAATTGAAAAAAGAGCTTGAAATAAATAAAACAAAAATTCAAGAAGCACAAAATTTAGTAAATAATTTAGAAGAAAAACTTGAAAAAATAGCAAAATTTATACCAAATATCATAGACGACGATGTCCCTTTTGGCGAAGATGAAAACAGTAATATAGAAATAAAAAAAGTTTTAGAACCAAGAAAATTTGATTTTACACCAAAAGAGCATTTTGAGTTAGGTGCAAATTTGGGCTGGCTTGATTTTGAAAGAGGCGTGAAATTAAGCGGAAGTAGATTTACTGCGATTAGGGGTGAAGGAGCGATTTTAAACAGAGCTTTGATAAATTATATGATTGATTTCAATAGAAATCGTGGATTTGAACTCGTAAATGTCCCATTTATCGTAAAAAGCGACATAATGTATGGCACAGGACAACTTCCAAAATTTGAGGATGATCTTTATAGAGTTGATGATGAAGAAATTGATATGTATTTAATCCCAACAAGCGAAGTTCCTGTGACAAATTTATATAACAACGAAATAATAGACACTAAAAATTTGCCATTAAAAATGACTTGTTATAGCCATTGTTTTAGAAAAGAAGCAGGAAGTGCTGGAAAAGATACAAGAGGCATAATAAGACAACATCAATTTGAAAAAGTAGAACTTGTAGCTATCACAGAACCAAAAGATAGCGAAAAAATGTTAGAAGAGATGGTAAGTTGTGCTAGCGATTTACTTAAAAGTTTAGGTTTGCCACATAGACATTTGATGCTTTGCAGTGGAGATCTTGGATTTAGTGCAGCAAAAACGATAGATTTAGAAGTTTGGCTTCCAGGACAAAACAAATATAGAGAGATAAGTTCGATCTCAAATTGTCGAGATTTTCAAGCAAGAAGAGCAAAAATTCGCTACAAAAAAGATGGCAAAAATTCGTTAGTAAATACATTAAACGGATCATCTTTGGCAGTCGGCAGAACACTTATAGCAATTATGGAAAATTATCAAAAAAGTGATGGAAGTATCGAAATTCCAGAAGTTTTAAAAAAATATATTTAAGGAGAAAAAATAAAAAAAATCTTAGGAATTATAGTATTTTTGCTTATACTATTTTTTTATTTTATATATGTTATTTTGCCCAAAAGCAAAAATATCAAAAACAGTCGAACCAGTCGCATTTAAAGTAGAAAATAACATAACAGATATAAATCAAACAAAATATATCGAAGATGTCAAAAATGAAGTTATAAATGAAAATTTAGATAAATTGACACAAAATATAGATACAAATTTTAGCGATGAAAATGCTAGTTTTGCAGATGCAAATTTAACAGAAGATAAAAACGAAACAGCACAAAATTTAGAAGAAATAAAAGAAGATCCTTTAATACAAATTAAAAGTTGGTTTGCTGCAATTTTTAACGAATTTAAAAATGATAAAAGTTTTAAAAACGTAAAAAATATAAATGGCGTGGAAATTTTTGCAAATGATTTGGGTAAATTTAAAATAAATTCTGTATTAAATGAGCTTAAAAATTCAAATTTATTAGACAAAATGGATGGATTTAATAAAAGTGTTTATATCAAAAAAATAGGCAAAATTTTAGAAATAAATATCTTCATAAATCCAGATTTAAAGACAGAATTTATTATCGACGAATTAAAAAATATGACAAACGAAATAAAATTCGCAAAATATTTTGTAATTGACGGAAATGCTGATATCGTAGGAAATGAAAATTATAATTTAATTTTTAAGTTTAAAAAGAGCTATAAAAACAGCATAAAAATTACCAAATTCTTTATATAAAAAGATTATAGCAAACGGCGAAAATAACCCAATCTCTGAAAAAATTCAGAAAATAGACACGCACAAGTGGAAGGAGAATAAAATTTTTGGGCTTTTTTGCCCAAAAATTATTTTTTATATCTTTTTTCTAACTCTTTATAAATTTCATCTATTTGCAAAATTCCGCTTTTTAAAATTTCACTCATCACTTCGTTATCTTCTTTTCCGTCCCAATTTTTTTTATAAGTACCCTCTTTATAACCATGTTTTTGACGAAAAAGATTTAAAGCATTTTTGCCTATATAAATTTCATAAAGTCTTTGCAAATTTAATTCGCATTTCATCGCAAGTCTTATAAAATTCGCGACTAAATCGCCAAGATTATATTCAAAACCACTACATTCGTGGATAATAATTTCAATGTCATTTATGACTTCATACATATTGTCTTCTCGCAAAATATCACAGTCATAAACAAATTCATTAAATCCTTTAACAGAAATTAAATCTTGACTTAATTTTTCGATATCTCCGATATTTTCATTTTTATAAGTTTCTAGAATCAAACTCATAACAAAATGCCAAATATCGACAACCTCAACAGCGACATTTTCACGCTTTATTTTGCCATTTAAATCTTTCCAATGTTTCCAAGCAAAACTATCTATAAGTTCAGCACATTCCATATAAATGCATCTTTTCCAGCTAATTAATCTATTTTTATTTGTATATCCACTTTCCCAACCTTCGCCGCAAGTGGCATTATTTAAAGATTTTTGCATATAAAGCATAGTTTTTATTTTATCTATCGGTTTCATAATTTTCCTTTTTAAAATTTTTGATTTTATTGAAAATATTGTAAAATTCTGATAAAATCACAAAATGTTTGATAAAAAAGTAGAAAATTTCTTAAAAAAACACCATATTTTAACCTTAAGCGTATGTTGTGAAAATGAAATTTGGTCTGCAACTTGCTTTTATGCTTTTGACGTAAATAGAATTTCGCTTTTAATCGCTTGTGATAAAAATACAAAACATATGCAAATGGCGTTAAAAAATCCAAATGTTAGCGTTTGCATAGCGTTAGAAACAAAAATTATAGGAAAAATTCAAGGCTTACAGATAAATGGAAAAATTTCAGAAACTCCTACGATATTTGAAATAAAAATAAATTTTTTAAAATTCACAGACAACAATCTTGGTTTCGGTAAAAAAATTATCTGGGAAAGATCATAAAATTTCAAAAATTATTTCGTTTTTATAGCTTTGTTTTCTTATTTCTAAAACATTTAAATTTTCTATTTTTAAACTTAAAAATTCTTTTATACAAAAAGTTTTGTTTTGTGCAATTTTTCTTAACACAAAACCGCGGTAAAATTTTGCCCAATGGCTTACGACTTTACCTTTTTTAACAAATTTTAAGGTATAAAAAGGCTTTTTTATATCATAAAATTTTTCATAAAATAAAGCTCTTAAATCCAAAATTTCATCATCCAAAAAATTATCTAAAATTTCGCAAAAATTAATTTTATAAAATTTCGCAATGTCTAAATTCGGTAAATTTTCGCCCTGTTTTATCTTATAAAAAGGCACAAAATCGCAAGCCAAAATCGGTCCAAAAAGATTTGAAAAAATCAAAACATTTTTATCTATAAAATTTTGCGAATTTTTATCTAAAGTTTCGTAATCAAGGGATTTATAAGCAACTCCG
>CAMUNZ010000048.1 GCA_947090385.1 uncultured Campylobacter sp. | reverse complement strand
CAAAAAAGCCACTTTTTTATATCGGCGGAGGTGTGATTGCTAGTAATGCTAGTTTAGAAGTCAGAGAACTTGTAAGTAAAACGCAAATTCCAGCCGTTGAAACATTAATGGGACTTGGTGTTTTAAAAAGTGACGATGAGCTTAATTTATCTATGGCTGGAATGCATGGAAGTTATGTCGCAAATATGGCTTTAAGTGAATGTGATTTGCTTATATCTTTGGGGGCTAGATTTGACGATAGAATTACTGGAAAACTTAGCGAATTTGCAAAAAGTGCAAAAATTATACATATAGATATAGATCCAACTTCAATTTCAAAAATCGTAAATGTAAATTTTCCTATAGTTGGAGATATAAAAAATGTAGTTTGCGAGATGTTAAATTTAATTTCAAATGTAAATCCGGATAATTATTTAATGTGGCGAGAAAATTTAAAAACATATAATCAAGTTCATCCGTTAAATTACAAAGATAGCGAAAAGCCTTTAAAACCTCAATGGGTTATCAAAGAAACAGCTAAAATAGTTGGTGATGATAGCATTATCGTGACAGATGTAGGGCAACATCAAATGTGGGTCGCGCAATTTTATCCTTTTAAAAATCCACGTCAATTTATAACAAGCGGTGGTCTTGGGACTATGGGATATGGTCTTCCGGCTGCTATGGGTGCAAAATTTGCAAAACCAAATTTAAAAGTTGTAAATTTTAGCGGAGACGGTGGAATTTTAATGAATATACAAGAGCTTTTAACCTGTGCCGAAAATAAAATTCCTGTTATAAATATCATATTAAATAATAATTTTTTAGGTATGGTTCGTCAATGGCAAACTATGTTTTATGGTGAAAGATATAGTTCAACCGATCTTAGTTTTCAGCCAAATTTTCAAAAATTAGTAGAAGGATTTGGTGGAGTTGGTTATAAATGTGAAAACAAAGATGAGTTTAAAAAGGCTTTACGTGATGCTTTGAAAAGCAATAAAGTCACATTTATTGAGGTAAAAATCGATAGAAAAGAAAATGTCTTACCTATGGTGCCAGCTGGCGGCGCTATTTATAATATGATTTTAGAGTAGGTTAAAAATGGATAATCGAAAAGTATTTAGCGTAATAGTTTTAAACGAGCATGGAGTTTTATCAAGAGTTGTTGGGCTTTTTTCTGGGCGAGGTTATAATATAGAAAGTTTAACTGTGGCACCGATTCCAGATAGTGATTTTTCTAGAATTACGATTGTTACAAATGGTGACGAGAGAGTTTTTGAACAAATTTCAAAACAACTTAACAAATTGATTTCAACTTATAAAGTTATTGAAACTCAAAATTTTATAGAAAAAGAGATAGCTTTGGTGAAAATTCCTATTTGTGAGGATTTTAGTGGTCTTGATGCTATTTTAAAATCATACAATGCGATTGTCGCAAATGCTACTGAAAATTTTATTTTTATTATGGCCACTGATGATGCAAAACGAATTGATTGTTTTGTAAAACTTATGAAAAAAAAGTATAATCCCAGTCAAATCGTAAGAAGCGGTTCTATAATGTTGGAGATGCAATGAAACTTAGTGAAATTTCAAAAATTTTAAAAACAGAATTTTATGTTGAGGATTTGGATATTTGCAAATTATCATCTTTACAAAATTCTTTCCCTAATTCTCTTACTTATTGTGTGGATGAAAAATATAAAAATGCATTACAAAACACAAAAGCAGGGGCTGTTATAATCACCAAAAATTTAGTTGATTTTTTACCAAAAAATATAAGCTATATAATTTTTGATGATCCTTATCTTGCTTTTGCTATTATTAGCAAATTTTTTTCAAATCCACTTTTTTATCCAAATAAGGCAAATTTGATAAACGAAAGTGCTTTTATAATGTCAAATGTATATATTGGACATGGTGTAAATATCGCACAAAATGTAACAATTATGAGTGGCGCTTATATCGGTGACAATGTTCATATCGGCGAAAATTCTATAATTTATCCAAATGTTGTTTTATATAACAATACTCAAATTGGTAAAAATTGTGCAATTCATGCAAATTCCGTCATAGGAAGTGATGGTTTTGGTTATGCGCATACTAAACTTGGCGAGCATGTTAAAATTTATCATAATGGTTGGGTTGAGATAGAAGATTTCGTAGAAATAGGCGCTTGCGTGACCGTAGATCGTGGCGTTTTTGAGCCAACTATCGTAAAAAAAGGTAGCAAAATAGATAATCTAGTTCAAATCGGACATAATTGCGAAGTCGGAGAAAATTCAATTCTTGTTTCTCAAGTCGGTTTAGCAGGATCAAGCATTTTGGGTAGAAATGTCGTAATGGGCGGACAATCTGGCACAAAAGGTCATATAAAAATCGGAGATTTTGCACAAATTGCAGCAAGAGGTGGAGTTTCTAAAGATTTAGAAGGCAAAAAGGCTTACGGCGGACATCCTATCATGGAGATTAAAGATTATTTTAAACTTCAAGCAAAAATTATTAGATTTTTTAAAAAATAATTAAAATTTCGCCAAATTCTGGCGAAATTTTTTAATTTTCAAGATTTTTTAAAACATCATCTACAATTTTTTTACTTCCATTTTGAGAAATTGTTTTTTCTAAAGTGTGACTGATTTTTTTGATATTTACTTTTTTAATTAGTGAATAAATTTTACTTTCACTACTCTCTTCTTGTTTGCAAACAAATGCTAAGTTTTTATCGCTTAAAAATTTTGCATTGAAATTTTGATGATCGTTTGCAGCAAATGGATAAGGTATGAAAATCGTAGGCAAACGATTTGCGCAAAGTTCCCATAAAGCACTGGCTCCAGCCCTAGAAATCGCTAAATCAGCGCTTGCTATGTATTTATAAATTTCTTTGTGAAATCCTAAGACTTTTACATTTAATTCATTATCTCTATAAAATTTTCGTGTTTCTTCGAAATTTTTATTTCCGCATTGATGAATTACGTTGTATCCTTGATCTAAAAGTCGTTCTGCCAAATTTTTTGCGAGTTCGTTTATGAAATTTGCACCTTGCGATCCGCCAAGAAATATTATAGTTTTTAATTTGTCTCTATATCTTGCTGTTTTAAAGTAAATTTCATCGACTGGATAATCGTATTTTGGTTCCAAATATGAGCTATAAATTTTTTTTGCATATTTTTTTAAAAGATTATTAAGTCGCCCCATGAAGGCATTTTGTTCATGTATAAAAAGCGGAATTTTACAAATCACGCTTGCAAAACTAGCCGGTGCGGCGCTATAACCGCCCACGCTAAAAACTGCATTTATTTGATTTTGTCGTAAAATTTTTTTACATTCAAAAGCTAAATTTATTATTTTAAAAAGAGATAAAATTTTTGCAAAACCTTTTTTATTTACAACCCCTTTACTATCTAAAAAATATTTTTGATTAAATAAATCGCTATTTTCAAACCACATTTGATCTTGCCCGTTTTTACTTCCGATAAAAATAGTTTCTATATTTCTATTTTTTAACTCTTTTGCTATCGAATTAGCAATAGCCAAATGTCCGCCAGTGCCACCGCCAGTTATCGCGATTTTCATACATTGCTCCTTTGTTTTGAAATCATTAAAATAAGCCCAATTGCTAAAGAATTTGCTAAAAGTCCACTTCCGCCATAACTTAAAAATGGAATTGCAATTCCTTTGATTGGAAAAATAGAAGTTATTCCGTATAAATTGATTAAAAGCGAGAAAAATAGCATAAAACCTATGCCCAAACAAAATAGATAAAAAATTTTATTTTCTGTTTTTGATGCAGTGCGGAAAATTTCAAAAAATATGACATAAAATATATAAATTATAATGCAAATCCCGACAAATCCTATCTCTTCAGAAATTCCAGCAATTACAAAATCCGTGTGAATTTCGCTTAAAAATCCAAGTTTTAAAACTCCAAGTCCAAGCCCTTGCCCAAAAAATCCACCATTGTTTATGGCATTTATTGATTGATCTATTTGATATGGAAGAGGAGTTGGATCTGTTTGCAAATATTTAGTTAAATTATCTGGTAAAAAACTAAAAATATAATCTTGAATTCCGCCAAACCAAGCTTTTATGCGCATTATTCTGTTTTCTGATGAAACTATGATTAAAAAAAACACAACAATGCAACCAAAAATTCCTAAAAATATAAGTCTAAAACTAGTTCCAGCCATAGCCATCATTATCAATAAAATCGCACCTAAAACAGCTATTTGTCCGAGATCGTTTTGAAAAACTGATATGATCACGATAACGATGCTAAAAACAACTCCATGCGGTATAATATTTTTTATTTCTTCTTTTGTTGTCATTTTTTTATTTTTATCTATTTTTCTTGCAAAACTCCAAGCTAAAAAATATATAAAACCTATTTTGAAAAATTCAATCGGAGAAAAAGATATAAATCCAAGTCTTATCCATCTTTTAGCGCCACCAGCAGACGAAGCGATGGAATTTGGAAAAAATGGAAAAATAATCATCGCTAAAAATGAAAAAAATAGCAAAAACATGCAAAAATAGTGTAAAAATGTATCTGCATTTAATCTAGAAATAAACCACATCAGAGTTATTCCAACAAATCCAACGATCAATTGTCTTATAAAAAAATGATAAGAATGCGTTTCTAAAAAAAGCGTTGTATAAACACTTAAAGAAAGAGAAAAAATAATTCCAATAGTTATTAATGATGAGGTAAAATAAAAAAGTCTTTCTTGCAAATTAAGCCTTTTTAAGCATTTTTTTATCACTTTTTTCTTTTAAAATTGTATCTATCAAAGAAAAAATTGTTTCATAAACAAAAGGCAATTTTAAATATAAAATATCGAATTTTATATCTTTCATGATTCTTAAATCTTGCTCATTTTCTAAAATAATTATAAATTTAGTAAAAGTTGATTTTTTCTCTAAAATATCTATATATTCTTGATTATCTATTAAAATATTTGCCGATATAAAAACTGCATCTGGCGTGTAAATATTATCTAAAATATGCTTTTTTACGATATCTGAATTACGATTTGGTAAAACTTTAATCCCATAAAATTCTAAACTTTGTTTTAAAATTTCAAATGTAATCTCATTTGAAGCGATCAAAACATCAAAATTAATATCATCTTGTTTTGTTTTTACGAAATTTGACAAAGCTTCGATTTTAAAATTTATTGTAAATTCTAAATTTCTATCATTGTTTGCTTCGCAAATCGTATTTAATTTTTTACAATAAGAAGATATATCTTCAAGCGATTCATAAATCGGATTATCTGGAACATAATGAATTATTTGATTTTGAATTTTGCCAAAATTTACGTTATTTCCGATCGGTTTATCGCTTTTTACGCTTAAAACACATTGAGTTAAATTATTATTTAAATTTTTAAAATCAAATTTTATCGTTATATAAGATTTTTTAAAAACTGAGTTTAAAAAAAATGTAAGCGAATTTGCAATTATTATTGCATATAACGCATCACTTTTAAAATATCTTGGATTTTGTGGAGGATAAATTATATTTATTGTATTTTGATTTTGCGCTATTTGAAAATATGTATCACAAATAAAATTTAATCTCATCAAAATATCAATTTGTTTTTGTTTGCTTGTGATAAAATCTTTTGAAATTTGCTTTTGACTTATATTTGTCGATCTAAAATTAAACGCATCTTCGCTAATTTGTGATTTTTTAAATACAAATTTTGTAAAAAGTATAAAGATTAAGATAATTATAAGTATCGGCAATAAAATAAGTATAAAAATATCATAATTCATATTATAAGCATTCCGTCGCCATAACTATAAAATCTATATTTTTTATCAACTGCAATTTTATAAATTTTTTTTGTATTTTCAAGCCCGATAAAACTCGCAACTAACATAATCAAAGTTGATTTTGGAAGGTGAAAATTTGTAAGCAAAAAATTTTGTCTAATCGGCGGATTTTGTGGATTTAAAAAAAGCTCACAAATTCCACTTTTTTCATGATTTCTTACATAATTTTCTATGCATCTTGTAACTGTCGTTCCGACGCCTAATATTTTATTTTTTCCATCGATTATTTTTGCTGTTTCATCTGGAATTTCAAAAATTTCTCCGTGCATTTTGTGGTTTTTTATATTTTTGCATTCGACGCTTTTAAAAGTTCCAGCTCCAACATGCAATGTAAGATATGAAATTTTATGAGAAATTTTTATTTGTTGTAACATTTTTTCACTAAAATGCAATGATGCAGTAGGCGCAGCAACCGCTCCATAATGTTTTGCAAAAATCGTTTGATACCAACTTTCATCCTCTTTTGTATCGTCTCGTTTGATATACGGCGGAAGTGGCGTATGACCGATTTTATTTAAAATTTGATACAAATTTTGTGCATCTAAAATTTTATCGTTTTGACAGAATTTTACAATTCTAAGCCCATCATCAAAAATTTCACAAATTTTTGCATTTAAATTTTCATCAAAATTTAAAATTGTGTCCTTTTTAACTCGTCCTTTTATATAAACGCTAAATTTATTATCATTTAATGGAGAATTTAATAAAAGTTCAACTTCTCCACCAGTTGATTTGTTGCCATAAATTCGTGCTTTTATAACTTTTGTATTGTTAAAAATGATATCGCAAGGTGGTAAAATTTCACTTAAATCTTTAAAATGTAAATGCAAAATTTCGTCTTCATTTTTTTTATATACCAAAAGTTTTGCGTTTTCTTTTGGCAAAATAGGTTTTGAGGCTATTAAATTTTGTGGTAAAAAATAGTCATAATCTTTTAAAAATTCACTCATTTTATTCTTCTTTGCATGGATTTATCGATTTTGCTATAAAAATCGATATAACATAAAGTCCGACAAGCGGCAATGCTAATAAAAATTGACTTAAAATATCAGGCGGCGTCATAACTGCTGCGAAAATAAAAATTCCAACGATAGCATAACGAAAATGATCACTTAAAGTTTTATCAGTTATAAGTCCGATTTTTGCGAGAAAAAAGGCTATGACTGGAAGTTCAAAACTAATCCCGAAAGCTATGATAAATTTCATAAAAAACCCAACATATTCGCCTATACTAGGAAGTGCTGTAAAAAGCTCACCGCCGAAATTTACTAAAAATTTATAAGCGACTGGCACAACCAAAAAATAACAAAAAGCCGCCCCGCAAATAAACATCAAAGTAGCGCTTATAACAAAAGGCAAAACATATTTTTTTTCGTTATCATAAAGTCCAGGCGCAACAAAAAGCCAAAATTGCCAAAAAATAATAGGCATAGAAAAAATAAATCCGGCAAAAAAAGCGACTTTCATGGCTGTAAAAAATGGCTCTGCAACGTGAGTAAAAATTATATTGCTACCTTCTGGTAATACCATTTTTAGCGGGTTTGTCATAAACGCAAGAATTGGATTCCAAAACGCAAAACATACAAAAAACATCACAAAAACAGCAACCGCGCAAATAATCAATCTTTTTCTTAGTTCTATTATATGCGGACGAAATTCTTCAAACATTTGCGTCCTTTTTTGATAAATTTTTTAAATCATCTTTTATGTCATCCAAACTTTCATTTAATTGATCTTTTGGGGATTTTATTTCTTTTTTAATCTCATCTAAATCTTCAAAAGTTAGTTTTTTACGGATATTTTGCGAAGTGCTTGCAAATTTTTCTTGATATTTTTGTGCTTCTTCTTTTAATTGTGAAATTCTAATTTCTTTATCAAAACTATCTTTTGCTTCGTCTAAAGATTTTTTAAAAAATTTAAAAAATTTTGCTAAATTTATTATTGCATTTGGCAACTTATCAGGCCCCAAAACTACGATTGCAACGATGAGAATTATCAAAATTTCTGAAAAGCTAATTCCAAACATAAATTTTTCCTTAAAAAAGCTGTAATTATATCTTTTTTTGCTAATTATTCGCTTATAAATA
>CAMUNZ010000047.1 GCA_947090385.1 uncultured Campylobacter sp. | reverse complement strand
TTTTAAAAAATTTAATGTTAAGGAAAATTTTATGAAAAAAATTTTTTTGATGTCTATTTTTTTGTTTTCTATGATTTTTGCCAATTCGGTAAAATTCGAAGAATTTAATGAAGATTTAGAGAGAATAAATCCAGCACAAAATAAGATTTTATCTTTTAATTCTTCTATAGCTAAGGTAAAAAATTCTGTTGTAAATATATCTACAAGCAAAACTTTAAAATTTAAAAGTCCTATGGATGATTTTTTTGATGATCCATTTTTAAAAGATTTTTTTGGATTTAATTTTGGCATTCCGCAAAACAGATCACAAAAATCAACTTCTCTTGGTTCTGGCGTTATCGTGACAAAAAATGGCTATATCATCACAAATAATCATGTTGTAGAAAATGCAGATGAAATTTCCGTAAATTTAAGCGGTAGCGATAAAGAGTATAAAGCTAAAATTATCGGCACGGATTCAAAAACTGATATTGCGGTTATAAAAATAGACGCAAAAGATTTAAATCCTGCAATTTTTGCCGATAGTTCTAAAATTTTAGAAGGCGATATTGTTTTTGCGATCGGCAATCCTTTTGGAGTTGGTGAAACGATTACGCAAGGTATAATTTCTGCGTTAAATAAGGACAATATAGGACTTAATCAATATGAAAATTTTATACAAACAGATGCTTCTATAAATCCTGGAAATTCTGGCGGTGCTTTGGTCGATAGCAGAGGATTTTTGATAGGTATAAATTCTGCAATTTTAAGTAGAAGTGGCGGAAATAACGGCATAGGTTTTGCTATTCCTTCAAATATGGTAAAAGAGATTGCTTATGCTTTAATAAACGATGGAAAAATAGATCGTGGCTATATCGGTGTTATGATTTCAAATTTGACAGACAAACAAAAAGATATTTATAAAAGCAAAAAAGGTGCTTTGATATCAAATGTCGAAGAAAATATGCCAGCAGCAAAAGCGGGATTAAAAAGAGGAGATTTGATTATAAAAATCGATGATAAAGATATATCTAGCGCAAACGATCTTAAAAATTTCATAGGCTCACTTCAACCAAATAAAGAAATTGAAATAACTTACGAAAGAGCAGGCAAGATAAAAACTACAAAACTTGTTTTAGCAAATATGGAAAAAGATAAAATTTCAACTACAAAAAAAGATAATTTTATAGATGGATTAGAACTTCAAAATTTAAGCGACGATTTAAGATATAAATTTCGCATAGATAGTGGATTTAAAGGAGTTTTGATAACATCTGTAAAAGATGATTCAAAAGCGCAAAATTTAGGATTTAGAACAGGAGATTTAATTATTCAAATAGGTGAAAAAGAGGTTGAAAATTTATCAGATTTACAATCGGCTTTTAAATCTTATAAAGGTAAAAAAATCTTAGTTTGGGTTATAAGAGATAGAATTCCATTAGGAATAGTTATAAAATAATCGGCGTTTTGCCGATTATTCTACTGTTACACTTTTTGCCAAATTTCTTGGCATATCCACATCGTTTCCAAGTCTTATAGAAATTTCAAGCGCTAAAAGTTGTAAAATTACCATCATTTCAAAGAATTCGCTCATAATATGATCTTGTTCGCTTGTTTTTATAAAATCGTCACAAATTTCAAATTCGTTTGGTGATATTGCTAATATATAAGAATCCCTCGCTGCAAGCTCTTCTACGTTTGATTTAGTTTTTTCATAAAGTGCATTTTTAGGTAAAAGCGCAATTGTAAAAAGCTCAGAATCAGCAAGTGCGATAGGTCCATGTTTCATTTCGCCACTTGGATAACCTTCTGCATGCAAATAGCTAATTTCTTTTAATTTTAAAGCACCTTCTAAAGCCAAAGGATAAAAAATATCCCGTCCAATAAAGAAAAATCCATGACCGTGTAAATAATGCTTACTTATGCGATAAATTTTATCTTGTAAGCCATCTTTTATTTTTAAAATTTGCGGTATATGCAAAAGTGTTTTTATTTCATTTTCAATCTCGTTTTTTGGTATTGAGTTTCTAATTTGCGCAAGATATAAAACAAGCATCCAAAGCGTTACAACTTGAGTTGCAAAAGCTTTTGTCGATGCCACGCCTTTTTCTATTCCAGCGCGAGTTAAGATCACATTTTTAGCTTCTCGCACAATTGAGCTATTATCAACGTTGCAAATAGCAATTGTTTTTAATCCCGAATTTTTAGCGATTTTTAAAGCTTCCAATGTGTCCGCTGTCTCGCCACTTTGTGAAATTACTATAAAAAGTGAATTTTTATTTAAAAATGGTTTTTTATATCTAAATTCGCTAGCTATTTCTACTTTTGTGCGAATTTTACCAATTCTTTCAAAAAGGTAACTCGCCACCAAAGCAGCATTGTAGCTAGTCCCGCAAGCGCAAAGTAAAATTTCTTCCACTCCGTCAAAAATATCTTGATTTATTTCATCAAAATTTATTTTTAAATTTTTTGTTCTACCCATCAATGTCTCGGCTACTACTTGACTTTGTTCGAAAATTTCTTTTTCCATAAAAAACCTATAACCGTCTTTTTGGGCTAAATTTTTACTTTCTGGAAGTTTTTGTGTAGAAGGAAAAATTTCTTTTTTATTTTTATAAAAATTTATCTTTCCAAATTCTGCGACGCCGTAAATTCCATCTTCTAAATACACGCCTTCTTTTGCAAATCCAACTATCGGCGCATCAGAAGAGCTAAAAAATATCTCATCATTTTCACATTTTGATATGATTAAAGGGACTGAATTTTTTGCAAAAAATATCTTTTTTGGTGCAATTTTGCTTATTAATAAAATTGCAAAAGATCCAGTAAGTCTAGAAATCGTCTCCTCAAAAGCTTTAAAATCATTTTTAAATTTCGCATAATTTTTTTCAAAAAGATGAACTATAACTTCTGTATCTGTTTGACTTAAAAATTTCACGCCATTTTTTTCTAATTCGTCTTTTATCTCTTTGTAATTTTCTATTATTCCGTTGTGTGTAACAAAACTAAATTCCCCTAAATGCGGATGTGCGTTTATTTCTGTTGGTTTTCCGTGAGTTGCCCATCTTGTATGTCCGATCGCTACACCAAAACTATCGCAACTAAAATTTTCACATTTTTTTACTAAATTTTCTAATTTCCCAACAGCTTTAAAATAATTTATATTACAATCGCTCATTATCGCCATTCCAGCACTATCATAACCTCTATATTCTAATTCTTTCAATCCATTTAAAATAATATTTTTTTTCTCTTTATCGCCGATATATCCTACTATACCACACATTTTTTATAGTCCTTAAAAATTAAATTTTTGTATATTACAATTATTTTTATTAAAAAGGGATTTTTTATATTTTTTTTGTATAATAGTCACTTTTTATTCGAAAGGTAACAACTTGGATTTAATAAAAAAGCTTGAAAATCGTGAAAGATTAAGTTATGAAGATGGAATTAAACTTTATAATTTAGATCTTTTTACGCTTGGAAAATTTGCAAATAAAATTCGTACCAAATTCCATCAAAAAAAGGTTTTTTTTAATTTAAATCGTCATATAAATCCCACAAATTTTTGTAGTGATGTTTGTCTTTTTTGTGCTTTTTCTGCACATCGAAAAAACGAAAAAGCTTACACTATGAGTCATGAAGAAATCATGCAAATAGTCGATGAAACTGTTCAAAGAGGCACAAAAGAAATTCATATCGTATCATCTCACAATCCAAATTTTTCTTGGCAATGGTATTTTGAAATTTTCAAAATAATAAAACAAAAATATCCGTTTTTGCATGTAAAAGCCATGACAGCTGCTGAAGTTGATTTTATCCATCGAAAATTTGGGCTTAAATACGAAGAAATTTTGCAAAAAATGGTTGAATTTGGCGTAGATTCTATGCCTGGCGGAGGGGCTGAAATTTTTGATGAAGAGATTCGTAAAAAACTCTGCAATGGAAAAGTAAAAAGCGACGAATGGCTTAAAATTCATGAAATTTGGCATAAAATGGGCAGACAAAGCAACGCAACGATGCTTTTTGGGCATATTGAAAAAAGGGAACACAGAATAGATCATATTTTAAGAATTCGAGATTTGCAAGATAAAACTGGTGGATTTAATGCTTTTATCCCGCTTGTTTATCAAAGAGATAATAATTTTTTAAAAATAGATGAAATTTTAGGATCTGTTGAAATTTTAAAAACTTACGCGATTAGCAGAATTTTGCTTGATAATGTAAAACATATCAAAGCTTATTGGGCGACTTCTACTATGAGTTTGGCGCTTGTAGCACAGGAATTTGGCTGTGATGATATTGACGGCACAATAGAAAAAGAAAGCATTCAAAGTAGCGCCGGTGCACAAAGTAAAAATGGCAGACAAATGAAAGAGTTTATAGATCTTATAAAAACATCTGGTTTCATACCTGTTCAAAGAGATAGTTTATATAACGAATTGGAGATTTATTCATGAGTTTTTTAAATTTTAAAGATGTGAAAATTTCACAGGAGTTAAATGCTGGTTTTACGACATTTTTGACTATGATTTATATCGTTCCTTTAAATGCGATTATAATGAGTGAAGCTGGAATGCCTATGCAAGCATTGATTAGCGCAACGGCGATAATTACGATATTTGCCTGTATTTTTAACGGGTTATTTGCAAATACTCCTGTTGCTTTAAGTGTCGGTATGGGTTTAAATGCGTATTTTACATTTGGGCTTTGTATATCTCAAAAAATTCCTTGGCAAACTGCGCTTGGTATCGTTTTTTTAAGCGGATTACTTTTTACTATTTTATCTTTTACAAATTTTAGAATTTGGGTTATTAAATCGATTCCGCTTGATTTAAGAAGAGCTATAAGCGCCGGAATAGGAACTTTTATTTGTTTTGTAGGATTTAAACAAATGGGGCTTGTAGTTTCAAACGAAGCAACTATTGTAGGACTTGGAAATTTAAGCGATCATAATGTTTTAATCGGAATTTTCGGGCTTATTTTAGTTATTGGATTTTGGATTTTAAGATTAAAAGCTGCTTTTATTTTAGCTATTTTAATAACTTCAATTTTAGCTTGGTGTTTTGAACTTGCTCCAAAACCAGATGGAATTTTTTCGCTTCCTGCGTCAATATCTCCAATTTTTGGCGAACTTGATATTTTTGGTGCTTTAAAATTAGCATTTTTGCCATTTATTATTACTTTTTTTATAACTCATCTTTTTGATAGCATAGGCACATTAACTGGAGTTGGAAATAGGGCAAATATTTTTAACGATAATAACCCACAAAGTATGAAAAAATTATCAAGAAATTTAACCACAGATGCTGTTTCTAGCTTAGCTGGAGCTGTTGTTGGAACTAGCACTGTTACGGCTTTTGCAGAAAGCGCAAGCGGAGTTGAAGCTGGCGGAAGAAGTGGGCTTACGGCGATTTTTACTGGATTATTTTTTGTTTTAACACTTTTTATGTTGCCACTTTTTAAAGCAATTCCACCAAATGCGATTTATCCTATTTTAATAATGGTTGGAATTTTAATGTTTAGCGAACTTGGAAAAATTGATTACAGCGACAATGCGATTTTAATTTCAGCATTTTTCATCGTTATATTAATGCCACTTACTTATTCGATTACAAACGGGCTTAGTTTCGGATTTTTAACATATGTTATTGTAAGAATTTGGCAAGGAAGATATAAAGAGTTAAATCTTGGTATTATTACGCTTGCTTTGATTAGTTTTTTGGCATTTTTAGCATCTTCTATGCCAGAAATTTTTAAATTTTAAAGGAAAAAAATGATTTATTACAGTTATGATGAATTTGAAAAAGATATAAAAGAATATGCTTTAAAAATTCAAAAAGAATTTGATCCAGATTGTATCGTTGGAATTGCAAGAGGTGGTCTTACTTTAGCACATTGCTTAAGCGTGGCTTTAAAAACTAGAAATTGTTTTAGTTTAAATTCTATTCATTACGATGAAAATGAAAGGCTTGATACCATTAATATTTTTAATATCCCAGATTTAAACGGATTTGAAAGAATTTTATTAGTCGATGATATCGTAGATAGTGGCGAAAGTATGATTACTATTCGTCAAGCGATATCAAAAAGATATTCTCAAAGCGAGATCAAAATCGCTACTATATTTTTTAAAGAAAAAGCGCTTATAAAACCTGATTTTGCGATACATGAAGCAAAAGACTGGATCGAATTTTTTTGGGATGTTAGGATTTGAGTGATTTAAATAAATTTTTGATTTATTTATGTGCAGCACTTGCGCTTTGCGTTATGTATGCTCCTCAACCGATTGCACCTATTTTTGAAAATGAGTTTGGATTTAGTAAAATTCAAACTTCGCTTTTTACTACTTCTGTTATGTTGCCGCTTGCTATTTCTAGTGTATTTTATGGATATATTCTTGAAAAATTTTCTATCAAAAAAATTCTTGTTGTAGCACTTTTTTTTCTTGGAATTTGTCAAATTTTGTTTGCTAGTTTTAACTCATATTTTGTGATGTTAAATTTGCGTGGCATAGAAGGACTTTTTATACCTGCTGCATTAACTGGTATAATGAGTTATATTGCTTTAAATACGCCACAAAAACAAATTTCATCAGCCATTGGAAAATATATAGGCGTTACGATTATTGGCGGTTTTGTTGGAAGATTTTTATCCAGTGTTTTAAGCGATTTTTATTCTTGGAAATTTTTTATATATATTTTAGGTTTTTCTTTGATTTTGCTTTCGATTTTGTTAAGTTTTATGAAAGTAAATAGAATTATAAAAGCCGTAAAACCAAAATTTAGTGATATAAAAAATGTTTTTTTAATAAAATATAACAAATTTTCATTTTTTGCTGTTTTTAGTGTTTTTTTTGTATTTCAAGCTATTTTAAATTATATTCCTTTTGAACTTTCAAAAATTTCTGGAGAATTTGACGGATTTAAAACGGCCATGATGTATGTCGGCTATGCTTTTAGTGTTTTGATATCTTTTAATGTAAGAAGGATAAAAATTTTTTTTAAAACTGCACCAAAAGCGATATTTTATGGATGTTTATTTTTTATTTTTTCATTATTTTTGCTTTTAAATGAGAATTATTTTGTTATTTTCTTTGCTATGTTTTTATCTTGGATAGGATTTTTTATAGTGCATTCTTTAGCTTCTGCTTTTGTAAATAAAAAAGCAAAAGTTCACAAACCTATAACAAATGGAATTTATATCAGTTTTTATTATGCTGGTGGGGCTTTGGGAAGTTTTTTACCAGGATTTGTTTATAGAAATTTTGGCTGGGAAATTTTTATCACATCTTTAATCGCGATACTATTTTTTACCACTTTTTGCATGATAAAAGTAAAAAAATATGAAAAAATCTGAATTTTTTTCTATATTTTTCATTTTTTTACTGAATTTATTTTTTTTATTAATCGCCATAAACAATTTAAGTATAAGTATTTATGAAGCAAATATTTTTTTTAAAAATGAAACTTTGATAGCAAAAATCGTCCGTTTTTCTTGCGAAATTTTTGAAAATAATGATTTTGCTTTAAGGATTCCTCTTGTTTTTATACATTTTTTAAATTTGATTTTACTTTATTTTATATCCAAAAATATCACAAAAAAGCCATTTGACGCTATTTTATGCATAGTGATTTATTCTTTAATGCCGGGAGTTATTGCAAGTTCTATTTTAGTAAATAATGCAGTTTTGTGCATATTTTTTACGCTTGCTATAATTTTTTGTGAGCAAAAAGGTTTTTTTGTTTTACAAATTTGTTTATTGATAATTTCACTTTTTATTTTTGAAAATTTTTCTATATTCTTTTTGGCGTTTTTTTTCTATCAAATTCATATGAAAAATCAAAAAAAAGCATTTTTTATTTTTGTTTTGCTGATTGTTTCATTTTTTTTAAATGAGTTTAATGTAGATGGAAAACCAAAAGGTTATTTTTTGGATACTATTGGGGTTTTTGCTGCTGTCTTTTCGCCATTTTTTTTCATATATTTTGTTTATGTGATTTATAGAATTTGCATAAAAGGCGGAAAAGATTTAATTTGGTTTATATGTTTTGTGAGTTTTTGTTTTTGTTCTCTTTTATCTTTTAGACAAAGATTAGAACTTGAAGAATTTTTGCCATTTTGCGTTATTTGCGTGCCTTTAATGGTTAAAATTTTTTTTATTTCTTATCGCAGAAGACTTCCAAATTTCAGAAAAAAATATAAATTTTTCGCTATTTTTATGATAATTTCACTTGTTTTAAACTCTTCTGTAATAATTTTTCATCAAATTTGCTATAAATTTATTTCTCCGCAAAAACATTTTGCTTACAAATATGATGTTTCAAAACATTTAGCTAATTTTTTAAAAGAAAATAATATTAAAATTTCTAATTGCAATACAAATATGTGTGAAAGATTAAAATTTTATGGTGTGAAATTTGATAAAAATGGACAAAAAATGCGATATAGAAACAAAAAAAACATAACAAATAATGATTTTGTTTATAGAAAATTTGGA
>CAMUNZ010000046.1 GCA_947090385.1 uncultured Campylobacter sp. | reverse complement strand
AATTTGTAAATTTGGATGCAAATGTTAAAAATTTAGAAAAGCAAGATAACTCAAAGGCTGATTTTGCACAAATAAGTTTAAAAGTCGATTCTTTATCAAATAAAATCAATGGATTAAGTGATATCATGAAAAATTTAGTAGATATTCAAAAACAACAAAGTGAATTTTTATCTACTATGAAAAAAGAACTTGATGATATTTTAAAACAAAATAGTAAAAATAGACCTAATTTCAGACGTTTTTAAATTAAAAAATCCTAGTTTTTTCTAGGATTTTTTAATTAAATTATAAAGTTAAATTCCACACAATTTTGCGCAAAATCGAAAGGCTTTTATGATAATAGATCTATCGCTTAAACGTTTAGTTGTCCCTATATTTTTGACATGTTGCTTCGTTTCGCAACTGTCATTATAAACACAATCATGGTAACTCATTATAGTGTAAAATTAGTCGGCGCAATGGCGGCTGGTAATCAAATAATGATATTTTTTATAACAATCTTTAGTTTTTTAAGTGTCGGTTGTTCAGTTGTTATAGCACAAAGTTTAGGAGTTAAAAATAGACAGCTTGCTTTAAAATCTCTGCATATTAGTATAACATTTAATACACTTTTAGGATTTGTTTGTTCATTTTTGATAGCAACAAATGCAAAATTTGCGCTTGAAATTTTAAAAGTTCCAGCAGATATAATCGATGAAGCTTATAATTATCTTAAAATTTTATGTATTGCTATGATGCTTGATTGTATCGCTATCGTTTTATCGGCTGTTTTAAGGGTTTATAATCATGCATTTGCCGTGATGGTAATCGGTGGATTTATGAATTTAATCACACTTGTTATAAATTCTTTTGTTTTGTTTGGATTTTTTGGTTTTCCTGTTTTAGGGCTTGAAGGTGTTGCTATTAGCGTTATTATAGGTAGAATGTTTGGCTTTTTTGCTCTGTTTTTTACTTTGATTTATATTGCAAAAATTAAATTTTATTTTAAATTGTTATTTACTTTTTCACCCGATGTACTTAAAAAAATTCTTTCAATCGGTATTCCGGCGGCTGGTGAAAATGTCCTTTGGATGGTGCAATATTTAATTGCTTTTGCTTTTGTTGGCACGATGGGATCAAATGCGCTAAGTATTCATTCTATATATTTTCAAATTTCAAGTTTGATATTTTTGGGTTGTTCTGCGATATCTATGGCAAATGAGATTATTGTCGGTCATTTGATCGGTGCGAGAAAATTTACAGGTGCTTACAATCGAACTTTTAAAAGTCTTTATTTATCACTTATAATTACTTTTTGCGTTGTTTTGATCATATTTTTCTCGCGTGAAACTGTAATGGATTTGCTAAATTTAAAAGGCGCAACTCGTGCTATAATGGAGCCAATTTTTTATCTTTCTGTGATTTTAGAGATTGTTAGAACTCTAAATATAATTATGGTAAATGCTCTAAGAGCCACTGGAGATGCGAAATTTCCTATGTATATGGGCATGATTTTTATGTTTTGTATCGGTCTTCCTATCGGATATTTATGCGGAATTCATTTTGGGCTTGGAGTTGTTGGAATTTGGATTGGATTTTGTTGTGATGAAAGTTTAAGAGGATTTGCAAATTTATTTCGCTGGATTAGTAGAAAATGGCAAACAAAACGAGTTGTGTAAATTTTGGCGAATTTTCTGTAAAAATTTCATACAAAAAAGTAAAATTTGCTAGACTTAAAATTTCAAAAATGGGCGAAATTTCGGCATCTTTGCCGCAAAATTTTAGTAAAAATCAAGCCATAAATTTTATACAAAATAACAAAATTTGGATAAAAAATATTCTTGCAAAAATTCCGCAAATTCCAAAAGATAAAATAATTTTTTTTGGAATTTTATCTGATATAAAATTTGATGAAAGTTTAAAAGAAAAGATAATTTGCAATTCTTGCGAGTTTGATTTTGAAAATTTTGATATAAATTTATTTAAACAAAATCGGCTAAATTTTAAAATTTTTGCAAAAAATAGTGAAAATTTGATTAAATTCCAAAATAAAATTTTAAAATAAATTTTTCTTACAAACTTGCAAGCAGAAATTTAAACGAAATTTCCTATGTAGTTTTGCATGAAATTTCGCATTTAAAATATCCAAATCATAGTAAAAATTTTTATGATTTTATAGAAAAATTTATGCCAAATTTCAAAGAATTTGATAAAAGTTTAAAACGTTTTTAAATCTATTATTTTTAGTTTTTTGCGTCTTTTGCTAAATTTTCTGCGACTTTTGCTGCCAATTTTAATCTATCACTATCAAAATGAGTATAAATTCTTGAAGTATCCAAACTCGCGTGTCCTAGAGCTTCTTGAACTAAAATCAAATCTTTATGCTTTTTATAAAGCAATGTGGCAAATGTGTGACGAAGCATGTGTGGACCGTTTTTTTCTTTTCGAATTCCACAACTTAATAAAATCGTTTCGACGATATGCGCGACATAAGGTTGTGAGATTTTATTTCCTTTTGAATTTACAAATAAATAACCATCACTTAAAAAATTTGTTTTCATATTTGTTAAATAATTTTTTATCAAATCTTTTTTTATCATGACGATGCGGTATTTGTTTCCTTTTCCGCGAATTCTTATCACAAAAAGTCCGTTTTCTTCTGTGATATCTTTTTTGTTTATATTCAAAGCCTCGCTAACTCTAATTCCTGTAAAAATTATAATTTTTATAAGACATTTATTGCGATCGCCATTTGATTTAAACTGAAATTGATCAATACCTTGGATAAATCTTAAAGCCTCGTCTTCGCTTAAAAATTCTGGCAATTTTACGCCTTTATTTCCTCGAATATTGCTAAAATTTTTTAATTCTATCCCAAAAAAATAAGAACTTCCTTCAAAACTATTTTGTTTATCCAAAAAATTGAAAAAATTTATCACTGCGATTCTATAATTTTTTTTCGTTGCATCGCTTAAATTTGACGTTGCAAACGCTAAAATTCCGGTGATTATCTCTTCATCAATTTGACTTAAACTATCGAAATTATATGAATTTAAGAAATTTGTAATTTTTATAAGAGGATTCATATAAGTATTTATCCCGATTAATCCAGCATTTCTTGCCTCTTTTGAAAGATTTTTAAGAATTTTTAAATCTAAATTTTTAGAATTTAATTTTATATTTATATTATTTAAAATTTCTGGATTTTTTATATTTATATTTGAGAGCGACGATAGTTTATATTTCATAAATTTCGCAAGCCAAAAAACGATCGATTTTTCAAAATTTTCATAATAATCCAACTTATAACGCATAAAATTCCTTTAAATTTTGCTAAATTTTATTCGCAATTGGCTTTGCAAGTGGCATTTAATTCGTTATTTTTTTGAAAAAATGTAATAGTAGAATTATCATCTGATATTTTGGGCAAAATCAAAGATTTTTTTTGTGATAAATTTTCATCTGTTTTTTTTACAAAAAGTGTAATAGTACTTTCATCATCAGAAATTCCTGGAATTATTTTGTTTGTAGCCGAATTTACAGATGTTTTTAAACTATTTTTTGCTTCTGCTATTTCGTTTGCATTTGCAAAAAACGCCAAAGTTAAAAATAATGCAATTTTTTTCATATTATTCTCCTTAGAAATAAAAAATCATTTTATAACTATTAACTAAATTATTTACAAATTTTGCAATAGACTTTTTGATTTTTTACAAAATTTAGATATATTTAATTCCAATTACTCCACCAACAACAATAAATTTCAAACCTATAAAATATCTATATATAATTCCTGTTGTATGATTAGCTGCAAATATACTGCTAAAAAATTCTTTCACAATATACCTTAAGATTATAATTATTTAGAAATCAATTATTTTAAATTGTGAATTTAAATTCAGTAAAAATAAATTTAGTTTTATATAAAATAAAAGTTTTTATTTTTGTTTTATAGAAAGGAAAAAATGGCAAAAGATGATATTATAGAGATTGACGGCAGCGTCGTAGAGGCTTTACCAAATGCTACTTTTAAAGTAGAACTTGATAATAAACATATAATTTTGTGTCATATAGCTGGAAAAATGCGTATGAATTATATAAAAATTATGCCTGGAGATAAGGTAAAAGTAGAATTAACTCCTTATAGTTTAGATAAAGGTAGAATTACTTATAGATATAAGTAAAATTTCAGAAAAACTAGATATAATTAGCCCCTTTTTGCGTTTCTTGCAATAACTGTAGGAAGAAGTGTTATTAAAATTACCACTATTTTAATAACAGTTGGTTTGAAAATTTCATCAGGCCTAAGATGCAAAAATTTCATTTAGTGGAATATTTCGTAGGAGAAATTTATGAAAGTAAGACCTTCTGTAAAGAAGATGTGTGACAAATGCAAAATTGTCAAAAGAAAAGGCGTGGTTCATGTAATCTGCGCAAATCCAAAACACAAACAAAGGCAGGGTTAAGCTATGGCACGTATCGCTGGTGTTGATTTACCAAAGAAAAAAAGAATCGAATATGGCTTAACTTATATTTATGGTATTGGACTTTTTAGTTCAAGAAAAATTCTTAATGCTGTTGGTATCTCTTATAATAAAAGAGTTATTGATTTGACAGAAGATGAAGCGGCCGCTATAAGAAAAGAAATTCAAGAACATTTTGTAGTTGAAGGTGATTTAAGAAAACAAGTCACTATGGACATAAAAGCACTTATGGATTTAGGAAATTATAGAGGTTTAAGACATAGAAAAGGGCTTCCAGTTCGCGGTCAAAAGACAAAAACTAATGCACGAACAAGAAAAGGCAAACGCAAAACTGTTGGTGCAGCAGCTAAATAGAGGTGAAAAATGGCAAATAGAAAAGTAACTAAAAAAAGAGTTGTTAAAAAAAATATTGCAAAAGGTATAGTTTATATCTCAGCTACTTTTAATAATACAACAGTAACTGTAACCGACGAAATGGGAAATGTTATTTCTTGGAGTAGTGCAGGTGCTTTGAATTTCAAAGGAAGTAAAAAATCAACTCCTTATGCAGCGCAGCAAGCCGTAGAAGATGCTTTAAACAAAGCAAAAGACCACGGCATAAAAGAAGTTGGTATAAAAGTTCAAGGAATTAAAGTTCTATTCTTTAAGGATATCACACCATTGGCACACAATGGTTGTAGGCCACCGAAACGTAGAAGAGTATAATTAAATTTAATTTGGAGAATAAATTATGGCTAGATATAGAGGACCAGTTGAAAAATTAGAGCGCCGATTAGGTGTAAGCCTTGCTATGAAAGGCGAAAGAAGAATTGCTGGTAAAAATGCACTTGATAAAAGACCTTATGCCCCGGGACAACATGGGCAAAAAAGAGGAAAAATTAGCGATTATGGCTCTCAACTTAGAGAGAAACAAAAAGCTAAATTTATGTATGGAATTAGCGAAAAACAATTTAGAACACTTTTTAAAGAAGCATCAAGAAAAAATGGAAATACAGGTGATATTTTAATTCAACTTTTAGAGCAAAGACTTGATAATGTTGTTTATAGAATGGGTTTTGCTACAACTCGCCGTTTTGCTAGACAATTAGTAACTCACGGACACATTTTGGTTGATGGAAAAAGAGTTGATATCCCATCTTATAGAGTCGAGGCTGGACAAAAAGTTGAGATTATTGAAAAAAGTAAAAACAATCCACAAATTGTAAGAGCAGTGGAATTAACTAATCAAACCGGAATAGTAGCTTGGGTTGATGTAGAAAAAGATAAAAAATTTGGAATTTTTACAAGAAAACCTGAAAGAGAAGAAGTTGTCATTCCTGTTGAGGAAAGATTTATAGTAGAGCTTTATTCAAAATAATTAGGAGATAAATTATGAGAAAAATTACAACATCAGCTTATATGCCAACTGAGATTGAGGTTGTTAATGTTAGCGAGAATGTAGCACAGATCATAGCTTATCCATTTGAAAAAGGTTATGGTGTCACTTTGGCACACCCACTAAGAAGATTGATTTATACAAGCACCGTTGGATATGCTCCAACTGCTGTTAAAATAGAAGACGTTAGTCACGAATTTGATTCTATGCGTGGTATGCTTGAAAAGGTTAAACTTTTTATTATAAATTTAAAAAATTTGCGTTTTAAACCTAAAAATAGCAATTCTGAACGCGAAATTATAGAGTATAGTTTTACAGGCCCTAAAGAGATAGTTGGAAAAGATTTGGGAAATAACGATTTAGTTGAAGTTGTGAATCCTGAAGCTTATCTTGCTACTATAAACGAAGATGCTACCTTAAAATTTACCATAATTGTAGAAAAAGGTATAGGATATGTTCCTAGTGAAGAGATTAGAAATGATTCTTTATATAAGGACTATATTGTTTTAGATGCATTTTTTTCACCTGTTAAATGAGCAGTTTATGATATACTAAATGTTAGGGTTGATGATAATCCGGATTATGAAAAAGTAGTTTTTACGATCACAACAGATGGACAAATAACTCCTGTTGATGCGTTTAAGCATTCTTTAGAAAGCATGTATCAACAAATGTCTGTTTTCAAAAAGATTTTTGATTTAGATTCTTCATCAATTCCTACCAACAAAACATCGGAACTTTCAAAACTTTTAGAAAGTATTAGCGAATTAAATTTGGGGGCTAGAAGTTCTAACGGTCTAGAAAAAGCAGGCATTGTTTATATAGGTGAGCTTGCTATTATGGATGAAAGTGAATTAAAAAAACTCAAAAATTTAGGTAAAAAATCTTTAGATGAAATTAAAGAAGTTATGGAAAAAATAGGTTATCCGATAGGTTCTTCTAAAGTAAATAAAGACGCATTGCTTAAAAAAATTAATGAATTAAAAGCCCAAAAGGATTGATATTATGAGACATAAATGTGGATATAAAAAGCTTGGTAGGACTTCGTCTCATCGCCTTGCAACTTTAAAAAATTTAGCGATTGCTATTATAAATAGCAACAAGATTGAAACAACTTTACCAAAAGCAAAAGAGTTGCGAAGTTATATTGAGAAATTAGTTACAAGAGCAAGAGTTGGTGATGCAAATGCCCATAAAGCGATTTTTGCAAAACTTCAAGATAAAATTTCTACTAAAAAATTAGTAACAGATATTTCACCGAAATATGCAAATAGACAAGGTGGATATACAAGAATTGTAAAAACTCGTGTTAGAAAAGGCGATGCTGCCGAAATGGCGTTTATTGAGTTTGTAGATTAAAATTTTGGCGGTTTATCGCCAAAATTTTTTAACTATTGAAATAATTTTAAAATCTTTTCATTTTTTATATCTGTTTTAAAAATCGCGCGAATTTTATCCATGGTCATGTAAAATTCTTTCATTAAAACTAAAAACATATAGTTGCCAAATTCTGTAGTTTCTAAGAAATCACCATTTTCTTTTACTGCTTTACAAATTTTAAGTAGCATTATTTCTTTTTTTATTAAATTTAAATTATTGAAATTTTTGATATCTAAAAATTTACTAAAAATTTCTGTTAAAAATATATATTTTGTTCGCGAAATTTCATCAAATTCACATTTTGCTATAACCGTGCTTTTGTTTTGTTTTACCAAATTTCCATACTCTTTTAAATTAAAAGCATTTATTAAAAGTTTTCCATCTAAAAAACTAAAAGCACCGCTTCCAATTCCTAAATATTCGTGATTGTTGCTTACATATTCATCGTTTAGTTTTGAAAATTTCTTGCTAAAACTCCATACATTATTTTGATCAAAATCTTTAAAACTTTCACATATGATTTTATAAAATTCTTTTTCATTATCTTCATTAGAAACGCCCAAACTTTTTGCGATTAAATCTTTTGTAAGCGGAGATTTCATCAACGGATAAAATGTAATTTGCTCAGGATCTAGAAATTTTGCGATTTTTATATCTTCTAAAAGTTCATTTTTCTTTTGAAATGGAAAATTGAAAATCAAATCTAAACTAAAAATTGGCAATTCTCCGATGCCTTTTTGTAGTTTTTCGATTAATGTTTTTTGATTTCCAAATTTTTCAAATCTGCCGACTTTTTTCAAAATTTCATCATCAAAACTTTGTACTCCGACGCTTATCCTGTCTATCAATCCTTTAAAAATTTTTAAATTTGATATGTGATTTGGATCGCTTTCGCATGAAATTTCTTTTATAGAAAATAGTTTTTTTGCGAGTTCTAATGTCTTTAAAAGTTCGTATTCGTCTATTAAAGTTGTTCCGCCGCCGATATACATCTGATAAAAATCATATCCTAAATCTTTGATTTGCACCATTTCTTTTCTTAAATTTACAAAATACTCTTTACATAAATTTGGCTCAAATTTATATTTATGAAAAGAACAATATGGGCAAAAAACACTACAAAATGGAATATGTGCATAAAGCATATATTTTTTATTTTGTGGAATTCGCAGAAATTCTTTGTCTAAAATTTCTATATTTAAACTCTTTTTTAACTCTGACTTTATTTGTTTTGTTGCAAATTTAATTGCACTATTTTCGATAGTTTCTTTAAACAT